>JABDBQ010000041.1:872-23937 GCA_013288555.1 Bacteroidota bacterium | reverse complement strand
AAGAAATGTCAAAAACAATGATTAGGCTAATGATTATTTCCAGGAAAAAATCAGCCTTTATTTTATCGGTAATTGCTTATCTGCTTGTGTTTTCAATCCATGGGAATGCACAAACTCCGGCATCAAAAACAAATACCAGGACTCTTGATAAGAGTATGCTTGTGATACACGGGAATTTTCGTGATGATCTTCCACAACATTATAATAACGGCAGGACAAGTGTGACGCAGGTAATGAATACCAATCATAGTCGATCGTCGAAGAAATTATCTAAAACCAATTACGTTCATTCTGGGAATACTAAAACCACAGAATTTAAAGATTCGGGCACAAAATCTCTTAAATCAAAACGGTCACATCATAAATCGACCCGGAAAAGAAGAAAACATAACTGATTTGTTTTCATGCAGCCTTAGTGGCTGATCATTTGTCATGAATATTGATATGCGTTTCTATATCAAAATAATGGACTTATTATTCTCAGATAATGGTTCTTTTTAGTAAGTTTGGCATTCAATTTACATCAGCAGGTTGTTCCAATCCAGCATTATAAATAAAATCAGATACAGGGAACAATTTTCCCGGATATTCCTGGTTCTTTTTATCTCGGTATTCCCAACATGCGTTTACGCGCAAAAATCATATCAGGACTATATCAATCAGGGAAATAAAAGCGATAGCCTCAAAGATTATAAAGGAGCAATATCGGCTTTTGACCGGGCCATTAAACTTAATCCGGGAGAAGCTGATCCATATTATTTTAGGGGAAATGCGGAATTTGATCTGTTTAAATATAAACCGGCAATTGAAGATTATACTAGGGCCATTAATATAAATAACAACTATTCTGAAGCTTATTTTAACAGAGGGAATGCTCATTATGAACTTAAAGAATATGATGAGGGCATAGCTGATTTTAATAAATTCATATCCATGAAACCTGCAATACCTGAAGCGTATTATGACCGCGCTGCTGCAGAGGCCAAGAACAAGGATTTTAATGCGGCTATTGACGATTATAAACAAGCATTAATTGCTAATCCAAACTATTACCAGGCCTACTATGACCTTGGCAACCTGTATTTTAAACTCAAAATGTTCAAAGAGGCCGTTGAAGATTATAACCAGGTTGTGAAAATAAAACCGGAATACTACCAGGCATGGTTCAATAGGGCAATGACCGAGTTTAATCTTGATGATGCCAATGCGGGCTGCGCAGATCTTAATAAGGCGAAAGAGCTAGGTGACCCCGATGCCGATGCATTTATTACGGAACTCTGTAGCGAGCCGTAATTCAATTACGAATTAGGAATCAAGAATTAGCGAGAAACAATCAATTTAAATCAGTCCCAAAGACTGGTTCTTTCTAAATAAAATTTTCTCAGTATCTGCTCCCAACCAATTATCGAGTATTTCGCCGTACACATCCTTAAAGTCAATTTTATATACCAGGTCTCCTTCATCAAGATTTGAGAGGTCGGGCGCTTCATTAAACACCCCAGGTTTTTTCAGATTTCCATTTATGATAAACATGTTGTTTGCTGTACCATGGTCAGTGCCATTACTGGCATTCTGGCTTACTCTCCTACCAAATTCCGAAAATGTCATTATTAGGACATCATTGAACCTGTTATTAGCCTTCAGGTCGTCTGTAAAAACGCCTATGCCTTCTGAAAAATCTTTAAGTAGTTTATCCTGTCTTTGATTTTGCTGATCATGGGTATCAAACCCACCCAATGAAATATAATACACGCTGGTATCAAGACCCGAAACGATCAACGTAGCAATGGTTTTCAGGTTCTTTCCAAATTCACCCTGTGGATACTCAAAAGTTGATTTATAAACCCGTGATGTCTTATAAATATAATCTGCAGAGGAACCTGATTCGGCAAGTGTTTTATAAAGATAGTGAAGATTATCTTCTTTTAGTAAGTCATCAGTTCGATTCATTAAGCTTGAGCTTCCTTTCTCCGAAACAGCTTTGATAAATTTATCATGAGCCATGGCAAAATATGCATCAGGGCTTTCAAGGGCAATGCCTGTGCGGGCTTCGCCTCTCATTGCCAGACTCAGGCTCCCATCTGTTTCAATAGCACTATAAGGCTTCTGTGCACCCTGGCAATTGGAATCAAGATACCTGCCTACCCAACCTGTATTTACAAACTGGTTTGATTCACTGGCGGATTGCCAGATATCCATAGACCTAAAATGTGATCTGTCCGGATTTGGATAACCTACACTGTTAATTATATTAAGTTTACCATCATCAAATAATCCTTTCAATGCAGTCATTCCAGGATTAAGACCAAGATCATCATTTAGTTTCAGTACTTCATTGGCTTTTTTCCCAATAATTGGACGGAGTTTATAATAGACGTCATTCTGATATGGGACAACTGTATTCAATCCATCATTTCCACCAGAAAGTTGAACTACAACCAGGATTTTCTTATTTCCAGACGGTCCGAATGCATTTTCGATGGTTCCCAAATAAGGACTTGACAACCTTTCGAAACCTTTCAAAAAACCTGGCACCAGCAATGCCGTGGAACCAAGGGCCGTATATCTCAAAAAATCTCTTCTCTTCATGATTGCATTTTAACTTAGTTGATATTCGGGTAAACTCGTAATAAGCATGATAGCTGAACGCACGTTGTCTGTTGAATGCGAACGGGCAAAATCAGCAATCAAAGTTTTATCGATATTCTGTACACCAGGAGCCAGCAAAGTCATGCTTAAATCATCAACCATTTCTTCAGCGGATTTATTTCTATACCTTTCATTATAATAGTCAAGATCAGCTGTGCTTTTCATTACTTTGAGTACTTTTTTGCCTGCCTCTGCCATCATTGCATTATCTGTTGCGTCTCCTTTCACTGAGACATCCATTTCTGATGTGCAGAATATAGATTCCGGTACCCGCATCCTATACAACAAAGATGAACTGTCAATCCAGTTGCGCCCACCTGCCCATCCGCTCACATTGGGCGGATGAAACAATACCTGCCCCAGAATTTTCTGAAGACCCAGTACAACTTCCGGGTTGTCAAATTCGATTTTAAAATCTCTTTTTAATCCGACGATAAACTCTATTGGCGATTTGATACGGTTGCCCATATTTTTGGGGTCATAAAACCAATCAGATGCAAATATTTCACGCATCAAAACACTGATTTCATAATCTGACTCGTAGAATTTTTGCCCGAGCCGGGCAATGATTTCGGGATCGGGATTCTCCTGGTTTACAAAATATTTATAGGCCTTTGCGGCTATGAAATTTGCAGTTCCTTTTTTACTGAGAATGATTTTCATAATGTCCTCACCGTCAAAATTACCGGTATGGCCCATAAAAGTTTTTACTCCGGCATCATGCTGAAATGGTCTTTTTATAAAATTACCGTCTTCATCAGTAGTCCATCCCGTAAATGCTCTCGCTCCATTTTTAATATCATCTTCAGTATAGTTTCCCCGGCCGATCGTAAATAGCTCCATGACCTCCCTGGCAAAATTCTCATTCGGGCTTTGCTTTTTATTTTGCTGATTATTGAGAAACCTTAACATTGCCGGTTCTTTGGCCACAGCTATCAACATATCCCCGAAATTGCCCAGGGCATTTTTACGAA
Organism: Bacteroidota bacterium; assembly: GCA_013288555.1. Taxonomy (GTDB): domain Bacteria; phylum Bacteroidota; class Bacteroidia; order CAILMK01; family CAILMK01; genus JABDEJ01. Next base: position 20,314 of record JABDBQ010000041.1, on the reverse strand, counting down.
TTGTATTGTTAAGCATTAAAGCATAAAGAGATATAGGCTCAGTACAGGCAAAATGTCCATGCCAGAATAATGTCATCTTTTCGCGAAGTCCACTATTTTCCCCAGCCATCATTTCAATCCATCTCAGGTTCATTTCCTTTTCATCTACAATGGATTGTTTTGTGAGCTCTTTCCTCTGTTCCTGGCTCATTTGACCCATCATTCCTCCGGCATAATATTTTGGTGAATGCAATTCTCTGTCAAGTTTCAGATCAGAAAAATTCCAGGCATCCCCAAACAATTTTTCAATTGCCGCGTGAATAGAATTTCCTTTCTCCTTCTCAAAATCCCAGGGCGATAAACTGAACCCCGCCCGGAGGTAAAGATGCTTTAATGAATTATTCATTGACACTTCCATTTTTCAATCTTCCTGTTATTTTTAGACAACTTTTTATCGTCATCGTTTAACAGGCATTGTATAGAAAAATTCGTGCCGCAGTAACAAAAAAAAACCGGCTGTAAATATTAGAAAACATTTACAGCCGGAAAAAATCCAATGAATACCTTTACCCTAAGTATATTTTCATCAGACTTCGAATATCGAAAACTGAAAACCAGCGGCACAACACCCACTTAGCGTGCCTCCGGGAAATGCAAAATATCAACTAGGATACTATCTCATTTCAAGCGCTAAGATAATAAATAAAATAATATATGGTGCAACAATTTTTTAGCTAAAACGAAGAGGCTATGTAAGATAATCGACAATTGTTTACTTATTTAAGGAACCGGGAACATAGGGAAAATTTCACCAGAATATTAATAAAACATTAATATTAAACAATTTAATGTCAATTTTTATTAAACCAGGGGAAAACACAGCCAGAATTATAGGCGCAAAAAACAATGAAAGAAATTGTTCAAAATAATACTTCTTTTATCTTGATAACTTCCTAGTCTTTTGTGCTATTGACGATATCCAACAGATCATTTAACTCACTGAAATCCTGAATACCAGGCTTAATTTCTCCTTTCCCAGAAATATTGATGCCGAAAGGGTTAAATTTTTCTACCAGTAATTTGATGTTTGATGCATTAAACCTGAAATTAAGAAACACAGGTTGATCTCTGCATAAATCAGTGACAAACAAATCATTCCCAGACTTGGACAAAAACTTCTCCTGTTCATTGAGATCATTGAAACTAAGCAGATAATACATGGCCAATCCATTCACATCATTCACTTTCTTAATAAGCTCTCCAATATGAGAATCTGCTTGAAGGCTAATGTTTTGAATCACACAAAAACCAGGTTTCAGCGCTGAAGTTACATCAGGGTTGAAAGCATTGAGCTGGATATATTCAATATTAAGCCTGTTGCAGGTGTCAGCAATAACATCAGCCGACTCATTTTCCCATTCTGTTACAATAGCCGGTCCTGGAGCCCATCCACTTATTTCCTTAAGATTTTGTTCTGTGCAGTTTTTTGAATTTTCGGGCGATAAGTTGAAGCCCATAAAAGCAGCACCAACTCCTGCAGCATAACGCGCTTCGCTGAGGGTATTTATTTCCCCGAATTTGATATTTAACTTGTGCTCCATAAATCTGGTCTTTTGCTGATTGATTTGAATACAAAGATAGGGTTAATCCAAGCTGAACTAAAAGATTAACAACAATTCATTACTGATTTTGGCCGGCTGCTTTTTTGATCTTGTCCAATAAATCATTGGCTTCATTGATATCCCTGGTCTTTTCATTAGGATCGCTAATATTCTGCGCCTGTACAGATGCGTCATTGGCACTGGCATATGCATCTTTTAATTTCCCCATCTTGAACAATATCCCGGCATAGGTTTCGGTATTATTGAAAGTGTTGTTTGATTTTAAGGCCAGAGCCTGAAAAGCAAGCGCTTTTTCTAATATTTTCTTGTCGTCGGTTTTCCCTTCGATTTCAGAGGTTATTCCCCATACCCAATCAGTTCCGTAAAGTTGAATAAAATGATCCACGTCAGAATAAAATACTGCGGGTTTATTTTGTTTAAGATAGAACGGCAACTCATTAATACAAGTTGAATAAATAGTTTGTTTGTCATGCGATTTCATTGCAATGGCCCGGGCCTTGTTCAACATCTTCTCATTATTACTGTCAGCAGCGCTTTTGACATAAAAAGCCGCTTTCAGGTACAGTACGTTTGAGTCTTCTTTGGTTCTGAATTTCCCCTGGCAATCGGCTAAATGCTCCATATAATAATTATATGCTTTTGAGTTCAGGTCCGACTCATAATATTTAAACATATCCCAGTTTCCTTTGTTCATAAACTGATTATCAGGAATCTTCTCCCAATAACTGGAAAGCGCTTTTTCTGTTATTTTGGTATCGGCATAATAGCTGATGGTATTGATCATTTCTTTCAGGAAGGCCGTATCGTTTTCTCCCCTGAAAAACCTGTAGGCCAGCCCCCTGCAATTGTGCAATGAATCCATAGCAGTGCGACCCACTTTAATAAAGCTTTCAGGCGTAGTAGAAGCTCCGAAATTGTAATGAACAAAAGAGCCCTGAGGGTCAAAAAACAAAAAGCTTGGATACATTTGCAACCGGTATTGCCTTGCCACATCTTTGCCCTCGCCTTTTTCCATATTCATCTGCAGGAAAATATAATTCGAATTATAAAAGTCTCCTACCTCTTGCGATGTGTAAATGTTTTTATCCATAAATTTACACCAGCCGCACCAATCCGTAAAACCATCTACAATCAGGTATTTATTCTCTTTGAGCGCAAGTGCTTTAGCATCTGCCAGGCTGCCTGTATAGATATGGACCCCCTGCGCCCAAACACTAATCTGGGTGCAAATGACGGTCACAAATAGTATAAACGCTTTTCTGATCATTATATGAGTAAGGTTGGAGAGCAAATATACGGCATTTCGGGAAATGCTGTAAATAGAGTGTATCCATATGTTCCACTCATGTTTAATTATCTGCTTTTAGCAATTCTACTTCCTGCAATAGCCAATTGATATTTGCAACATGTTGTGTTTCTGTAATTTTATTTTTCAGATCTTCTCTTTTTTTGAAATAATCTTTATTCCGCTGGTATGGCAATTTAATTTTAAGGGCAAAAGCTTTCTTTGTAAATCGGATTAGATTCTCATATACCTCTGAATTGTCTCTGGAAATGAGCTTGTTGCGTTTGAGATAAATACCAAATGAAGATACAAGTGAATAAAAACTTTCCTCCTCTTCCACCTTATAATATATTTTCAGCAGCATTGCCTTTGAATCCAGGCTATAGTAAATATCAGAAAACTCAACCGAATTAAGCAGTTTCGTGGCCTTTTTATACTCCCCGGTTTCGTAATAATAATTTGCAAGATTATAACTGTAAGCGTTTTCTCGGATATGATCCGGAAGGTGCTTCTTAAAAATATGGATCATTTCAAAAGTCCAGTCGTATTCTTTTAAACGCAATCCTATGGTTACAAAATTTTTAAAATCCCATTGCATGTTTTTGTTATCCTCAAAAACCAGTCCATTGCCAATGATCTGCTTATAAAGATCGAGGAGATTCTGATTAAAAGTCACATTCCCCTGGTTGATACGCCGTATGCAATAATTCTGTGCATACATATAAATAGATCTGAGTTCATCGTGCGAAAAAGCAGATTCGTTTTCTTTAACCAGTTTTTCAAGCTCCAGATAATAAACTTCATTGGCTTCATGGCTGAACATAAGATAAACATTAAGATAAATATGTATTGCCGGGTATCTGCTATAAAATTCGGGATGATCGAGCAGGTATTGTACATTGGTATCAAGCATTTTAAAATCGTAGTTGGCCGAAACGATCTTACTTCGGTTCAGCATTTCACAACTGTCTTTGAGTTTTAATGCCAGGTAGAACAAATCGAGTTGATCGATTTTGCTTTGCAGGTTTTCATTGTCTGATATGGTCGACAACCTCCTGAAAATAAAGTCCCTTTCAGAATGGATCATAAATGATTCATAGAAGTAATTACTATCGCGAATCTGATTTTGTACATGAAGATTTTCAATATCCTTTTCGACTCCGTTTATCATGGGGGCAAGTTCTTTTTCATAAGCCACGCTCATGAGGTTAATTTTCTGCTGAAATGGGGTTTGGACATATTTCTCTATCGAAAGAAACTCCTCAAAGAGGTTCATTAAAGCATACGTAAGATCATGAATGCGACGAGGTTCATATTTTTTGCCTTTATATATCTTCTTTAGTATCCAGTCTTTGTCAAGCGACTCTTCTTCATATAATTTTTCCCTGATGATCAGGTTGAGGTATATACTAAGTTCTTTGTTCTTATTAAAATAAGGAGAATCCACAAAATCCCGGAATGAGATAATCTCAGCTTCGTCAAGTTGCTTTAGAACAAGAAAAAGCTTGCTTAACTGCATCTTACGTATATTTTATTTGAACATGAATGATTCACTCATCTAATATTTATATTATAATATGTTGTTTATTAAACATATATAAATCACACTGACAAATATAACGTATTTTTATTACTGAAGATGATGTTAATATGTAATTTTTTTCACATAACATCCTTCTAATCTTTGTATCGTCTATTGAAATAACTTGTTTAACTTAGATTTAAATACTATGAAAACTTCTCCAAAGCACCCGGTTTCATTGTTGGCTTTAAATAAGCCAAAGGCCTCAACTTTAATCATTAAAGTCGTTGCCATTCTTTTATGGACCTTCACCTTTTACAATGCACAAGCACAACTGAAAGGAAACTATACAATTGATCCGTCTAAATCTGCATCTGCATCAAATTACAAGGATTTCCACTCAGCGGTCACAGATCTGGATTCAGGGAAACGATATGATGGTGGCGCCGCAAATGGCCGAGGGGTGAGCGGCGCGGTGGTTTTTAAAGTAGCGGATGGAACGTATCATGAAAACGTCCATATTTTTACCATACCAGGAACATCATTAAAAAATAACGTTTTATTTGAATCGGCTTCAGAAGATAGTTCTAAAGTAATAATTACCTTCCCGGAAGTTGATTCAAGTAACCTGAACGGACTTTTTATTGATTTTTCGCTGTTCTTTGAAGATGTTTCATATGTCAGTTTTAAAGGAATGACGCTGTCGAGACCCGGAACCAATAATAATCCGCAAGCATATTCAGACGGAATTCTTATTAAGAGTTCTGACAGTATTACCATCACAAATTGCCAGATAACGGGCAATTTAATTTCGAGTAACCAATTTACCTCTGCAATAAAAATAATTCCTGATCCAAAAAGGAATGCGCCCAGTAAAGTCTTTATTCTCAGCAACCTTATTTTACATTGCATCGCGCCAATAACAATACAAGACGGTTCCGACACTATCATGATTGATGGCAATATTATAGACAGTTGTGGTACTGTTGGCCCTTGGGGTATTAATATCTGGTTAATTAATAAGCTGATATTTACTAGGAATTATATTGCCCCGGGAATGGGAGGAATTTCCACACAGGAAGTCAGGGACCTGGAAATATCCAGGAATATTATTTATGGAGAAATCCAATCTGACGGGGATGGATCCACTAAATTGCCAGTTCTAATTGCAAATAATGAGATTTGGGGGTGGTCCTCGTACGTTGGAGCCATCAGCGACAGTTCAGTTAATTTCTATTACAATACATTTTATTACAGTGAGGAAATTGAACTTAGCGACATGATTTCAGTAAATTTTGCAAATAATATTGTCTATGATACAGTTTCCTCGCCAATTTATGCAAATAAAACCACGGTATCTGACTACAACAATTATATTCTGAACCCAAATAAATATTTCTGCACATATAACCCCACTTATTATTATCAATCTCTTCAAGACTGGCAATCCGGCACAGGAAATGATCTTCATTCCAAAGAAATTAATCCTGGATTTTTAAGTCCCTCTTACCCGGCGCCAACCAATGCAGCCATGAATTTTGGCACTCCGATATCTGGAATTACTACGGATATCAATGGCAACCCCCGTGATCCCAATCATCCAACAGTTGGTGCATTTAACCTTGCCAGCGCGCTCACAGATACAACTTTGTGTAAAAACAGTTGCGCTATTTTCACAACACCCATGCCAGGCATTAGTTATCACTGGAGTACGGGGCAAACTACCAAAAGTGTCAAATACTGCCCGACAACCAGCGGACCGGTTTGGCTAAGTGTAAAGTATGGTTCAAAAATAAGCGATACAGTTCATTTTCAATTCTATGTGACAGTTACCAACACAACCTGTGTATGGCCGGGTGATGCCAATGATGATGGCCAGGTAGATATGAATGACCTCCTGAATGTAGGTGTCGCATATAGTGATACAGGATCGAAACGTCCCAATGCCAGTTACGGTTGGTTTGCACAGTCTTGCTATGATTGGTCAAAATCATTTGCCGACAGTGTAAACCACAAATTTGCTGACTGCGATGGCAATGGGATCGTTGATTCTTCTGATTTATCGGCAATCGAAATAAATTATTCAAAAACCCATTTGAAAACAAACGCAATTGCCACGGGAAATCCGAGTAATCCACCATTAAGTATCTCCTTTTCAGAAGACAGCGCAATGGCGGGAGACACAGTTCAGGCAGTACTCAGCCTGGGTTCCAAAGCGATACCAGCCTCCAATGTTTATGGCGTGGCGCTAAGTATAAGTTATGGGGCCGCTTCAGCTGCTACATATTCCAGTGTTGATTTCAGCAACTCCTGGCTGGGCACTTATCATAAAAACATGGTCGCACTGGTGGTAAATAATGCGTCCAATCAATCTGTGGATGTGGGTATTACGCGAACAGACCACAGCAATGCGTCAGGTTATGGTGAGATCGGGAGAGTGGATATCGTGATGCCTGATAATCTTGCAGGAAAAAGATACGTAAGACAACTCGTTCATTTTAATATCGCAAGCTATAAAGCAATCAGCGCCAATGAGGACACGGTACCACTATATCCTACAGGTGATTCTATCCTTCTGTATGAATATAAAACATCTGGAATTGCTCCAAATATTTTAAGACCTTCAGATTTGCAGGTTTATCCCAATCCGGCTAATGATGTATTGCATATCAAAACTGCACATGATCTTATTAATGGGGTATATATTTCTGACCTTATGGGAAGGACAGTATATTCAGTATTAAATCAAACATCTGCAGAAGTTGATTTGCCTTTAAGCACCTTATCAAAAGGTATTTATATTCTGAATATCACAACTTCTAAAGGAATAAGCCGTATAAGATTCGTTAAAGAATAAGTGGAAATTTTAAAGAATTCTTTATTCCCCCTTTCTCTCTTTCATTTAGCAAGCGTCGCCATTAAATAGCGGCGCTTGTTATATGAATATGCAATTAATAAAGACTTGAAATAAAATTATTTATAAGGCTTTGATGGGATAATAAAATCAGAAATACGAAGGCTGTAACTTCGAAAATTCGTAATTCATAATTACTTGCCCGCTTCTTTCTTCAAAAACACGAAACCGTTTTCGCTTTGAACCATATGGAATCCCTGGTTATGGGTAAATTCATAAATCGCATCTCTATCACTCACCTTTGCAACGAGGTATACCGGTTTGGGTATGTGCTTTCTGAATATCATATCACCGTCATTGATTATGGTTGAATCCGTTGGCGGCTGTTTTTGTGTGTAGTATAATTGCGCATAGCTTTTATAACCCCAAACAGCCACATAACAGTCTTCATGCTGCCGTGCGATAAAAAAGTCAATGGCTGCTTTCTGAGAATAAGCTTCAATTTTAGCAGTAAAAATATAAAGTGTGAGTTGCAGTCCGATGACGCCCGCAACAAAAATGGATATGACCCCGGCTAACCTTGTATTCTTCCTTGCATACAAAACAATACCCGTTGCAAATAGGATAAAATATCCCATACCGACAAGACTCTCCCACCCTGTCCAATTTACATGCGCTTTGAGGGCCTCCCGGCCGAATTCATCCCCGATATAAGGCTCGATCCAATTGATATGCCTGGCGATATAAGGAATACTTGCCAGAGCAATGGATAGGAGGCTTCCGACTAAAAAAAGTAATGCAACTATTATTGTGCCCGGCTTTGCTTTGCTAACCCAGATTATTTTGTAAATAGCATACGAAGCGAGAAACGTAATTGGGAAATAAGCCAGAGAAGAATAATGGATGATCTTGGTCTTGACAATGGTGAAAATAAGGAGGATGGTAAACAACAAAATAACCATCCATTTTTTCATGTTCCGGACCTGATAGGTTTCTGTTTTTTCTTTTCGCAAAGCTGACAGCATAAATATCGAAGCAGGGAAACACCCAAAAAACAACACAACAAAATGATAATAAAAGGGTCCCCCATGTCCTGCATCAGGGGTGTTGAATAAGGCTACCTGGCGTTCAAAAAAACCAACCAAAAATCCAGATCCATGCCGGATGGTATCAAGGCCAAACCAGGCTGTGGATACAATAAATGCAGAAATTAAAAAAACAACAAGATACCGAAAAGATAAAACTGCTTTGAAACCAAAGTCTGCCCAGTAAAAAATGAGGCAAAACAATACAACAAGCAAGGCGACAGGCCCTTTGGTGAGAATGGCCAGGCCAATAAATATTCCTGCGAAAACAGCTTTCGTGATTCCTTTGGTAGGTTTAAAATCTTCAGGATTGGTGAGAAGAACAAACTGGTAAACCCCAAGGAAAATAAAAAGATTAAACAGCGGATCGATCAACCCGGTTTTAAAATAGAAATGTGGTAAAAATGACCCGATATAACATAATACCCAGATCCATCCGAACTTTTCATCTTTTAACCTGGTACCAATATTGAAAATTACCAGAAGGGTAATGATACCAACAATGGCATTAGGTAGTCGGGCAGCAAATTCATTCACTCCAAAAACAGACATTGACAAGGCCTGAACCCACATAAACAAAGGCGGTTTTTCCGTAAATGGCTGAAAATTAATCTGCAAAAAACTGTACTTATGTGTCAACAGCATTTCCCTTGCAGACTCGGCAAAGTTGATCTCATCCCAGTCGAAAAGATGAACCGATCCCAGGAAAGGGATAAATAACAATGCCCCAAGGCAAATGATCAGAATAAAATTCTTTGTCCTCATCCTTTTAAATGCAACAGGGTTCTATCAAGCCAGGGATATTGTTTCGGGGAATTAAAATTATGCCTGTAAAAGTAATAATAAATGAGTATTGAAGACAGAATTCCAAGGATAGAACCGACATATATATCCAGGAAATAATGTTGCGAAAGATATATCCGGCTATAAGCTACAGATAGAGCGATCAAAAAAAAGAAAAGTTGCCAGATTTTATGCAAATGTGGATATGCAAGGATGATCATTGTTGCCATACAAAATGCTGTGGCTGTATGCCCACTCGGGAAACTATTGTTGGAATACGGTGTAAAATCAGGAACCAGGTGTATCGGAAACTTATCAGCATAGGCAGCCCAGGGCCGTGGTCGTTCCGTAAAAATCAATTGCTTTAACACCTGGACCAGGATTCCTTCCAGGGCGTAAGAAGCGCCGAGGGCCAGACCAAACCTGATATTAATGAAGAACAAAGCAAGAACGCAGATAAAAACACAGAAAAATCCATTGCCGATATCGGTGACAAAAGGCATTATTCTATCAAGACTGTGCATATAATGCACGTTTACCCAAAAGAAGATATCCTTCTGGCTAAAGGCAATATTAAGTAACATACCTGCTGCAAAGAAAACCAGGCATGGAACAACAAAACCTTTAAACCTATTTTGGGCGTTGTATTTCAAAAACGGGAAAACTAATTTCCTGTAAAATTCGCTTTTCTTTTCTCAAGAAAAGCCTGAACTCCTTCATGAAAATCGGCTGTATCAAAACAATTGGAAAATTCGTTGATTTCCAGTTCAAATCCGTTGCCTTCTTTTTCATAATAGGCATTCACCAGTTCAAGGATCTTATCTACTGCCAAAGGAGATTTCTTTGCCACCTTAGAAAGTATCTCAAGCGCTTTAGGCATCAGCTGATCTGGCTCTGTCACATGATTCACCAAACCAAATACTTTTGCTTCGTCTGCGCCAATGGCATCTCCTGTTAATAAAAGTTCTGTCGCTTTTGCTTTTCCAACCAGGCGAACCAGCCTTTGTGTACCGCCATAACCCGGTATGATACCAAGGTTCACTTCCGGTTGGCCGAATTTGGCATTGGTGCTTGCAATGCGGATATGACACGCCATAGCAAGTTCGCATCCACCTCCAAGAGCAAAACCATTCACTGCGGCTATTACAGGTTTGGTGCAGCGTTCAATACTGTCAAAAACGATATGGCCCTTATGCGCCATTTCTCTGCCGGCATCCGCTGAAAATTCTGAGAATTCTGCAATATCGGCACCTGCAACAAAGGCCTTCGGACCTTCTCCTGTGATAATAATGCCAATAATATCATGGTTTTTTTCTGATGCTGAGATAGCAAAGCCCAGTTCTGAAATCGTCTCAATATTGAGAGCATTCATTTTGTCGGGGCGGTTGATGGTAATGGTACAGACTCCGTCTGCCTGTTCGTATTTTAAGTTTTTGAAATGCATTTTATATATTCACTGTGTTTAAAGATCTCTGTGTTTTGATACCCAATTTTTTATGTATTCTGCAGTGACTGAAGTTGGTGTACCGGGTGCGAACAATTCTCCGACACCCATTTTTTTAAGTTCTTCCATATCCTCATCCGGAATAATACCGCCACCGGTAAGGAGTACGTCATCCATACCTTTTTCTTTCATGAGGCGAAGAATTTTTGGAAAAACCGTCATGTGTGCGCCTGACAGTATGCTGATACCGATGACATCCACATCTTCCTGAAGTGCTGCATTTACAACCATTTCAGGGGTTTGGCGGAGGCCGGTATAGATTACCTCCATGCCTTCATCGCGCCAGGAGGCCGCAATAACCTTTGCACCCCGATCGTGTCCGTCGAGGCCAACTTTTGCCACCAAAACTCTTATTGGGCGCTTCATTTCAGCGGGCAAGTTAGGACTAAAGTTTGGAATTTACAGTATCCAAAAATCATGGCAATTTATCAGCCCTCAGAGCACCGATGAAATAGAAAATACTATTTTTTCAGATCTTCATCATCTACATCACCAAGAATGGTATCCGGATTGTCGTCGTCTTCCTCGGTTTCTTCATCCAGGAGAAGATCTTCATCTTCAGAATCATCATCTCCTCCCAAACCAAGTTCTTTAAATTCCTGCTGGTATTTATTGTCTGTTCTATTAATAAGTTTCTTGTCAGGTACTGTTTTAGTCAGAAATTCGTTGAGTTTGTCAACATCAATATTCGAGATAATTTCGCCGAATTCGTTTATTTTCAAATCAAGACCTTTCAACTCCGGGTGAACCTGGGCAACAACGTTGTTTTTTCTTTTTCTTCCCATGGCATTGGTATTTATTGATTTTGTTAATGCAAATTTAAAGCCGTTTTCAATTGTATTAATTTTATTGGAAACAATTATAGATAACGAATAGTTTAAGCTTTCATCTTATGAATCATATCGTTTTAAACTCATTTTGTAATTTCATCAAGGAGATCTGCCATTTCACCAGTCAGGTTTCTAAACGCATATTTCTCGATATTTTGGGGGATATATAACTGTTTGCCTGCTTTCCAGGCCTCATAAAAAGCTGTTATTGTGGTTTTCAATACCTCATCCTTATCATAATCCATTGTTAATCCGGCTTTGGCATCCGCTACAATTCCAGCTACATCACTATCCTCTGTTCCAATAACCATTATCTGCCGCCTGCTGCCAAGATATTCGAATAGTTTGGCAGGAATGCGCCCTTTTACATTATAATCGCCAAAGCCTTTATTTAAGAGCAATAGCAGTACGGTAGAATCAAGCATCCCTTGTATTACCTGCTTTCTTTGAAAAAAGGGTGTAAACCTGAGATAATCCCTTATCCCCGCCGTTTCAATGGACCTGAAAATGCTGTGATCCACAATGCCGGCAAGATCAATAAGCAGGTCTTCCTTAAATCCGGATAATTCCCGAGTAAGGTCTGCCAAAACGGCCCACAATTTTTCCGGATTCCGATCAGAACCAAATGTACCGTAATGACTGATAATGAATTTATTGCTTTGCTTTCCTGATTTGTCCTTAAAATCGTCTTCATCATAGCCGCAGGGGATAAAATCAACAGGTCTGCTGCCAAGGTCGGCAAGGTCTTTGCTCCAGGCCGGACTCACAATAGTTACCCTGTCAGCATTTTTAAGTACATCCTGCTCAAGTCTTTTATGTTTTTCCCTGGCGAAATCGCTTAACATGAATTTTTCAAAATAGTCTATTTGGGTCCACGGATCTTCAAAATCAGCAATCCATGGAATACCGAACTCCTTGTGCAGGACGTTGGCTATTAAATGCAGGGAATGTGGCGGGCCATCTGATATAATAGCATCTATTTGATGTGTTTTGAGGTATTTTCTGAGATATCTGATCGATGGTTTGATCCATAGCATACGCGCATCAGGAATAAAGAAATTACCCCTTACCCAGATACCAAGTTTATGGGCAATCCCTTGCTTTTTATCGGAAACCAGAAAAACGTCGCGAACGAATTCGTCTTTTTTCCTGCCTTTTAATATATTGAAAATCCCAAAAGGTTCAAGGATCGGTGTTTTGATGACTTCAATTCCGACTGGAATCTCTTTTACCAAAGTTTCATCCAAAACAGGATAGTTAGCATTTTCAGGGGCATATACGACAGGCTCCCAACCAAAATCCCTGAAATATTTCACAAATTTCAGGTCTCTTATTACACTGATCCCGCCGCAGGGAGGCCAGTAATAAACAATATAGAGAACGCGCTTCAAAAGTGTAAAGAGTAAGAAGTGAGAGGTGAGAAGTAAGAAGTTTTATGAAAAAAAAAGTTGCCTGAAAATGAATTCAGGCAACTTAGATTAAATTTTTTAGGCTTTAACATTCGAAGCGAAATTAATCATTTAGCATCATTGAATAAGCCGTTTGCTCAATGAAAAAGGCGTAAACTATTTACCCGCCGGATAAGGGTCATCATCTTCAGATGCTTTTTTCATAGGAGGCATCGCTTTTGACTTATCCTTTCCTTCCAGGTGATTGAAATATTCCTCCAGCTGCTTCACATCCAGGCGTTTTGCAATGATTTTTTTATTCTGGTCCAAGACATAAATTACAGGTGTACTGTAAATATCGTACATCTTGTTGAAATCAGTAACTGTAAACGAATCCCATACATTGATCCAGTCGCCGGTCTTGTTTTCCCTGATATATTTTTTCCAGTCTTTGGTTTTTCTTTCTATAGTCGCTGCATACACCTCAAGGTCTAACCTCTTTTTATTGTCTTCATAAAATTTATGAAGGATCGGACTGGCATGCTGGCAATGGCCGCAGTTTGCATCCCAGAAAAAAAGAAGGGTATATTTATGATGCACGCTGTATAAAGTAATTACCTTTCCGTTACTGTCAGTCAGGTAAAGATCGGGGGCAGTTTTTCCGATAAGCAAATGTGATACAATACTATCGCGTTTGCGCATACCGTTTATCTGTGTAGGCGTTACCCATTTGGCCTGTCCCGGGAGGAAATATCTTTCTATCAGATTTGATGTTACGGCATCCATACCCATATATTGCGATTCATCATAATGATTCACTATCCATGATAAATTGTATTTGAACATCTCATCACTCGCCCTTGATTTTTCTATAATGTTAACTGCATCCCTAATAATTGAATCCGGCTCGGGAATGACCAGGTTTTTGAAATAATATTCCAGTTTGCTTTCATAAAACGGCGTTCTGGCAATCCTTTCATCTGAGAAATCTATATTATCAAAATAGTGTATTTTGAAATAACGATAAGGGAATGTTGAATCTTTTTTACCGTTTTCGAGCTTCGGTGTTTCAGGTATTACAGGTTCAGGTAATGACTTAAGAAGCTTGGTCGAAAAGCTTTCAGGATATTTTTTCATGAATCCAGTACGGAAAGAATCAACCTCACGACCCATTTGGTTCAATCTGGCCTTCAATGCTTTAACGCTATCCGCATTTTTTCTTTTTGATAATATCCTGTTAATAGAATCTGCCGTGCGGCCCATTCTTACGGTGTACTGGTGGTATTCGTAAAATATAGAATTTTCAGGCGAGCCTTTTATTTTCATATGAAGTTCAAGGTCACTTGTATCTGTTTCGAGTGTAAAGGATTGAGTTGTCACAAGGAAATCAAAATATCCCTTTTTCAAAGTGCAGATGTACACCCCCTGAGGAAGGGGTTTCTCGCCTTTAAATCTGCACATACCGTTCGCATCTGCCCTGGCGGAGTCTTGCACGATATAGCGGTTAGATCCATAATAATAACCGATACGGACCATTGAATCCTTGGCTATACCTTTTATCCTGATTTTCACATCGTGACCTTCGGTTGTGCCTGTTGCTGATGCACTGAATGCCAGCGGAAAAATGAGTAAAAATAATAAATAAACAATCTTCATGTTCACATTGTAATTTGACATATCCGCAAAAATATCACTTTAAAAAGCAATTATTCAAGAGTATGCTTGATTTTTTTTTCATCTGTGCAAGAATTATACCATAATTCCTAACTCAAGTTTGCAGATTGAATGCGGAGGTTTAAAGCATGTCTAACGCAAGCTTAAGCTTTGTGAACCACCCGAAATAATAGTAAAATCCGACTCTTTTGTGTCCGTACTTGTTTGTGAATCTTTACTTCGATACACGAGGCTGTAATTACCAGGTTGCAAATTAAGGAATGCCCTTCTTACGGTGCCTGCACCATTAATATCCATCACAAATTCAAGATTATTACTTCTTTTCACAAACAATTGCCCGATCACGTCATTCGGATAAGCCAGTTCAAGATCGCCCGATTCCGGAATATGCAATGCCGTTGTAGAATCCTGGTTGATACTGATATTCTTAAGAGATATTCTGGGCAGAACAAGGATGTCCACATCATATTTTCCAATAAGGTATCTGCCAAATGTATTAATAGACTGAACATTTACAATATCACTTTCACCTGCTTTTCTTACAATGCATTGGACATAATACTCATTAAGTGAGGACGATTTTATATTCAAATAGCCCATTGGCGCCGGCACATTTATCACATTATTCTGCGCTCCTAATAATGAAATACCTTTTTTATACACCGGAGGATTGGAGTTCACCTGGAGATTGTAAATGGTGGAAGGATCAACCGAAAAGGTATCAGGCTTGCCCTGGTCGGTCATCGTGTGATAAAAATTATATTCCACTACGCCCGTTTTCGCATTAGTAAAACACATTTCAGCATCTGTCTGTGTGGGTTCGCCTTTACTATCCAGCAGCCTTACGGTAACCGTAGTATTATTTACCGCCTGCGACACTACATTCGATAATATCTGTCCCAGGTCTTTTTCATTCTGAGGCAGGTAATATTTCCCTACACATTCAAAGAATTTCATCTTTTGTTCATCAATGCCGATCCCAACAATATAGGGTCTTAGAATGATATTCCGGCTCTGGAGCTGTTTTGAGACCGCGCATGGATCGCCATCACATTCTTCTATCCCATCCGTAATAAGTATGACTACATTTTTACCATTCCCGTCAGGGAAATCTGATGCGGCCTGGGTTAAAGAATACGCAATTGGCGTATAGCCGTTGGGCTGCACTTTTTCAACAAATTTTATGATTTCAGAGGCATTGCCCGTATGAAAACCCACTACAAGTTTGGTGTCTTTGCAGTCGTGTGCAGATACCGGGTTTTGAAAACCATAACACCTTAGAGCTATTTCAACATTTCTTATATCCTTAAGACTATCAACGAGATTGATAAGTATTTTCTTAGCGGCAGCCATCCTCGTTGTATTTTCCCACTTGCTTTTCATGCTGCCCGAAGCGTCAAGCACAAATAATATCCTTGTATGGGGGGATTCAGCTGCTAACTGATGTACAGCGGACACAATGAAAAAAACTAAAAATATGAAAGAAAGGATTCTAAAACGCATTTTCACAAGTCGCAAGTTCAGCTTTGACACAGGACAAACTTACGAATTATCTAACGTTTAAAGCATTAAAATATTTGGAGATCTCTTGATTATCGAAAATCGTTCAACCCTTTCAGGGTTGTATTTTATAGTTTGAGTATTATCCATGGGCTTTACCCATGGTTATTATAGTTGAAGCCCTTCAGGCTTCCAGATAATTGGCTGAAGTATGACTTACAATTTTTAGATTAGGCTTATTACCCTGAAAGGGTTAAATAATAATAACCGCGGGTAAAGCCCGTGGGCAATCACAACCGAACTCCTCATAACCCTAAAGGGGTTGAACTAATTTACCCACACGTTCCTCTTTTTGTAAAATTGGAACTCTTATGACATAATCTTTTATTAATATGTATTTCCGTATCTTTGCAACAATATTTTAAAAACCAATTATCAATACCTTCGATAGGATATCATTAAAATCCTGTTCTAAAGCAACTGCTCGAAGGTCATTTTCACCGCCGGAACTAAACCGGAATCCAATTGTAATCCTTTTCCAAACCATTCATTTATCTTTCGGGACTTCCAGGGAATTCTTAAATTCTCAAATCCCCAAACCTGTCCCGACTTATTCGGGATTTTCAAATTAATCCTTATGCCCAGAAACAACAAACCCACGAAAAAAACCAATAAACCCACACCCAATAAAGGTGCACCTAAAAGTAAAACCAAAAGATCTGTCAAAAGCTCTCTTATCAATTACCTGCGCAGCCATGCCACCGAGCCATTCAATTACAAGCAAATGGCCGATCTACTTCAGATCCGCAGCAATACAGAAAAAACGGCCTTAATAGAAGCACTTGAAGACCTGCTCGAAGAAGGCGCCCTCGAAGAAATAAAAAGAGGCAAATACAAATCACTTGCTTATTCTCAATATGCTGAAGGCCGGGTAGATATGACCAAATCTGGCTCTGCCTATATTATTGTAGATGGTGTAGAAGAAGACATCTATATCGCGCCATCTAAAATGAAAGGTGCTTTCCAGGGTGATACCGTGAAAATATTGCTCTATGCCCGCAGCAAAAGCCGCCGCCCGGAGGGTGAAGTGGTTGAGATTGTTACCCGCAAGAAAGAACAGTTTACCGGCATTCTCCAGGTTTCTGAAAAATTCGCATTCCTGGTACCCGACAGCAAAAAAGTGCCAGTAGATATATTTATACCCATTGGCCGGCTGAATGGCGCAAAAAATGGCGAGAAAGTTCTTGCCAAAGTTTTGGAATGGGCTACGGAGGGATCTAAAAGCCCGATCGGTGAGGTGATCAAAATATTCGGGAAACCGGGCGAACACAGCACGGAAATGAATGCGATCATTGCTGAATTTGATTTGCCTGAAGAGTTCCCCCCGCTGGTGGAGAAAGAAGCTGAGGCCATCTCAAAAGATATCACGGAAGCTGAAATTGCAAAAAGATGGGATTTCAGAGGTATACCCACTTTTACAATTGACCCTGCAGATGCAAAGGATTTTGATGATGCTTTATCAATACGAAAAACCGCAAGCGGACATTGGGAAATAGGAATCCATATTGCCGACGTATCGCATTATGTAAAAGAAAAAACACAACTTGATAAAGAAGCACTGGAACGCGGAACTTCTGTGTACCTGGTAGATAGGGTAATTCCCATGCTACCAGAAAACCTGTCAAACAACCTTTGCTCCCTGCGACCAAATGAAGACAAACTATGCTTTTCTGTTGTGGTGACGCTGGACGAAAATGCCAATATTAAAAAAGAATGGTATGGACGCACTGTCATCTGTTCGCAAAAAAGATTTGCATACGAAGAAGCCCAGCAAGTACTGGAAACCGGTGAAGGTATTTATGTTACCGAACTCCTAACGTTAAACAAACTGGCTTATAAACTACGCGAAAAGAAATTCGCCCAGGGAGCCATCTCATTTGAAACCGAAGAAGTAAAATTTACCCTTGATGAAAACGGCAAACCAACCGGGGTTTATAAAAAAGTCCGCCAGGATGCGCATAAGCTTATTGAGGATTTCATGCTGCTCGCCAATAGAAAAGTAGCAGAGTTTATCTTTCTGAAAGACAAAGAATTGCACGACCGTCCTTTTGTGTATCGTGTGCATGATACGCCCAATGAGGAAAAACTGGAAAGCTTTGCTAAAGTAGCGGCACGGTTCGGGCATAAACTTGATTTTACCACATCCAGAAACGTGGCTAGTTCCATGAATAAATTGCTTGAAGAAGTGGAAGGCAAACCGGAACAGAATATCATCCAGAACCTGGCCATAAGAACCATGCCGAAAGCGTTTTATACCACACATAAGAGCAGTCACTACGGACTGGCGTTTGATTATTATACCCACTTCACCTCCCCTATCAGGCGATATCCCGACGTGATCGCACACAGGCTCCTCGCTTATTACCTGGAAGGCAAGAAAGGCATTGACCAGGACTATATTGAAACCCAGGCCAAGCATTCATCAGAAATGGAAGTACGTGCCGCCGAGGCCGAAAGGGCATCCATCAAGTTCAAGCAGGTAGAGTATATGCAGGACAAAGTGGGTGAGGTTTTTGAAGGACTTATTTCAGGGGTTACCAACTGGGGCGTCTATGTTGAGATCATAGAAAACAAATGCGAAGGCATGGTGCGCATGAGCTCACTTGATGATGACTATTATGTGCTTGATGAAGGGCAGTATATTATCCGCGGCACCAATACCGGAAAAATGTACCAGCTTGGTGATGTGGTGCATGTTAAGGTTATCGAAGCGAATTTACAACAAAGGACGATTGATTTTGAGTTCGCCGATTAGGCGTAAGGGGTAAGGCGTAAGTGGCTGGTGCAAATCTAATTAATGGCGTCATTGCGAAAAAGGAGTCAGGGATCGGGGGCTGACGCATACCTAATTAAGAGCCTCATTGTGAACGTAGCATCAGAGCGATAGCGAAGATGCGGAGTGCGGCAACCCGAAGGCTCATGGAGCGTAGCGTAATAATCTGTTTGGGAAACGCTCCGAAAGATTTTAATAGCTTAACTAATAAAAACTCATTCGCTCGAGCCAGTTTGTAACTGGCTCGGAATAATAAATCAAGTTTGTAACTTGCATCATATGAATACTAACGCTCGAGCCAGTTTGTAACTGGCTTGGAATAATAAATCAAGTTTGTAACTCGCGTCCTATGAGTACTAAATATACCATAAGAAACAAAGGGCTTTATTTTTTGACATTCACTACAGTCCAATGGGTTGATCTGTTTTCAAGGCAAATATATCGTGACATCATGATCGACAGTTTCAAGCATTGCCAGGAAAAGAAAGGGCTTCATTTACATGCTTATGTCATCATGAGCAATCATTTACACCTGATAGCTTCCGCCGAGAATGAAGTAAAGTTGTCCGGAATTGTCAGAGAC
>JABDBQ010000041.1:0-862 GCA_013288555.1 Bacteroidota bacterium | reverse complement strand
AGCAGAAAAGGATGGTTGGACTGGATATTTTCCTCAGCTGGAAAGTTTAACTACAACAACGAAAATTACCAGGTCTGGCAGCAAAATAACCATGCCACTGAGCTTTGGTCATTTGATGTAATAAAGCAAAAAGCTGATTATACACATTTTAATCCGGTAAGAGCAGGATTAGTTCAATTACCAGAACATTGGCTATACGGCAGCGCAACAAACTATGCTGGCCTTGAAAGTTTGATGGAAGTTGACTTGTTGTTTTAAGGGCAGTTGGAAACTGCATTTATTATTGCATGCCAGTTATAAACTGGCGCGCGCAGGAACATACACAAATCGGAAAAATCAAATCCCTACTCCTCATCTTTAAAATAAACTTTATAATAATTTAAGCCCGTTGCACTATCGAAGCCTTTTTCGATCATTTCACGATCGCCATGAATATAGATGTGGAAATTCTTGTCAAGTTTTAAGATGCTTTTATAGTTCCGGGTTTGTTTTTTAACTGCTGATGGAGATATTTCAAATTCATCGTCAATGGATATATCACGCTCTGCCTGATAGCTTTTCTTATAATCTTTAAAGGCGGAAATCATGGTTGGTTCCATAATGACTTCATTGGCAAATGTCTCTGTATCAAAATTTTCATTCTTCTTAAAATATGTCATAGAATCATTTAAGATCCGTATTTGGTCGGCTTTTTCAACCTTAAAATCTTCATTCAGTTTCTCTGAAACGAAATTCCGGCACATGGATAGGTAGTTCTTTGTCTGGTGATAGTCATCTTCACAGGGCGTTAGTCCGAGGAAATCATTTTTCCAGTATTGTGCTTCATTGGAGCCTTGCGAATCGATCACGGCCACTTTAAAAC
>JABDBQ010000040.1 GCA_013288555.1 Bacteroidota bacterium | reverse complement strand
ATCTTATATCCCTAATATTGCCTTATGGTTTTCAACAGTTTCCAGCTGCATGACCTTTTGATATTAATTCCTTCACTGGTATGCCTGGTTATAAGTATATACTATTATGTTTATCCGCTAAAAGACAAAATGTGGCCGGCCATTTTATTCCTTGCTCTGGCGGCACTTGGTTTAAGGGTGTTTATGGCCCATCTTGATCCTTTTTTATGGGACTGGGACGAACGATATCATGCTCTGGTTGCTAAAAACCTTGTACACCACCCATTTATGCCTACATTATACGAAAATCCTGTACTTCCATACGACTATTTTTTATGGAACAAGAACCATGTCTGGCTTCATAAACAACCATTGGGATTGTGGCAGATGGCGCTTAGTTTTTACCTTTTTGGCGTCAGCCAGTTCACGGCCAGATTTCCGATTATTTTAGAAAGTGTTTTGCTGGTTTTGATCATTTACAGAACAGGAACTTTAATGATCAATAAAAGAGCCGGATATCTTTCGGCTTTCTTTTTTACTGTAAGCTTTTATGCGCTTGATTTCGCGACTGGCGGACAGGCAACAGATAATGTAGACTTTGCTTTGCTTTTTTATTCTTCTGCCGCAATATGGGCATGGCTTGAATATAAAAAATCGGACAAAATTATGTGGCTCATAATGATAGGCATATTTGCAGGACTTGCCGTTTTAAGCAAATGGCTTACAGGGCTTCTGGTTTATATTGCCTGGGGCATTGCCATCCTCAGTGACCCAAAAGAACGTAAACAACTCAAATCCTATTTTCGGATAACATCTGCCTTTATCATCAGTCTTATCATTTTTATTCCCTGGCAGTTATATGCCCTTTCGCATTATGCGACAGAATACCGTTATGAGATGAGTTATAACAATCAGCATATATTTCATGCGATTGAAGGTCACAGCGATACGCCCTGGTATTACCTGGCAAGCATGGATCATGTTTTTGGAACATTTGTCCCATATATATTGATTTTTGGAATTATCATTATGTGGAAATATATTAAGCGGAAAGATTACAGGGTTTTTATGATTTGTTTTATGATAATCCCATATTTATTTTTCTCCCTTGTTGTGGCGACCAAAATGCCGGCTTATTGCTATTTTGCCTGCGTACCTGTTTTTATAGCCTTGGGCTGTTTATCTATTTATATTCAACAATTCATCGAAAAACTGAAATGGAAATTGTCCGGTTATTTCATTACTATTACTCTTTTAATTATTTCATGGTTCTCTATCAATTTTCTTCAGATCGCAAGGCTTCATACAGGTTATGATAGCAATAACGGGTATAGGATCAACAAAGTGCTTTTCACGGATTATTTCAGAAAAATAAACAAAACCGTCCCTAAAGATTATGTTATTTTTGGCTTGATTTATGATTCCGAAATTGACATGATGTTTTATACCGGAAATACCTGCTATAACAATTATCCGACACTGGATGAATACCGAAATCTGAAAAAATCAGGCGTAAAAATAGCTGCAATTGCGTGGAAAAACATCCCGGATTACCTGCAGAATGACCCGGAAGTATTGAAAATAAAATGGTTGTAAAAAACGAAAAAAACTTAATTTCGCTTTAACTAACCAACAGGTTTCTCATGCTCGTAAAAACATTCGGTTCTGCCGTTCACGGTGTTGATGCCCAAACGATTACCATAGAAGTAAATGTAGGTGGGGGCTCCGGGTACTTTATTGTCGGGCTACCCGATAATGCCGTAAAAGAGAGCCAGACCCGGGTAGATGCCGCCATTATCAATAACGAATATTCGGCCACACGCAAAAAAGTAGTGGTAAATATGGCGCCGGCAGATATCCGCAAAGAAGGCTCTGCCTATGACCTCCCGATTGCCATTGGATTGCTGGCAGCAACCGACCAGGTAAACCCCGAAGAACTTGACAAATATATTATCATGGGTGAGCTTTCACTTGATGGTGGATTGATGCCGATTCGTGGTGCGTTGCCCATTGCCATACAGGCACGGAAAGAAGGCTATAAAGGAATCATATTACCCAAACAAAATGCACGGGAAGCAGGGATCGTAGATAAGTTGGAAGTATATGGAATAGAGACCCTTAAACAGGCTGTTGATTTTTTGAACGGTGAAGGTGATGTGGAACGAACTACGGTAAATACCCGTGAGGAATTTTTCGACCGGATAAATTTATTTGACATTGATTTTTCGGATGTGAAAGGACAGGAAAATATCAAAAGATCACTCGAGATTGCTGCCGCTGGCGGACATAACGTGATCCTGATCGGTCCTCCCGGAGCTGGTAAAACCATGCTTGCCAAAAGACTGCCAACCATTCTTCCGCCACTCAATCTATTTGAAGCGCTGGAAAGCACTAAAATACATTCCGTCGCCGGTCAGCTGGGTATCAATTCTTCCCTGATCAGTGTACGTCCGTTCCGTTCACCCCATCATACGGTGAGCGATGTAGCCCTGGTAGGAGGTGGTAGTTTTCCCCAACCGGGCGAAATTTCCCTGGCACATAATGGGGTTTTGTTTTTAGATGAATTACCTGAATTCAAACGCGCGGTTTTAGAAGTACTTCGCCAACCCCTTGAAGAACGAAGGATAACCATTTCCAGGGCAAAGTTTTCTGTCGAGTACCCCGCCTCATTCATGCTGGTGGCAAGTATGAATCCCTGCCCCTGTGGCTATTACAACCACCCCGACAAAGAATGTGTCTGCGGACCGGGAATTGTACAGCGATATTTAAATAAAATAAGCGGCCCCCTTTTAGACCGAATAGATATTCATGTAGAAGTGGTACCGGTTGCGTTTACAGAACTTACCAATACACGAACATCCGAAACCAGTGATAAGATCAGAGAACGGGTTATACAAGCCCGGCTGATACAGGAAAAAAGATTTGAAGGACAGGAAGGCATCTACAACAACGCGCAGATGAGCAGCCGCCAGGTGCGTGAGATCTGCGTGATCACCACGGCTGGACAGAATCTTCTCAAGACCGCCATGGAACGCCTGAGCCTTTCCGCAAGGGCTTATGACAGAATATTGAAGGTGTCGCGTACAATAGCTGATCTTGCGGCTACCGAAGATATAAAAATCGAGCATCTGGCGGAGGCAATTCAATACAGGAGTTTAGATCGGGAGAATTGGGCAGGATAGAGAATTTTCAAAAAGAGCCTTTGATCCCAAACTTCGCATTTTACTTATTTACTGAAAGTAAGTATTTCGGTTTAAATAATGACAAATGTTATTTTTTAAACTGACAAAGATCATTCTTACAAGGAAGATCTTAAACAAAACTTTGTAGCATAGTTTTTTTTGCTTGCAAATAAATGTATAAAGTCATGAAAGTGATCCATTTATTTATGCAGCTGTACACCTCTAAAACGACAGAAATTCATCCAAAAAATTAATGGAAATGAAACAAAATAATAGCCAAAATCTCAAACAAACCATGAATCGGCGCACGGTGCTTTTTGTCGTTTCATCGTCTATTGCCCTGCTTGTCATAGCCATTTTATTTATTTTTAATATTGGCAATATCCGCATTGGATTCGCTACTCCGGTCAAAAGGACTATAACTACTATTAAAAACGGGAATTGGACAGACGCAACTGTTTGGAGTACAGGTACTATACCCACCAGCTCCTCAAGTGATTCGATTGTGATTTTGAATACCGTAACCCTGAATACAGCATATACAGTAGGAAATAAAACCTATTCAGGGATAACGATAGCCGCCGGAGGAACCCTTACCTCCACAAGTAGTTTTACACTTACACTCGAAAAATCGGCAAGCCTCAAAAATATGGGTACCGTGAGCGGGATAAAAATTGCCTTTAACGGCAATGGCGCCTCTGACCCTATAAGCAATGTAACCAACAGTGGTTCATTATCTTTGGTCAGTGGTATTACTTCAACGAATCCGAATACTGTGATCACAAATTCAGGCACATTTACTGCAAATGGATATAGCAAAGTAAATAGCAAGCTGATCAATTCAGGAACATTTTCTGTACTTGGGGGCTTTGATTCTGACTACGGCACCTTTACCAATAGCGGTACGATGAGCGGCACCGGAACCACCACCTTTACGGGGACATCACTTGCCAATTGCGCCGCTGCCAGCAGCTTTTCAACTGGCGGCGATTTTACGCTGAACTATGGCGCCAATAACGGCAGTATGTCTTCGGTCACAAATACCGGGCGCATAAATGTAGGAACCACAGGAGCTGGAAACCTTAACATACATGATGGCAATATAACCAATGGCAAGGCGTATGTAGCGAATAATGGCCCGAAAATATCGGTAACCGGAAGCTTTAATATCTACCCCGGAAGCTATAGCGATACCAATAAGATTGTAAATAATGGCCTAATAGCAGTAAATGCCAATATAGTAGCTTACAGTTCAATTATTACCAACAACGACAGTATGACCATTGGCGGTAGTTTTACAACATACGCTAATACTACCAATACTAAAATGGCCTATATAGGAATTTCGGGAGATTTGACCAACAATTCAGGCACTGGTGCCGGTGGATATGTCAAAGTAAACGGCAATTTTTTAAATAACTGGAGTGCAATATATACGGGCAATGGCGGGGGGCTTTCTGTAGCCAATAACCTTGTAAACCATGGGACGGAAAACGGTAATACGGATATATGCGACCAGACGCCAAACACAACAAATGATGTGGCTGGCACAAAAGGAAGTTCGGTTACCACATGTACTTTTACCCCACCAACCAGTGGCCCTTCTGCACTTCCTGTGACCCTGACAAAATTTGAGGCACGCAAAGAAGGCGCGATAAATGTGCTGAACTGGGTCACTGCAAGTGAAATAAACAATAGCCGTTTTGAAATAGAAAGGAGCGGAGATGGTGCTTCTTTTTCCGTATTGGGTACAGTGAAGGGAAATGGTACCAAACTTACCGTTACCGACTATGACTATACTGACGAAAACCCTTTGCTGGTATCAACTATTATCGCCTTCACCAGATTGATTTCAATGGCAAATCAGACTATTCGATGTTGGCAGTTGTAAATGCCAATCAAATGGCTCAGGCTGCGCTGAACATAAAGGTATACCCAAACCCCATAAAGGCAGGCAATGCATTAAACCTGGAAATGGATATACCCAGCTCTGAGGAACTGGTGATTAATTTGGTAAACATGAGTGGCGCGAATGTGTATCACAATGAATCTCATGTTGGCAGCGGTATACAAACCAAAGAAATAAACCTGGCAGGCAACCTCAAACCTGGCATTTATGTTTTAAATGTGATATACCAGGGCAAAGCAACCAGCGAAAAAATTTATATACAATAGGCACGGGATGCAGGCCAACGCAATCACCCGGAGGTAACATTACCTGAAATCGGTATAATCATTACCGGATGATTCTTAAGCCTTGTGAAAACGGAGAAGCTGAGGAAAATGTAAGTTCAACGCCCGTGCTCAACCATTTCTTCTTCCGTTTCATCTGAAATGATATCCGGTTTTGAATATGATATCCTACGGCCGGTAAGAAATTTAATAAATACCAGCGCCAGGATAATTGCAATAATCCCCTGGGCAATAACAGTTATGGGCGCCCCGATGCGCTGAGATATAGCCCCGGTTATGACAGAACCGAGTGGTGTCATTCCAAAAATGGCCATGAGCAAAATACTGATGACACGGCCACGCATATGCGGTTCAGATTCTGACTGAACAATGATGTTGGATATCGTGAATTGGGCAATAGATCCGAAGCCTGCCAAGGCAGCAAAGAACATGGCAAGGGGGAAATTCTTTAGCAATCCAAAACAGATTAACCCAATGCCGAACATAATGGTACTCACAAATAAAATCTGCTTCAGGTTTGACCCCGTTTTGCGAGAAGCAAGATATATGGTACCGGCCACGCACCCTGCACCGATAAAGCCGTTTATATATCCGAAGGTAGATGCGTCGCCATGGAATATCACTTTGGCAAAAACCGGCAATACCGTGTTATAAGGGAGAACAAACAAACTCACCAGGGATAGCATCAATATCGTAAGGCGGATGACCCTGGCTTTTTTGAGATAGACAAATCCTTCCCTGAATTCATTGATGATCTTTTTTTCATATTTTTTAGTTTTGGGAGATGGCAGTTTCATAAGCATTAACGACACCATGACAGCACCAAAACTTGCAGCATTGATCAAAAAACAAACCGCGGCGCCAAACGCACTCAAAACAATTCCGGATAAAGCGGGCCCTAACATTTGTGCAAGGCTTGCCATGGCTGTAGTAAGGGAAACGGCATTGGGCAAGTCAGCCTGATCTTCTACCACCTCGTGTATTAAAGATTGCCGGGCAGGGATATCAAAAGCATTGATGAGGCCCAGTATCACACTCAATACAAAGATCATCCAGATGATCATATGACCGGTAATGACAAGGGCGGCAAGCAAAACGGACTGGATGATGGACAAGATCTGCGTGATGCGAATGATCCGGTAACGGTTGTAGCGGTCGGCAGCCACACCGCCCACAAATGAAAACAGGAAAGACGGAAACTGTTCTGCAAAAATGGTGACCCCGATTAAAAAAGCAGAATGGGTCATGGTATATACCACCCATATTACTGCTGTCCGCTGCATCCAGGTACCAAACTGGGATACCGACCTGCCGACAAAGTACAGGCTATAGTTAGAACTCCTGAAGGCTCTGAAAATATTTAATTCCGTTGGTTTTTTCATGTATCTGCCCGCCCGCAAAATTCCATAAAATATAGTGGCGGTGGGTAAAAGGGTCATTAATAAATCTTTGTTTTAGCCCACGGATTCATCCATGGGATTTTAGATATTCTTCCCTACAAACCGTTTCAACGGGTTCAGGCAACAACAAGTAGAAGCTTACATGTATTATTTTTAAATGTCAAGTTTTCTGCTGCCCATCCATTTTATTATTTCAGGGTCGCGGTGGTCAAAAAATAAACTTGTCTTTGTGTCTAAACTTTTGATTGCCTCCATATCGTCCGTATCCAGGTCAAAATCAAAAATGCTGAAGTTCTCAACCATTCTTTCTTTGCGAACTGATTTTGGAATAGCAATCACACCCCGTTGTGTGAGCCAGCGAAGAATGACCTGAGCAACAGTTTTCTTATATTTTGTGGCCAGTGAAACCAGCAGTTCATTGGTAAAAATATTGTTCTTCCCTTCGGCAAAGGGTCCCCAGGATTCTATCTGAACTTGGAGATGCCAATTCTGGGATTTGGCGTTTTCCAGGTCCCCGATGCCGCGGAGTGTGAAAGATGTGTCATAGATGCTATTGCAGTTGGCTAACGTCTTATTGATACTGCTGCTGCTTATATGAATGAACAGGCCGTTGGCAACGCCATAAAAAAATGTTGTATTGCCAGGAATGCGATGCCGTTATTCAATTTTATTTTTTGCACTCTTGTTTAGTAACCTCGCGGGCTGCAAACTCCATCAAAACAACAGCATTCCCCTTACGCTTTCTGATCCATTTGCTTTAGGTTTACGGCATACATTACAATAAAAATAACTCCTATAAAGCCGAGGATGGAAGCGCCTATGGCACCTACCAGTTTACCCATGGCTAAAGGTCCTGCTACCAAAACGATAATTCCCAATATATACAGGTAAAATCCGAATTTTTTCAGGTTCCACATAAGTATCGCACCCGATAGGGTGAGCAGGTTGGCTATAAATGAAAAAATGGCTAATTTTCTCAAAAAATCAGGGGTCATATCTCTGGCAACCGAACCCATGATCTGTTGTACAAAATCAGGAACATTTTTTTCCTGTTGGTTTACCTGATCCTTGACATCATTTATAACTTCGCTGCCAATGTGAGCAGCATAATCAGCTGTAACATATTGACGAACAGCTTTAATAATACCCCAGCTACTGCCAAGGAATGTGAGGATACAAATTACGGTAAGAAAATTGTTCCTTATGCCCCCTGTTGCAGTTGATGATGTAGAAGATTCCATTTCCATGTTTGTGTTTATTTATTGAAACCAAAATTAGACAAAATCGATCAAACAGAACTAATCTGTAATTTTATATCTCCGGAATATATCTACGATAAGGACATTAGTTTTCAAAATATAATGAATACTCTGTCTTTCTATTATTTGTCTGTTTGCAATGGTGTGCATTTTCGGGTTTTTCTTTTGGTTTTAATATGTTATCTGCTGATATCAAAGGCGTTTGCTATAACGCTTGGGTGTGCATTTGTGTTAAAAGGTCCACCATTTTCAATTTGAGAAGCTACAATAATATGGTTTACAGGGTTTAAAGCGAACGCGAACTTAGGCATACCAGCGACGCTTTGGGAATGGTTTTTGGTGGAAGTTTGCAATGGCTTTAAGTTGGCAATGACAAAATAGTTGTCATATTGGCAAAAATCGTGCCAAAAAATCGATTTGCATCAGAGTCCCTCGCAGAGGTTCTTTTGTCGTATTAGAGCAAAGGATGATTGCTTGTCAACGGGTGAGCAAACGTTCAGAATTCCCGTCGGGATTGGATGGTTCAGTTACATTGTACTCTGGGAGACCCTTAGGAAAGTTTTATTTTCTAAAATTGTGAGAATAAACTACTTTTGGCTCATATTAAGGGAATACCGCTGATTCTGAATCCTTAATTATCGATTCGAACCATTTAATACCCCTGAAATGAAAACTAATCTCATAAAACATGTTTTCTTTTTTCTGATATTATCAGGCTTCGCCATTTTGTATTCATGCAGCATGCAGCACGGATTGGCCATGCAAACCCGTCATGGCGCTGATGAGGATTGGGATAAATGGAACAAATGGCAAACAGCCATGCTTGCCGATCCTGCAACGGGAAAAATACCGGAGAATATACGGGCAAAAGAGCTGGCTTTTGCAGCAACATTGCCAAAACAGCCTGCCCCGGAAACCAAGTCCGGATCTTTCTGGCAAAACCGCGGTCCCTGGAATATAGGGGGGCGTACCCGTGCGGTTGCCATAGATGTCACGAATGAAAACACGATCATCATCGGCGGTGCATGTGGTGGTTTGTGGCGCAGTGACAATGCTGGGGTCTCCTGGAAGAAAATTACCGGTCCTGCACAGGACTTTTCCATTAGCTGCCTGGTTCAGGATACCCGGCCCGGCAAAACCAATACCTGGTATGCTGGTACCGGAGAATTTTTAGGGGACAATGGCGGCATAGAAGGGGATGGCATCCTGAAATCAACAGATGGTGGCCATAACTTCTCCAAACTTGCTTCTACCAGTCATACTGCATTTCAAATGGATTATCCTTTTGCCTGTGTCAATAATATTGCCATAAACGAGGCAGATACCGGCAATGTGATATATGCAGCTTTGGGTTCGGGTATTACAAACGGGAATGTCTACATGTCTCCCGATGGCGGAGTCAGCTGGGTTTCTATCTATAAGCCGGGAATTTTTGTCAGCAATTCAGATGTTGCCATCTCAAAAAAAGGAGTCGTGTATTTTACGGTGGGAACCAATGGTTCCAAAGGTGGATTGTTCCGCACTACCGACGGCAAAACAATTACCAGAATTACACCTTCAGGGTTTGCAATGACTATTGAAAGGATGGTTATCGGGATTGATCCTAATGATGAAAATACGGTCTATTTTTTGGGGTACACCCCCGGCAGCGGACAGCTCGGTACGAGTCTGTGGAAATACACTTATATCAGCGGAAACGGGACGGGGAAGGGCGGTTTATGGAAGAACCTGTCTGCAAATATACCCAATTGGGGAGGTTATGTGGGACAACCGGATGCACAGGGAGGCTATAACCTGGTTGTAAAAGTAAAACCCGGTGACTCCCAGACCGTATTTCTCGGATTCACAAACCTGATAAGGTCAACAGATGCGTTTTCTTCATCGAAAAATGTTTCCTGGGTTGGCGGATACCCCATCAACTATACCCTTGCGACTTTCGATATTGATTATCCAAACCACCATCCTGACCAGCACGGACTGATTTTTTATCCTTCCGATCCCAATAAAATGCTCTCAACAAACGACGGCGGGATATTCATGACAACAGACAACAGGGCCACACCGATCGTTTATTCTTCGCTAAATAACGGTTATTTAACGACCCAGTTTTACGGTATTGCAATAGATCATGGAACGCCCGGGAGCAACAGTCTGATTGGAGGCATGCAGGATAATGGCACGTACACAACCTGGTCGGCAGACCCGCAAACATCCTGGTTCCTTTCCTTTACCGGAGATGGAGGGTACTGTGCAATTGTTGACGGGGGCAAAGAATATTATTTGTCGTGCCAGTTGGGATGGACTTTCAGAGTGAAGCTGGATTCTACCGGTTATCCATATGAGTATAAAAGAATTGATCCTGCAGGTGCTTATAATCCCTGGTTTTTGGAACCTTATATCCTTGACCCGAACGATCAGAAAAGGATGTTTTATCTGGACGGTGAGCGTATCTTTCGATGTGATGACTTGACCCAGATTCCTTTGGAAAATGTGAACATTAACTATGACACACTTCCGGTAACAATGGGTTGGTACCCAATACCATCAACACTTGATACCTTTGATACCTATTCTGCCCTGGCCATGGCCCACAGCCCTTCTCAGCGGCTGGTATTTGGTACAACTTCTTCCCATTTATACAAAGTGGATTCGGCATACGCATCCAATCCCGGGATGGTAGATATTTCAGCCAATGGCATCTTCCCTAAAGGTGGTTATGTCAACTGCATTGCTATCAATCCTGTAAATGCCGATCAAATGATCGTGGTATTTTCAAATTATACTGTAAAAAGCCTTTTTACTACTTCTGATGGTGGGAATACCTGGAAGGATATATCAGCAAACCTGGAACAGTTTCCTGATGGAACCGGTAATGGCCCTTCCTGCCGATGGGCGTCAATAATGCCGGTGGGGCACCATTTTGCCTATTTTATTGGGACCAGCACGGGTCTGTTTTCTACAGATACCCTTATGGGTGACAGCACAGTATGGACCCAGCAAAGCCCGGATGGAATAGGAAACGATATCGTGTCAATCCTTGACACACGGCCCTCAGACGGACTCTTAGCCGTGGGAACCTATGGTAATGGTATTTATACAGCCAATATCAGCTATGCATACCAGATCTCGGGCATTCATGATAACAACAATATAAATGCATCCGCATTTCAATGCTATCCGAACCCGGTTGCCCATTCCAATATTCTGATGGTTGGTATTGAATCTGAATCGCCGGGCAAAATGATGACCCTTTCCATTTTAAATGAAGAAGGCCAAATGGTGCAAAATCCGGTTGACTTAAAAAGCGTTTCCGGTAAACAAACCATTCCATTTTCAATGGAAGGATTAAAACCCGGAGTCTACTACATAAGACTAGAGCAAGGCGGAAATGAGGTCTCCAAAACTTTTGTAGTCGAGTAATTTTACTTGTTAACTTTCCCTCAGAGCCTCCACTTTCACAATGTATCAGGACCTATACTGATCAAGGGACTCTAAGGATTTGCTCTGGGCTAGACCATCATTATCCTCTGCGAGAGACTCCTCGCTCCTCGATCTGTCTCCTGACAGGCCGGAGAAATGGAAAACAGGCCTAAATCCAGCTTAAGTTAAAAGACAACTGGTCTGTTATAAGACGGACCAGGGAGATAAAAGGATCATTCAGAAAATTTTTCTCTATATTTGCCCTAAGATATATGAACTCAAGTTTTAACAATCACACGTCCTATTATTATTACGGCCCTGCTTCCGGGAGGCTGTTACTTGTGTTGTTATAAAATCTAAATAGGTATAAAATACAAAGCAAAACCAGCCCCAGGGCTGGTTTTTTGCGTTTATGCCTCTCCCTCAAAAAACACCGATAAACAAAAAAAATTAATAACAAAAAAAATGGCTGATCGTAACATCGAAAACCTTGAAGAAATATCGAAAGGATATTTCAACCTCCCTATTAAAAATAATCCGGATGCACTTGAGGTGTGGACAAAGCTTTACGATCGCCAGTATTATAACTTAAAAGACAAGGCGTATTCATTATTCTTCTACGGGCTCAACCAGTTATCCATCAATGGACTATCTATCCCAAAACTTAGCGAACTGAATTGCATCATCAACAAAAAAACAAGCTGGACGCTCTCTCCTACCCATGTCGAATATACAGGCGCCGATGATTGGTTCCGGCACCTGGAAGAAAAGAATTTTGTGATCACCGAAGTGATACGGAGCAAAGAAAATATTGACTATACCCCCTACCCCGAAGCATTTCATGACATATTCGGGCATCTGGCTTTGATGTGCTTCCAGGAATATGCGAAAATAGTTCATCGATTCGGGATGATCTACAACAGGTTGCAAACCCAAAAGGAAAAAAAAGAATTTGCCGGTTTCTGGTGGTATGTCATTGAATTTGGGTTGATAATGGAAGACAATCAAATGAAAGCTTTTGGAGCAGGACTTTTGTCTTCATTTGGCGAGTGCAACAATGCATTTTCTGACAATGTCATCCTGCGTCCTTTTGATGTAAATGAAATGAAAAACACACCCGTAAGCGCACATGAATTTCATCAAAAACTATTCATTATAGAATCATTTGATCAGATCAATGAGGCTTTGGATGGGTGGAAGTAAGGGAATCTGAAATTTTCTATGTCAAGCACGACACGCCGGCATACCGTGCGTTTGCGTATCTGAGACACACCGCCGCTATATTGCCGGGAGCCCGGGGTATGAAGGTCATAAAATAAAACCGGTGAATTTTTTTGCCAAATCAGCAATTCGTTTTTCATTGCGGCTGTTCCCTCAGCGGCGGCAACAGCAACATCTACAAATACTATTCTGCATAGCGAATGATGCCGTTGGCGATGCTTGTTTTTAATTCGTGGCTATTTGTTTTTCCCTTTATTAAATAATCTATTGCCCCGCTTTTAAGGGCTTCGGTTTTTACCAGTTCATTATCAAGGCCGGTATAAATAATTACAGGTATGTTATAGGAGTCGCGAATGTTTTTAAAACTATCAAGACCCTTGCTGTCGGGTAATGAAAGGTCAAGAATGATGATGTCAAAAGACTGTATTTGCAATAGCCGCAGCGCTTTCGAAAAATAATCAGCAACATCAACGCTGTGTTTGCTGCCAAATATTTGCTTCAACTGGATTTGCGCGAAGCGGATATCCTCCGGTACATCTTCAATGAGCAGGATCCTGACTCCCTTTTCTATCAGCGTCATTTTACAGGTAATCCGGGAAATACTGGTTCAAAATTTCCTCCATCATATTTTTACTCAATGGTTTTGTTTCAAAGCCTGTTACCTCCTCTATTTCTTTTGCTTTTTTAATATCATCAGGGTTTGCGGAAGTTGTCAAAATCATGATGACCACTCTCGCTCGTTGTTTGACATCCAGATGTTTGTATTGTTCCAGAAACTCCCAACCGTTCATTTTTGGCATGTTAATGTCGAGGAAAATTAATTCAGGTGGCGATTGATTTTCTCTTTTAAGATACGCCAAAGCTTCCAACCCATTTAAAACAACCTCAATGCGGTTGACGATATCCATTTTGTTGATAATGATTTGATGGAAAAAATTGTCATCTGAGTTATCGTCAACCAATAAAATGCAGTCTAATTTTTTTTTCATGACCTTTTTATTTTAAGTTTTTGGTATCGTGAAATTAAATATACTTCCTTTTCCCGGCTCAGATTCAACCCATATTTTCCCTCCGTGAAGTTCAATTGTTTTTTTGCATTGGGAGAGGCCTATTCCGGTACCATCATATTCTGCCCGGGTATGCAGGCGTTGAAAAATGAGAAAAATTCTTTCGTAATATATTTCTTCAATTCCAATGCCGTTGTCTTTTATAGAGAAAAGAAATTCTTTTCCCTTATCCGTTGCTGAAATAGTAATAACGGGATGCGTTCCGGCATTTCGGAATTTGATGGCATTGCTTATCAGATTTTGAAAAACAGATTTCAGGTAGGTATAACCGTTCACAACAGGTAATTTCTGAACCTGAATTTCTGCTAAGCTTTCTTCAATGTCTGCCGACAAGTCGGTTAAAATTTCTTCAACCAGTATATTACAATCCATCCTCTCTTTGCCCATGTTTTTTCCAATCCGCGAATACTCAAGCAGGTCAAAAATGAGGCCCGACATGCGCTTTGCTCCGCCATTTATATAGCTTAGAAACTCCCTGGTTTCTTTATCAGGATGTGTTTCCAGTTTTTCGGTTAATAGCGTTGAGAAATTGGAAATGGTTCTGAGCGGTTCCTGCAAGTCATGCGAAGCAACATAAGCAAACTGCTCTATTTCTTTGTTTTGCCTTTCCAGTTCTATGGAATAAGCGACTATTTTATTCTCAGCCTTTTTTTGTTCGTTTACGTCCTGGTAGGACGTTACCGTATATTTTTTATGATCTATTTCTATAATGTCGTAAGACAGAATAGCATAAAAAGGTTCCCCGTTTTTCCTTGTGTATAAAACAATCAGGCCATTATTCCCCATGGCTTCTTTTAACCTGATAACTAATTTTTCACTTTCTTCTTGTGACAATGCCTGCAATTCGGCAATAGAACGCGTCTCGTTGAGCAGGCCAAGTAAGATTGGAAATAACCTGGCTTCTTCCTCGGGCGATACCAATTTTAAGGCTTCTGCCTTTTGACCAATAACTTCTTCACTGCTGTAGCCAAAATATTCATAAAAACGGTTGTTGGCAAAAAGGATTTTGCTATCCCCAACTTCCGCAATGGTCATAGCAACCGGGTTTTCGGTAAATATTTTCAAAAACCGTTCGCTGGAAATGGCCAGGTCCTTTTCTGTTTTTTTGCGTCTGTTAAGCTCTCTTATAATGATGAATGCCAGGATAATAGTTATCAGCAACGAAAATACACCTTCAATGACAAAAATAAATTGAGCATTCTCAATGCTCCTACTTGTAAGGAAAGTTCGTTCTCTATAAAGTCTTAATTCTTCGGCCCCCATAGATTGATTGACAAGCCTGATCTCGTCCATTATTCGCTTTCCTTCTCCGGAACTGGCAAGCATCATTTTTATCGCCTCATTATCACCTTGTTTTTTTAATAAAATAGATTTTTCAATGAGCGAAAATTTCCGATTTATATAATTTTCAAGCGTATCCAGGTTTTTCTGCTGAACAGGATTGTCAATTGTAAGTGATCTTA
This sequence comes from Bacteroidota bacterium, assembly GCA_013288555.1. Taxonomy (GTDB): domain Bacteria; phylum Bacteroidota; class Bacteroidia; order CAILMK01; family CAILMK01; genus JABDEJ01. The sequence goes on along the minus strand of JABDBQ010000040.1, from coordinate 9,257 downwards.
GCCCACTTATATTGCCGGCAATATTCTGGCGGCCTTTTTTATATGGCTCCAGATAGCTGGTATCTGCAGTAATAATAAAGCCACGCTCTCCGGTTTCCGCATTAAGCAAAGAGATCAGGTTATCGTTCAAAACCAACATTATCGAAGAAGTATGAACCTGAGCGGCGAGATTGTTCTTCAGACGGCCAATACTGTACATCGAAAACAGCATGGTACCAATCAACAATAGCAATATGATGCTGATCAGCCAATAGATTGATGATTTGATTTTTAGGGAAATCATTGATTACTTCTATACTAAGGTGAGCAAAAATAAAAATATAATTGCAACAACACTTATTAATGGCGGTAAAATTACCACTCGATCCCTGGCATGTGCTACATTAGTGTTTTAACAGACCGATATTTTGGCTGCTTAAAAGACTTCCAGCCCGGGGATAGCGGGACATTGAGCGTAGGAAAATCGCTTGTTTTATCAAAAAACAACCCGTTGAAAATAAAAAATCTTTTAGCTTTGTCATGACATAAAAAATCTATAAATCTTATACAATATCAATTTAAACCTGGCTAATGGAATCGTTCGGACATTATTTCTTTGAATTTTTTATGATGTTCCTTGCGGTATTTCTGGGTTTTGTTGCAGAGAACCTGAGAGAACGTCTGGCAGAAAAAAAACAAGAGCGGGTTTACATGAAAAATATGCTTGAAGATTTAAGAGCAGATCTTGTTCTTTATCGAAAGTATTCGGAAAATAACAAAGTGGTTTTTGAATTGATTGACACACTTGTGCAGCTAATTAAAAGCCCGGAAAGAAAACAACATATTACCAAACTTGCCTATACTGCCCGAATGATATTACCGACATTTAAGCAGTTGGTGCCAACGGAACGCACCTATGAACAAATGAAAAGTTCCGGAAACCTGCGGCTTATAACCAACCAGGTGGTAGCAAACAGTACTTCATATTATTATTATTCAGTAAGCGAACTCAAAAAATATAACGAATCCATTATGGTATGGGCTGCGGATTATGAAAATGAGATGGGGAAAATATTTGATGGGGAATTGCTGCTTAAAATTATCAAAGAAAAGAAAGAAATACCTGCCGATGCCGCTGCGCTGCTGACAGATGACCCGGTTGTATTAAATGCACTGATTAACAGTGCACAATACGTATATGGTGCACTGGTCCTGGGAGAAACAATTGGAAATGAAAGAAGCATTGCTGCACAAAAACTTATAGAATTGATCAAAAAAGAATATCGGTTGGAATTGTAGTGAAATGCGCAGCAAAAGAAAAAACATGAAATTAAAAATCCCGGCTTGAAGATTACAAGCCGGGATTAGGATTGGCAGGATCGTTTCCGGTTAGTGTATAGCAAGTCCTATCGTCGAAACCCCTGTAGAGAGGTCAAGAAATACACCTAATTTTCTGCTGATATGGTATTCTGTGCCAATATGTAAATCAAGGAATAATGGGCTTGGTGCCTGGTAGTAATTCCGGTCACCATAATAGCCGTCCTGCCAGGATGAGGAAACAATAGCAAAACCTAAAGATCCTGCCAGGTAAAAGTCCCATGCCGGACCGGCATGTAATAATCTGTCGAAATAATAGGTTCCTTTCACCCCAATAGGAACAACTGTTTCATGATATGCATAATACTGGTAAGGATTGTTTTTGTCTCCCCAGTAATATTCATCTGTGAAAGAATAATAGTCAATAAAAGGAGCGAGCGTAAAACTCCTCGCAACATCAAATTCATAGTCAAGGTGAATTACGGGCAATGTATGCCCTATGTATCCGTAATAACCTGCATAGCCTCCTATACCCACACCTACATTCAGGGTATGTCCATATTGTTCGGTATAGTCTTTATCCTGTGCTACTGCATTAAAGCTTAAAGCAGTAAAAAGGAAAAGTGAAAATAGTATCTGTTTTTTCATAAAGTAGATTTTAAATGGTGAAAAGAATTCAACGTCACAAAGTTGCAATGGTTGCTACACCATCCTTTTACACAACTTTTAGAAAATGTTATATAATTCACACATTACTGAAATGGAATATTTTGTGTATTCAGGTTAATTCCCGCATCACCTTTGCTACGATGTATGTGGGAATAATATAATTCTTAACCTGAATTGTATAACAGTTCCAATGACAAAGACAAAGACCTTTGTAAATACCTCACCATAATAACAAAACCCCACATTGTTTCACATAACCTAATACATTGCTTTGGACTGAGCCATGGCGTATAAATATGATAGAAGTTAAAAAGCAAGGAATTGTACTTTCAAAGACGGAATTAAGCTTTGAAAATGAGGGAGTCCTGAACCCTGCGGCAATAAGAGAAAATGGAATTATTCACCTCTTTTACAGAGCCGTGAACACTGGAAATAATTCCACTATCGGATATTGTAAAATGAGTGACCCGTTGACAGTAAATGAAAGAGACCTTACGCCCTTCCTTGTTCCGGAATCCGATTATGAATCAAAGGGCATAGAAGATCCGCGGATTGTAAAAATAGAAGATATCTATTATCTTACTTACACAGCGTATGATGGTGTAAATGCATTGGGTTCTTTGGCTGTTTCAAAGGACCTGGTTCATTTTGAAAAAAAAGGATTGATTGTACCACTGTTTTCATACGATGAGTTTTGCCTTCTCACTGAATCATTAACCGGATTAAATGAAAAATACCGGCGCTTCAACGAACATGAACAGGTAAGAGAAAAACAAGGGAAGAAAATTTACATGTGGGATAAGAACGTTATTTTCTTCCCGAGAAGAATCAACGGGAAATTACATTTTCTGCATCGTATAAGACCTGATATACAAATTGTTGCCGTAAATGACTTATCAGAACTTACCCCGGAATACTGGCAAAACTATATGCATCATCTTGATGAACATATTGTATTATCATCAAAATATAAGCACGAAGTAAGTTATATAGGAGGCGGATGCCCACCAATAGAAACAGAACATGGATGGTTATTAATATATCATGGTGTGCACGATACAGTATCGGGATATATCTATTCAGCCTGCGCGGCTCTGCTTGACCTGGATAATCCTTCAAAAGAAATTGCAAGGCTACCGGTCCCATTGTTCAAACCTGAACTCGATTGGGAATTGATTGGTGAAGTGAACAATGTCTGCTTCCCTACCGGCGCTGTACGCATAGAAGATTCCCTTTATATCTATTACGGAGCCGCCGATGCCCGCATAGCATGTGCCTCAGTTAGCATATCTGCCTTAGTGAAAGAACTATTGGATAATAAAACAGAAAATGATAAATAACAGCAATTTAAGTCATATCCTAAACCTTAATGTTAATTGTGAAAACCCCGGGGAAAGATTGCCCGTCCCGTGCGTTGATAAAAATTTACCTGAAGTACTGTTTATTACATCCTATCCGCCACGCGAGTGTGGTATCGCAACCTATTCAAATGATCTGATCAGCACATTAAAAAGTAAATTCGATCATTCCTTTAAAATAAACATCTGTGCATTAGAATCTGAGAGCGAACTGCACAATTATATTCATGAGGTAAAATACATATTGAATACAGATCATCCTGATGAATTCCAGAGTCTTGCAAATACTATTAATGATGATCCGAATTGCAAAATCTTACTTATTCAACATGAGTTCGGTTTCTTCGCAAAAGCAGAGGAGGAATTTTATCAATTTTTAAAGACCATCACAAAACCTATTGTTATTGTTTTTCATACTGTATTGCCCGGTCCGGATGAGACTTTGAAAATAAAAGTGCAGCAGCTTGCCGGTATTGCAAAATACGTCATTGTGATGACCCGGAATTCTGGCCGCATCCTGATTCACGAATATGAAGTACCTAAGGCTAAAATCGTTAAAATTGCTCACGGTACCCATCTGGTTCCGCATTTAGATAAGGAGATTCTTAAAGTAAAGTATCATTTAAGCGGTAGAAAAGTTTTGTCCACTTTTGGCTTATTGAATTCAGGGAAAAGCATTGAAACAACTCTTGAAGCATTGCCTGAGATTGTAAAAAATCATCCCGAAGTCCTGTTCCTTATTATTGGGAAAACACATCCGTCGGTAATAAAACATGAAGGAGAAGATTACAGGGAAAAGCTTCAGAAAATGGTGGAAACCTTAGAGTTGCAACATTATGTTCAGTTTATTAACAACTTTTTGCCGACTCAGGAATTACTTGAATACCTGCAGCTTACTGATATCTATTTGTTTACATCAAAAGACCCCAACCAGGCGGTAAGCGGAACATTTTCGTATGCCATAAGTTGTGGTTGCCCCATTATTTCTACCCCCATACCTCATGCCGTGGAAGTATTGAAAAAAGACGGTGGGATCATTTTCGATTTTGGCAATTCGAAACAACTCGCCGAAGCTACTGTCAACTTATTGAATGATGTGAATCTACGGCAAAATATCAGCTCCAATGGATTGCATAGAATGGCCTCTACAGCATGGGAAAATACGGCAATCGGACATGCTGCTTTGTTTGAGAAGATCGGTAAAGGCGAAATATCACTGCGCTATAACATCCCTCCGCTAAACCTGGACCATATAAAAAAGATGACTACCGATTTTGGAATCATCCAGTTTTCCACCATCAATCATCCTGATCTCAATTCTGGTTATACCCTCGATGATAATGCACGTGCATTGATCGCTTTGTGCCAGCATTATGAACTCACTAAAGCCGAAGAGGATCTCAAATACATTAAAATCTACTTCAATTTCATCAAGTATTGTCAGCAGGATGATGGGGTCTTTGTGAACTATATAGACAAAGAAAAAAATATTACAGACCAGAATAATTCAGACAACCTTGCTGATGCAAACGGAAGGGCTATCTGGGCTTTGGGGTATATGACGCATTTGGCAACTGTGTTGCCAAAAGCGCTTGTAGCAGATGCGGAATTAACCCTGCAAAGAGCTTTGAATGGTGTGCATGAGATTCATTCTACACGTGCTATGGCATTTGCCATCAAAGGTTTGTATTTCAATAATAAAAAGCAAAAGATCAAACAAAATATCTTACTTATAAAAACACTTGCAGACAGGCTGGTACAGATGTACAGGCATGAAGCTGATGAAAACTGGCTCTGGTTTGAATCTTACCTAACATATGCAAACAGTATTTTGCCGGAAGCCTTGCTTTGTGCCTGGCTTGCAACGGATGAACCGGTATATAAAGAAACCGCAAAAGCCTCATTTGATTTTCTGTTATCTAAAATATTCAGGAACAATAAAATAAAAGTAATATCCAACAAAACCTGGCTGCATAAAAGCGATGAGTTAATTCCATTAGCAATCGGAGGTGAGCAGCCCATTGATGTTGCGTATACCATACTTGCATTAAACAAGTTTTACAAAACATTTGGCGAAGCTGGCTACAGGCGAAAGTTGAATACATCGTTTAACTGGTTTTTAGGCAGCAACCACTTGAACCAGATTATTTACAATCCCTGTACCGGCGGATGCTATGACGGATTGGAAGAGAACTATGTAAATCTCAATCAGGGCGCTGAGTCCACCATCAGTTATCTGATGGCCAGATTAACTGTTGCACAATTCCTGATAAAGGAAAGCAGGAAAAAGCGTCAAAGGGAACACTATTTGAAATCTGTAAAAAGAGCTCAAATAGCTAAAACTGTGTCAGCACTCTAGAGCCATTTAATTTCAGAATTAATACCAGAAAAATTCCAGTACCCATTTCGGCAATCATCAATTGAAACAAAAAAACAAGTCTTTAATTTCTCAAACAATAAATCATGAAAGCATTAGTCTATCACGGCCCGGGTAAAAAATCCTGGGAAGAAAAACCAAAACCAGGCATCAATAAACCAACAGATGCTATTGTCAAAATTTTGAAAACCACCATTTGCGGAACCGACCTTCACATTATGAAAGGCGACCTGCCGGATGTAACAGAAGGACGAATTATCGGCCATGAAGGCGTCGGTATTGTTGAAGAAACTGGAACTGCTGTAAGCAATTTCAAAAAAGGCGAGCACGTTATCATCTCATGCATTACCTCTTGCGGCAAGTGTGAGTTCTGTAAGAAAGGCATGTATTCACATTGCGAAGACGGCGGATGGATACTCGGGAACCTGATTGATGGCTGTCAGGCTGAATACGTGCGGATCCCTTATGCTGACAATAGTTTGTACCACATCCCGGCGGGTGCTGATGAAGAAGCCCTGGTGATGCTAAGCGATATCTTGCCTACAGGTTTTGAGTGTGGTGTCTTGAACGGACAAGTGAAACCAGGTGATACACTGGCCATTATTGGCGCAGGGCCTATCGGTATGGCAGCCCTGCTGACCTCACAGTTTTATACACCTGCTGAAATTATTGTAATTGATACAGATGAAAACCGCCTGGCCGTTGCTAAGACCTTCGGGGCTACGCATACCATTAACAATACAGATGGGAAAGCAGAAGAAGCCGTAATGAAAATTACAAATGGTAAAGGCGTAGACGTGGCTATAGAAGCTGTAGGGGTATCAGCTACATTTGAATTGTGTGAGGCTATAATTGGTGCCGGTGGACACATTGCCAATATAGGAGTCCATGGTAAAAGCGTAACCCTGCACATGGAAACATTATGGTCGAGAAACATTACCATTACCACCCGTTTGGTAGATACGATTACCACACCGATGCTTTTTAAGACGGTACAATCCAAAAAACTTGAGCCAAAAAAACTTATTACACATCATTTTAAACTGGATCAGATCGTAGAAGCTTATGAAACCTTTGGCAATGCCGCCAAAGAAAAGGCGCTCAAAGTGATATTAACCAATGAATAGGAGGTTTTAAATTGAACGAAAATAAAAATTCAACTGATATAGTTCAAACTATCAGGAACGCCATGGCAAGCGGCGACATCGAATCAATCGTAAACCTTTTTGCCATTGATTCGGAGTGGGTATTAATTCCAACAGGAGAAATGTATGCAGGGAAGGATAAAATCACAGAAATAATAGCAGGAAGTATGAAAATGGATTTCCAATTCATTGACAGTTTCTATAATATAGATGGGACAAAACTTTGTATAGAATTTTTACATAATATGATAGTCAATGATAATTGGAAAACACGATTCCCTTTTGAAAAAACCGGTTCCTGGTACGAAGTTCCAATTGAAAGTTGTTTGGATTTGTGATACAATTCATGGAAAGATCGTTAAGATAAACGAGTATTTTGATATGTTCACCTTAATGAACGGTGGAACAAGGCCAAATCCATTTTGATACCATCCGTGGTGGAAAAGACTTTGTCAGATTTTCTAATCATTAAGTCCTAATTTTGAAACTATCAATCTCTTAATAATTGATGAAAATAGATGCTTACGTACCGAACGAATTATTAAGCCCGTTTATCCTCACTTATCTGATTATAGAAAGTGAGGGTGAAGGGGTAAACAAGGTATTACCGGATACGTCTCTTGTGCTGGCTTTCAGGTATAAAGGAATACTGAGTTATATAGCTGATAACGAAGAGACCAACCTGCCATTTGCAACGGTTTCAGGTTTGAGAAAGACGATGCGGTTGTTCAATTATTCAAAAAACACGGGTAATATCCTGGTATTGTTTAAAGAAGCTGGTGCGGCTGCATTTTTTAAAAATCCTCTTCATAATTTATATGATGAAACAGTTTCAATTGACAATTTTATCAGCCATCAATACGTATCAATAATTGAAGAACAATTAGCTGAATCAAAGGACAATACCCAAAGAATAGCATTGATTGAAAAGTTCCTTTTATCAATCATATCGCCCGATAAACCTGATCCGTTAATTTTATCAGTCCTTGAAAAAATTCATATCGCCAATGGCGTTATCAATATAAAAAATCTTGCAAACAGTCACTACATAAGCCATGATGCTTTTGAAAAGCGCTTCAGGCGGGTAGTAGGTACCACGCCAAAACAATTTTCCTCTATTGTAAGAATGAAAACCATAACCGAAGCGGGAATGCAAAAACGAAATTTTGTTGATCTGGCCTTTGATGCAGGGTATTTTGACCAGCCACATTTCAATAAAGGGTTCAAATCATTTACAGGACAGACGCCAAAGGACTTTTTTAATTCTCCGTCCTTCCTTAAAATCAATGATTTTATACAATAACCGGGTTGCGGCTGTGTATAATTTTGAACTTTCAAAAACGAAACAAAATGAAAGGCAAATTATTAAATAACTTACTGTTATTCTCCCTCTTCGGTATCAGTCTCGGGCTTTTTGGTGTCCTTTATGAAGGATTGGTATATGGCCCGAAAATGTTGGACTTCTCTATGGAAAGAATGCTTTTCTGGAAAAATTTTACTTCTGTTATAAGTCCGCTGGTTTATTATACTCCATGGGATCCATTGGCGACTCTGATATTGGTGGTCCTTTATTTTATCGCGCCCAAAGCAAATACATTGCAGAAAAAACGCCTGCAATGGGCCAGTATCTTCCAGGTACTTTCTTTAGGGTTGACATTTTACATCTTAACACAGATCAATTTTAAGCGCAGTTTCGGCAATCTGGATCTGTATGCCGATACCATCCCGGGCAAAGTGCTTCTTTTTAATATTCTAAGCTTTATAAGGATAATCCTTGCCGCATTAGCTGTAAGCATTGTTTTCAGGGCATATATACAAACTCAAAAAGACCTGCCCATCTCCAAATTGTAGGAATAATGTAACTTATTTTGAAAATCTTGTAATGCTGGCATCGGCGAAGTGGCTCACCTTTGCATTGTAATCATACAATAAAACTAAAACAAGATGAGAACAGCCACAACAATCCCAAGCAAATCAGTGAAAAGAAATTTCTCCCGGATTCAAAGCCTGCCAGCAAAAGAAAATCTCAATCCCACTGTTTCTCATTTGGAGACAACGGTGAAACATTATTTGCTTTACAATTTAGATATTTTGTTAGAAGTGTCTAAACATGAAAAACTCAACAGCAACCTTGAATCTGCTGCGAGCATCATAAGGGAGTATGAGTTCCTGAGCCTTTTAAACAATATGAATCAGCAAGGTTTATAACATTTTTGAAAAATACTGAAATGCTACCTGACCAACTCTTTCCTGTTTTAAAATGCACCACCAAACAATGGTATATTGGTTTTCTTTTGGCAACTACAGCTATTGTTACTTTCCTTATTTTCAAGGCCTGTATCTTTGTCATACTACATAATTGGAAATCAGAAATTTACTCCGCTCTCCTAAAACTGGCAATACAAACTGCCT
>JABDBQ010000039.1 GCA_013288555.1 Bacteroidota bacterium | reverse complement strand
AAATATTACTTATTATTTTAAAGATACGGTTTTGGCGGGATGTGTTAAAAAAGACACAATCGTCATTAAAGTCATCCCGATACCGAAGGCTAAAACAGCTTCAAATACCACCATTTGTGCTGGTACAGCCATTCCAATTGGTGCGGCCGCAGTAAGCGGGAATGCCTACAATTGGACGAGTTCTCCATCTGGGTTTACATCAACTGCCTCAAACCCATACGTAAGTCCAAAAGTTACCACTTCCTATATTCTCACAGAAAGCGTCGTTACATCGGGTTGCAGCAAAACGGATACTGTTACATTAACGGTAAATCCGACGCCGGCAGCCTATGTTCTTCCAAGCACTGCGATATGTTCCGGAGCTACGGTGTCACTGGGAACGACGGCAGTAACCGGAAATTATTATTCCTGGAGCAGTACGCCTTCGGGGTTTAGTTCAAGTCTTTCAAATCCATCAGTCAGTCCTACCGTAGTTACAATTTATACCCTTACAGTTCAGAACATGTCAACAGGGTGCAGCAATACAAATTCTGATACGATTTCGTTACCTATTGTATCCGTTATTGCAAATACCACAACATGTTCGGGTACACCCATTGCAATTGGTGGGATTTCATATGCCGGGAATCAATATTCATGGACAAGTGTTCCTGCCGGTTTTACCTCAACTTCCGCAAACCCGGTTGTGAGCCCAACAACAACTACTACTTACACACTTAAAGATACAGTAAATGGATGTAGTAAAACAGGATCTGTTACCATAAAAGTTAACCCGCTCCCGGCTGCTAAAACCATATCAAATACTACTGTATGTTCAGGTTCTGCAGTTTCTTTGGGTGCCACTTCTGTTAGCGGCAGTACGTATAAATGGTCAAGCAACCCTACCGGATTTGGTTCAACGCTTTCAAATCCTTCTGTAAATCCAACAACAACTACAAAATACACTCTTACTGAAACCATAGCTGCAACGGGCTGCAGCTTTACCAACACAGTTACCGTATCTGTAAATTCTTTGCCTTCAGCTACGGTTATTGCAAATACTGCAATTTGTTCCGGAGGATCTGTTTCTTTAGGGGCAGCATCAGTTTCGGGAGACAATTATTCCTGGTCAAGTGTGCCCGCGGGATTCAGCTCAACGGTTTCAAACCCGTCTGCCAGTCCTACCGTTACAACGGCATATATTCTTACGGAAACAAATCCGGTAACTGGTTGTAGCAGAACAAATTCAGATACTATTTCAGTGCCTTCCGCTTCCGTGATAGCCAGTACGGCCATCTGTAGTGGTTCTTCGATATCTCTCGGGGGTAAATCTTATAAAGGAGATATATATTCATGGACAAGTTCGCCTTCAGGTTTTACCTCAACATCTTCAAACCCAAATGTTAAACCATTAACTACAACTACATATTATCTTAAAGATAGTGTGGCAAATGGCTGCAGTAAGACGAACTCTGTTTTGATCACTGTCAATCCTTTACCTTCGGCATCGGTAATTGCCAATACTTCAACCTGTTCGGGTAATTCTGTATCCATAGGTGCAACTTCAGTCGGGGGAGATATTTATTTATGGACCAGCTCGCCTTCCGGATTTAGTTCTACTTCGTCGAATCCTTCGGTAAGCCCTACTGCAACGACAACATATACTGTTGTTGAAACGGTTAGTGCCACAGGTTGTTCGAATTCAAACCATGTCAAGATCTCAGTAAACCCTCTTCCTTCGGCAACAGTTATCCCAAGTACAGCAATTTGTTCTGGAACTGTTATTTCCCTGGGAGCCTCGGCTGTGGCAGGTGATTCCTATTCCTGGACAAGTATTCCATCCGGATTTACTTCCACTTCTTCAAATCCATCAGTAAAACCTACATCAACTACTTCATATATTCTTACTGAAACCAATACGACAACAGGTTGTTTTCGGACAAGATCAGACACAATTTCTATCCCGACGGCAAAAATTCAGAATGACACTACAATTTGTGCGGGAACAGCGATTTCTTTAGGTGGAACTTCTTATCCGGGTAATGTTTATTCCTGGACAAGTTCTCCATCAGGATTCAGTTCCACTTTATCAGATCCTTCAGTTTCTCCAAAAGCGACCATAACCTATTATCTTAAAGATTCTGTTGCCGCAGGGTGCAGTTTCAAAGATTCGGTAATTATTACCGTAAACCCGATTCCTGCAGCCAAAGTAATGTCCAGTACTGCAATTTGTTCCGGAGGAACCGTCTCCATTGGATTATCAGCAGTTTCGAATGATATATATGCATGGTCGAGTGTTCCTTCCGGTTTTAGCTCCACAGCTTCCAATCCTTCAGTAAGTCCTACAATTACGACTGTATATTTACTTACCGAAAAAGATACGCTTACAGGATGTTCAAATACAAATTCTGATACTGTTTCAATTCCCTCTGCATCTGTCGCCTCAAATACTACCATTTGTGCAGGTTCTTCTGTTTCTATCGGTTCAGCTTCTTTGACAGGGCATATTTATTCCTGGACAAGCTCCCCATCCGGTTTTACTTCAACTATTGCAAACCCAAAAGTATCACCAGCTTCCACTACAACATATTATCTGAAAGATTCTATTGCTTCGGGTTGCAAGCAAACCAATTCAGTAACCATTACAGTTAATCCGGTCCCTGCAGCCAAGGTTGCTCCAAGTACAGCACTTTGCTCCGGCGGCTCTGTTTCTGTTGGTTCCGCATCCGTTACTGGAGATACCTATTCATGGACAAGTGCACCTTCAGGATTTACATCAACAGTTTCCAATCCATCTGTAAGCCCATCTGCGACGACCATTTATAGCCTTACTGAAACTATTACGGCAACCGGATGTGCAACGACGAATTCCGACACGATATCCATTCCTTCAGCAACAGTTGTTTCAAGCAATACCATTTGTTCTGGGATTTCTGTAAATATTGGTGGCCCGAAGTATCCGGGTAACTATTATTCGTGGACTAGCCTGCCTTCTGGTTTTAGTTCAACGTTATCAAATCCTTCTGTGAGCCCGACTACTTCAACAAAATATATTCTTAAAGATTCAGTAGCTGCCGGGTGCACTCAAACCAATTCTGTCATTATATATGTAAATACACTTCCTGTAGCAAAAACGGCTTCAAACAGCACCATTTGTGCCGGTACTCCTACAGCCATAGGGGCAACCGCGGTAAGTGGCAGCACTTATAAATGGTCAAGCGCTCCAGGTGGATTCAGCTCTACCTCTTCTAATCCGACTGCAAGTCCTACAGTAGCTACTACTTATTATATGACAGAAACAGCTTCATCAACAGGATGTAGCAAGACGGATTCTGTCGTTATTGCTGTTAATCCGCTTCCGGCCGCGTCTGTAATTGCCGGGACTGTAATTTGCAATGGTAATTCAATCTCAATCGGGTCTGGTGCGGTTACAGGGGATTCGTATTCCTGGACAAGTTTACCATCCGGATATACATCTACTGTTTCAAATCCAAGTGTAAAGCCAACATCTACAACAATTTATATATTAAAAGAAACCATCACTGCAACAGGATGCAGCAATACGCACTCTGATACCATTACATTGCCATCGGCTTCAATAATTGCAAACACTACCATTTGTTCGGGTTCAAACTTAGCCCTTGGTGGTACTGCAAGAACAGGTTATACATATTCCTGGACCAGTTCTCCATCCGGATTTACTTCTACATTGGCAAATCCAAAAGTCAATCCGACAAGTAATACGACTTATTATATCAAAGATTCTATTGCCGGGTGCAAAAGACTGGATTCTGTAGTTGTGAAGATAAATCCATTGCCGGCTGCTAAAGTCATTTCGGCAACAGCCGTATGCTCAGGAACAAAATTAGCTTTAGGTTCTTCATCAGTTTCAGGACATACGTATTCATGGACAAGTTCAGCAACAGGATTCACGGCAACGATATCAAATCCAAGTGATAGCCCTACTGTTACGACAACATACACCCTTACTGAAGTAATTACAGCCACAGGATGTTCAAATACTGGTACTGTTAAAGTTACAGTCAACCCATTGCCTGCCGCTTCTGTGATTCCTAATACGGCTATATGTTCTGGGTCTATTTCGATAGGGGCAACGGCTGTTGCGACGGATAAATATTCCTGGACCAGTGTTCCGACAGGATTTACTTCAACAGCTTCAAATCCTTCAGTTAAGCCAACTTCAAATACAATTTACATTTTAACAGAAACAGATACAGTAACGGGTTGTAAGAATACTAACAGGGATACTATTTCCCTTCCAAGGGCATCAATTGCATCCAATGCAACCATCTGTGCGGGAACTCCAACAGCAATAGGAGATACTGCCTTTGGAGGCAATGTATACTCCTGGACCAGTTCTCCTTCCGGGTTTACCTCAACGCAGGCAAATCCTGTCGTAGCACCTACTACAACAACTACTTATTATTATAAGGACTCCGTAATAAATGGTTGCAGCAAAACAGCATCTGTAAAAATTACTGTGAACGCACTGCCTGCAGCTAAAACTATTGCAAATACAGCTATTTGTTCGACACCAATATCAATTGGGGCGGCTGCTGTTTCAGGTAGTAAATATTCCTGGGCCAGTTCACCTTATGGATTCTCATCTACTTCTTCAAATCCTTCAGCAAGTCCTGTCAAAACTACTTCATATTACTTAACTGAAACCAATGCGTCAACCGGTTGCTCAAAAACTGATACCGTTGTTATTTCATTTGCTACAGCGACTACTGGTTCGAATGCAACGATCTGTGCAGGATCATCAATTACTATTGGAGGTAAAGCATATACCGGAGATTATTATAAATGGACCAGTTCTCCGAAAGGATTTACTTCAACAGTTTCCAATCCGACAGTTAGTCCCGCTACCACTACCACTTACACGCTTAGAGATTCTATACATGGTTGTACCGTTGTTTCAAATACCATAACCGTAACAGTAAATCAACCACCTGCCGCCCAGTTGATTGCCAGTACAACGAATTGTTCCGGCAATGCCATCTCCATTGGTGCTAAAGCTGTAACGGGGGATACTTATTCATGGAAAAGTCTGCCGGCAGGCTTTACTTCAACTTCTTCCAATCCAACAGTTAATCCGACATCAACCACTATTTATATACTTACCGAGACCAACACGGCGCTCAATTGTTCTGCAACTAATTCCGATACCATTTCATTGCCATCGGCACCTGTGGCAAATGATACAAGTATCTGTGCTGGTGCAACGATTCATATCGGTAAGAACTTTACTACATTTAAAGGGAATTTATATTCATGGACCAGTTCACCGGCTGGGTTCACTTCTACTTTGACAAATCCTGTAGTAAGTCCGGCATCTGCTACAACTTATTATTTTAAAGATTCTGTAATAAATGAGTGTAGTAAAACGAGTTCGATAAAAGTATCTACTATTTCATCTCCATCTGTATCAATTATATCAAGTACAGCCATCTGTTCAGGTTCAATTTCTATAGGCGCTCCACCTGTTTCAGGGTATACGTATTCATGGAGCAGTTTCCCGACAGGCTTCACTTCTACGTCGTCTGATCCGTCAGTAAGTCCATCATCCGCCACCATTTATACGCTTAAGGTAAAAGATACGACTACCGGTTGTGTCAATATGAAATCAGACACCATATATATACTTTCAGGCGGAACGGTTATCGCGAATACTGCGATATGTTCAGGATCTTCTATTTCAATTGGTAGTGCATATTACCCTGGCAATAGTTATACATGGACCAGTTCTCCTGCTGGATTTAGTTCTTCATTATCAAATCCGGTAGTAAGCCCAACAGCTACAACAACTTATTATCTTAAGGATTCAATTACAAATGGATGCAGCAAATCTGATTCTGTTAAATTAACAGTAATTCCATTACCGAATGCCAAGACCATTTCGAATGCAACCATATGTTCGGGTACAAGTATTGCCATAGGTGCCACATCCGTTTCGGGGAGCAAATACAGCTGGACCAGTAGCCCTTCCGGGTTCAGTTCAACAAGTTCAAATCCTACCGTTACACCTGGTGGCACTACTACATATTATCTTACAGAAACCATTGCCGCCACAGGCTGCAGCAAAACTGATTCTATTATTGTCACAGTAAATCCAATTCCATCAGCAGCAGTAATTTCAAATACTGCTATCTGTTACGGTCAATACATATCCATCGGCGCCTCTACCGTAAATGGGGTTAAATATGCCTGGACAAGCAATCCACCTGGATTTAATTCAATTTTAGCAAATCCATTCGTAGCGCCGCTCGTTAAAACCACATATACATTAACTGATACGGTAACAGCAACAGGCTGCTATGGAACAGGTTCCGTAACAATTACTGTAAATCCATTGCCTGCCGCTGCAAATATTGCGAGTACGGCAATTTGTTCGGGTAGTTCCATATCATTGGGAGGAAAAGCGGTTACAGGTGACAAATACAGTTGGACAAGTACGCCAAGCGGATTTACTTCCACTTCTTCTGCGCCAAGTGTGAGTCCTGCAAAAGCAACTACATACTACCTTACTGAAACTGTAACAGCAACAGGGTGCAATTATTCTGATTCCGTAAAAATTTCTGTTAATCCTTTGCCAGTAGCATCCGTAGTGTCAAATGCAACGGTTTGCTATGGAACAGTCATCCATTTGGGAGGAAAGGCAGTGATTGGAGATTCGTATATATGGTCAAGTTCGCCATCTGGGTATGATTCCACATCATCAAATCCTACTGATTCAATGATAGCAACCAGTACTTTATCGCTCACTGAAACCATTACCGCTACCGGGTGTAGTAAAACCAATTCAGTGGCGGTTACTGTGAATCCGCTGCCTCTGGCTGCCACTTCTCCAGATACAACGGTATGCGGTGGGACAAAAGTTTCTATTGGCGCTACAGCTGTTACAGGGGATAAATACAGCTGGACCAGTTCTCCGGCAGGATTTACATCAACTGCTTCTAATCCAAAAACAAGTCCGCTGGTCTCAACAACATATTATTTAACTGAAACGATTGTTGCCACAGGATGTAAAAAGGTTGATTCCATGAAAGTTACGGCAAAAGCCCTCCCTGCTGCCAATCCGGGTGTTAATTCTACGATTTGCGCAGGAGCCTCTGGCGCAATCGGGGCGAATGCTGTGAATGGAAACGTATACACCTGGTCCAGCTCGCCATTCGGGTTTACATCTACTTTTGCTGATCCGGCTGTTTTCCCTACTGCCACGACAATTTATATTCTTAAGGATTCTTTGAAAACTGATGGTTGTATTAAAATCGATTCAGTAACTATAACGGTAAAACCATTACCAGCTGCCGCAATTATAGCCAACACAACTATCTGTGGAGGTTACCCTATTAATCTTGGTTCTACAAAAGTTAAAACAAGTACCTATTCATGGAGGAGCAATCCTTCGGGGTTTGTGTCCGATTCATCAAATCCAGTAGCAAATCCATTGGTTAGTACTTACTATATTCTTACAGAAACAAGTAGTATTACAGGTTGCAGTAAAACCGATTCTGTTAAGATTTCTACTTCTGCCATACCCCCTGCCACAGTTATTGCAAATACAGTTGATTGTTCAGGGGCTCCGATAGCAATCGGAGGTTCTGCAACCAGTGGAAATACCTATTCCTGGACAAGTTCACCTTCAGGTTTTAGTTCTACGGTTGCTAATCCGACTCCTGGACCCACAACGCCAACGACCTTTTTCCTTACGGAGACGATAACCGCAACAGGTTGTACTAAAACAGATTCTGTCAAAATAACAATTCATCCTGTTCCTAAAGCTGCTGTAGGCCCAGCAAGAGCCATATGTCCTGGTTCTTCTACCTATATTGGAGGCGTTGGTGTTTCGGGTAACAGTTATTTATGGACCAGTACACCTTCGGGATTTACTTCCACTTCATCAAATCCGCTGGTCAAACCAAGTGCAACAACGGTCTATACGCTTACGGAAACTATTTTGTCTACAGGTTGCAGTACAACAAATAACGTCACGGTAACCGTTGTACCATTCCCTCCGGCGACGGTTGTCTCTGCAAACGCAATTTGTAAAGGCGCATCCATTTATCTTGGATCTCCATCTGTTGCAGGGCATACGTATTCATGGGTAAGTTCACCTGCGGGTTTTACTTCCACACTTTCTGATCCGGTGGTAACACCAACTTCTGTCACAAGTTATACATTAACTGAAGTGAATACGCTGGCCGGTTGCTCAAACTCAAATTCAGTTACAATTTCTGTTAAACCAGCGCCGGCTGCGAAAGTAATTCCGGATTCATCAAGTGTTTGTCTTGGTTCATTGATCAATATAGGAGCAGCTGCAGATACGGGAAGCGATTATTTATGGACAAGTACGCCTTCAGGGTTTACATCTGTATTATCGAATCCAGCTGTTAGCCCAACATCGCTCACTACATATAAGTTGACAGAGACATATACGGCATCCGGTTGCTCAAATTCAAATTCGGTGACTATAAAAGTTAACCCGCTGCCTTTAGCTAAAGTTTCAGCGCCGGCTTCCATCTGTCCCGGTACACCATACCAGGTGGGTGATTCCTCGGCGATTAGCGGGCATAGTTATTCCTGGACAAGTTTCCCTTCAGGATTTGGCTCTAATTCATCTAATCCATCTGTTACACCAAAGACGACAACCACCTACATACTTACTGAAACGATTGCCAAAACCGGTTGCAGCAAAACCAGTACAGTAACTTTAACCATTCTGCCTGTACCTGAGGCATATACAGGCAAAAATGCTACTACATGCGCCGGTTCTGCCATAACTCTTGGTACAACAGCTGTATCTGGAAATAAATATAGCTGGACAAGCAATCCTTCAGGATTTACCTCGAAAACTTCTGATCCGGTGGTAAAGCCAACAGTGACTACGACATATTATCTCACAGAAACAAGTGCTTTAGGCTGTTCTAAAACAGATTCAGTAACCATTATTACACATCCACTGCCTGATGCACATTGGACAGTTATTTCTGATAGTAAAGGGAATGCCAATTTCAGCGCTGATTCAATAAGTAATAAATCATATAGCTGGTCTTTTGGTAATAATTTAACGGGGACATCAGCTACACCGTCTAATACTTATTATAAAAGTGGTAAGTATACAGTTTCGCTCACCACTGAAAACAATTATGGATGTAGTAACTCTTTCGATTCAGTGATAACGATACATATTCATACTTCAGGTATTGAAGGAGACAGCGCTCAATCATTTGACATATCGCTGTATCCAAATCCATTTGTTTCCGCCACGACATTAAATTACAGTTTGACTAAATCATCAAAAGTAACTGTTGTGATCCTTGATATCACAGGTAAACAGGTAGGTATTATTGAAAATGTGAACCAGGTGGCCGGAGAATATAATGTGAATATAGATGCAGAAAAACTTCAAATGAAACCAGGTATTTACCTGATGAAGTTCATTACTGAT
The DNA here is from genome assembly GCA_013288555.1 of Bacteroidota bacterium. Classification (GTDB taxonomy): domain Bacteria; phylum Bacteroidota; class Bacteroidia; order CAILMK01; family CAILMK01; genus JABDEJ01. The sequence continues at coordinate 15,987 of JABDBQ010000039.1, read as the reverse complement.
GATGGCTTTGTAAGTAGAAGAATAATAAAGCTGTAAAGGCGAAAATCTAAGATATAGAAATAGAATCAGGAATGGTGAATGAATTCATTCACCATTCCAGCAATTCTTTTAACTTGAGAGCTACTTTATCTCTGTTTGGAAGCATTTCTTTTTCAAGGCCGATGTTTAAAGGAACTGCAGGCATATTTGCGGCACCCATAGCAAACACAGGAGCATCTAACCATTGAAAACATTGTTGGGAAATTCTGCCTGCCAAACTTTCGGCGAATGAGTTCAGGATTTGTTCTTCAGCAAGAACCAGGCACTTGCCATGAATTTTCACTCTTTCCATAACAAGCTCTTCATCCATAGGATAAAGCGTGCGTAAATCAATTATTTCAATTCTATTATCAAAATCGGTAGCTGCATTCAGCGCCCAGTGAACACCCATGCCGTAGGTGATTACAACTGCTGAATTTCCTTTTTTAACATATTGATCGCCGGCATTTAATGCAATCCTTCCTTTACCTAGTGGAATTATGTAATCCTTGTCAGGCTCAATGGTCTTTGCAGCTTCAGTACCCGGAACTTTGCTCCAGTACAAGCCTTTATGTTCCAGCATCACAACAGGGTTTGGATCATAATATGCTGCTTTCATAAGTCCCTTCATATCAGCGGCGTTAGAAGGATAAACAATTTTGATACCTTTTACAGTAAGAAGTGCAGATTCGTGACATCCGGAATGATAAGGGCCACCACCACCGTAGGCGCCAATAGGAACCCGTATCACAGAACTCACAGGAAATTTGCCCATAGTGAGATAACAGGATTTGGATAATTCTGTAACCAATTGGTTCATCCCCGGCCAGATATAATCACAAAACTGAACCTCCACAATTGGTTTTACGCCAACAGCCGACATTCCGGCCGTAGACCCGATAATATATGCCTCCTGGATGGGTGTATTAAAAACCCGGTCATCCCCAAATGTTTCAGCAAGTGTTGCCGCTTCTCTGAATACACCCCCTAATCTGCGGCCAACATCCTGACCATATAATATGGCTTCTTCGTGATCAGCCATCAATTCACGTACAGCATAGAGCCCGGCATCAACCATTATGATTGTTCGGCCGCCTTCGGGGCTACGAATTCCTTTTTCTTCTTTGATGGGGGACTCTGCAAATTCATGTAAGTAAAGACTTCCAGATTCCGGATCAGGAGAAGCAACCGCCCGGTCAAATTCAGCGGCAATAAAAATTTTTGCTTCCGTATCAATCTGGTCAAGTTGTTTTTTTGCGACGCCGGATTTTATCAGAAATGATTCGAGGTGAAGAATGGGATCATCCTGGGCATGTTTCGCAAGATCTTCCGGTGTTCGGTAAAATTCCCTCCTTACTCCCGAAGTATGATGGCCCAAAAGCGGACACCTGGCATGAAGCAATATTGGTTTTCGCTCTTTTCTTACATATTCTATACATTCCTGTACAGCGAGATAAGACTTTGAAAAATCAGCCCCATCTACCCGTCTGCGTTCGAGTCCTTTAAACCCGGCCGCAAATTCATAGGCATCCATTGCCCGCATCTCTTCAGAGCTGACAGATATACCCCAGGTGTTATCCTGTATAAGGTAAAATATGGGAAGTTTTTTCAATACGGCTTCCTGGAAAGCTTCAGAAACTTCCCCTTCGGTTACGGAACCGTCACCTAGTGAACACAATACGATCGGAGGCTCTGCAGCATTGATCTTTCCTCTTTTTTCGAGATATGAAATACCATGTGCCATTCCGGTTGCCGGTATGGCCTGCATGCCTGTTGCACTGGATTGGTGTGGGATAGTTGGGAATCCTTCTCTTTTTAATGATGGGTGTGCATAATAACTTCTTCCACCTGAAAAAGGATCGTCACGCTTGGCCAGCAGTTGCAGCATCAGTTCATAAGGTTCTATTCCCATACCCATGAGCATGCTCCCATCCCGATAATATGGACTTGCAAAATCATAATGTTTCAATTGCATACCGGCAGCAAGCTGGATGGCTTCATGTCCTCTTGAAGTAGAATGGACATATTTAGTGATATCCCTGTTCGCTTCATAAATGTTTGCCATAGCACGCTCTCTGCACATAAACATGTATGCTTTGAGCAATAACTCTTTGTCTGTTTTAACTTTTGCCTCTTCGGTTTCTGTCATTTTCATTATAAAATTGTGACAAATTTAGTTATTTGGCGGTAAGTATCGGGATTGTGTGCAAATTTGAGACTTGAGAATGTGAATTGTGATTTGAAATTGGGCTTTACAGGTGCGTAAAATGGAAACAGTGGAAACAGGCGTTATTGAAACAGGGTCTGGCTTTAGAAAATTCTTTTTGAAGTTGGGTGGAATATTGGCTATTGTGCTGCATCCGGTGTTTTCGTTCTTTTATTGTTTTTTGTTTGTGTATTTTATAGTTGCAATGGACTACAAGAAGATGCATTTTTCAGAAGTTTTTATCATTGTTTTGGCTTTTACAGTTATTTTGCCAATTATCGTTAATTTAAATGACGTCTATCTGAGAGATTTAAGAAAAAGGCCACGTGCCATATTGTTTTCAATTTTATTTTATTTTATATGTTTAATATGGCTTTTTCTTCTTGATTTCAGATGGGCATTAAATAGGGAAACACACTACTATTCCGGTTCTGAAATTTATATGCCAATTTATCATTTCCTGTTAGCATTACTTATAGTTAACATGCTCATCGTTTCGATTATCAGCATAAATTACAAAATAAGTTTGCATGCAAGTGGAATAGGGTTTAATTATGCTCTCCCTTTCGCATTTGGAGGTTTTCATGATATGCTACCATGGAATATCTGGAATAAGATTTTCAGCGAAGATATATTCACGGCAATAATTATTGGCTTTATAATATGTTCTTCAATAGTGTTATGGCAAAGGGTTGCTTCAGGTGCGCATAGCTTTTGGCAGGTTTTCTGGGGTTTTTGCTGTGGTTTCGGCATTACAGTTTTAATGGAAACATTGTCAAGATAATTTATGAAGAATAGAAATAGCTTTAAAAAATCTTATCTTAGCCTCTTTGTTCAGAAAAAAGAAATTATGAGATCGGTGAAGCATTTTGGTGTTACAGTTTTAGCCCTGTTTTTCATCCTTTCAGGAATAAACGGCAAGTCGGTGAAAACCGCAAAGCCAAATGATATCATCGGTATATGGTTGACACAATCAAAGGAGACTATGGTTGAAATTTCAAAATCTGGGGATCATTATTTTGCTAAAATTATCTGGCTCAAAGTTCCAATAAGTCCTATAACAGGCAAGCCCAAAGCTGATTTGAGAAATCCTGATCCCAAACTCAGGGACAGACCGATTATTGGACTGGATCTTCTCGTAAAATTTAACTATGTACCTGAAAAAATGAGTGGAGAGGGAGATATTTATGATCCTAAAACGGGTAATATATACAATTGCAAAGCCACTTTGATAGATGCCAATACGCTGAACATCAGGGGATATCTTGGCGCATACTGGATGGGTATTGGCCGTACGGAAGTCTGGAAAAGAATCAAATAGTTTTTCTCAATTGATTACAGATTTTGGAACTTCATCCTCGAATCTGATCTGGAAAGATTGAAGTATCTTTGTATCTCATCATTAAAGAATATTATATTATGTCAATGATTAAAGTAGGGGAAAAGGCTCCCGATTTTACCCTTTTTAGTTCTGAAAAAAAAAGGGTTTCCCTGTCTGATTATAAAGGAAAAAATGTACTGATTCTGTTCTTTCCTCTTGCTTTTACAAGCACCTGTACGAAGGAGCTTTGTGGAGTGCGTGACAATATTTACGATTTCAATGACCTCGATATAGAAATTCTTGCTATTTCCATTGATACGCCCCAGACTCTGGCCAAATGGAAGGAAATGGAACATTATGGTTTCACGATGCTTTCTGATTTTAACAAAGAAGTATCAAAGGCCTATGGAAGTCTTTATGAAATATTTGCATTAGACATGCATGGGGTTTCAAAAAGGTCAGCATTTCTTTTAGATAAAGAGGGTGTCATCCAATATGCCGAAGTTCTTGAGGATGCCAGTCAAATACCTGATATGGTGGCGATTAAAGAACACATCAAAAAAGTATCTGCGGCATAATTATTTGCTGCCTGACTGCATCGCAGACTCTTTATTGTATTTACTCCTGTAGTCAATAGGTGAGAGTCCTGTTATTCTTTTAAATACGGTCCTGAATGCTTTTGTATCGACATAGCCAACATCATACATCACTTCACTGATGTTTTTGCGGCTCTTTTCAAGGCTTTTCTTTGCTGCTTCAATTTTCACACGCTGCATGTATTCTACTACTGTATTGGATGTTGCTTTTTTGAATCTTCTTTCCAGGTTTCTCCTGCTTAATGCCAGCATATATGCCAATTGATCTACCGTAATTTTATCCTGGTAGTTATTTTCGATAAACTCCTGAGCTTTTCTAACCGGCTCATCCTCATGCTCTTTTTGACCGGTGAACATGATAAATGGAGATTGAGTGCCACGGTCAATTTCAATTTCAAAAAACTTGGCGCAATAGACAGCTATATCACGTCCTGCATATTTCTCAATGATATAGAGAATCAGGTTCCAGAATGAGTTAGCTCCACCACTGGTGTAAACGCCTTGTTCATCAGTAATGATCTTATCAGAGACCAGGTTCAATTCAGGAAACATTTTTTTGAAATCATTTTCTGCAAGCCAATGTGTTGAACATTGCTTCCCATTCAGCAATCCAGTAGAGGCGAGTAAAAATGCTCCTACACAAAGACTTGCCAATTCTGCTCCGGCCTCATATTGCTTTACCATCCATGGAAAAAAATCCTTGTTTGCATCAATCACTTCTTCCATATTGCCATTCACAGCAGGGACAATGATCAGATCAGATTGACGGGGATCAGCTATAGTTATATCAGGCGCAACGGTAAACAATCGGTCATATACTTTTCCTTCCCGTTTGAGCCCTACCAGTTTGACATCAAATATGGGTTCTTTGCCTGTTTGCATTAACAAATAGTTTGCTTGTCGGAAGGCAATAAAAGGACCTTCAATGGTACCAAGTGCTACAGCGCCATTGGGTACGAGGATGGATATATTTTTCATAAGACAAAGATAATAAGCAAAAATAGCAAAAAAACCGTTTGTCGTATTCGCCCCCTTACAATGTCGTTTTTACGCCTTTGCAAGTCTGATAAAGTGCGGAAGTTTGTAGCATTAAATGAAAATAAATTTAAAGGCAAAAATATGAAAGAGATTACAGCTTATTTACACTTTAAAGGGGAAGCACGTGAGGCCATGACGTTTTATAAAGATTGCCTTGGGGGTGAATTACTTTTTATAACTGTGGGAGAAACAGCGATGGCAGCCCAAATGCCGGCAGAGATACAAGGGTATATTATGCATTCAGTTCTCAAAAAAGATAATTTAACCATTTACGGGTCAGATATGGTACGTCCGGGAGGCATAAATATTGGTAATCATATGTCTTTATTTATCAACTGCAGTAGTGAAGAAGAGATAAACAGTGTGTATACTAATCTTGTTAAAGATGGAAAGCCGGGGCAACCTCTCACCGAAGCGTTCTGGGGTTCCATTTATGGAGATCTTAATGATAAATTTGGTATCAACTGGATGTTTAATTATGACAAAGAAGAAGTCATCAATAATAACCACAAATAATATAATAATCTAGCAACTTATTAACTCATAAATAATTATAACAATGGCAAAAGTAAACCCTTATCTTAACTTCTATGGAAATACCGAGGAAGTCTTCAATTTTTACAAATCCGTTTTTGGCGGTGAATTTTCTACACTGATGCGCTTTAAAGATGTACCAACTGAAATGCAAAGCCCCGGTGCCAATCTTGAAGATATCATGCATATCGCATTACCAATAAACCGTGAAACGGTGTTAATGGGAAGCGACTGGTCAGACTTCATGGGTAAAATGAATCCAGGCAACAATTTTGCAATTTCGGTTCAGACTGATAGTGAGGAAGAAGCTCAAAGAATTTTCAATAAACTATCAGATGGTGGGAATGTAGGCATGCCCATGGCAAAAACATTTTGGGGCGCTTATTTCGGAATGTGTCATGATAAATATGGAACAAGCTGGATGATAGACTATTCAGACGCCCGGGTAGAGGCAGATGCTGAAAAGAAAGAACTGGAAAAATCCTCATTGTAATTTATATTTAAATTGTTAAAATAAAACGTATTATGAGAAAAGTAGTATTGCAAATGGCAATAACATTGGATGGATTTGTGGCTGGGCCGGATGGTGAAATGGATTGGCTTTTCAGCGCATCTGATGAAATTTCAAAAGCTTATGTGGATGATCTCCTGAATAAGTCAGATCATATATTGATAGGAAGGAATATGGCTCCGGGTTTCCTTGATTACTGGCCGAAAGACGAGTCGGAATTTGGAGCAAAAATAAACAGGTTGCCAAAAACTATTTTTTCAAAAACACTGGACAAAGTAGAATGGCCAGATGTAACTGTGGCAAAGGACATTGCAAGTGAAATAGCAAGGCTTAAATCGGAACCAGGAAAGAACCTGATTCTTTATGGTGGCGCCGGGCTTGTGCAATCATTTATTAATCTGAACATGATTGATGAATATCACCTGGTGGTGGTGCCTGTCATTCTTGGAAAAGGTTTGCCTTTATTTGCGAATTTGAAATCAAGTACCAAATTGAAACTGATAAAGACGACTACCAACTCATTTGGGATTGTAATTTTTAACTATGAGCCGGAAAGGGGTTAATTCTCCTCACGGTTTTTAATTTGTGCATTGGGTTCTGACTTTGTCTGAATTCTTGATGCAGATCATATTCTGGGATTTGATCTGTTTCTGCCCGAAACTGGGACAGTGACACTGCGGTTTAAATAATCCACAGCTGCACAAAAAGATAGCGGAAGCAATAAAAAAGTATTTTAAATATTTTTTACTCATAAACATTTATTGTTATCTTCGATCGGTAATAGTGCCGCGCGACATCATATTAATTATAACAATGATTGTTCAAAGATAATTATTATGGCGGCCAAATTTATTTTTAAATGAAAAAACTTGGCCTTATAGGCTATCCTGTCGGACATTCTTATTCAAAGATGTTTTTTTCCGACAAGTTTGAGAAAGAAAATCTTTCTGACTGGGCATATGAGCTTTATCCCATTGAGAAGATCGAAAAATTAAAAGCTTTTCTCAAATCTGAACCCGACCTTGTTGGTTTTAATGTAACGGTTCCATATAAAGTTGCAGTCATGAATTACCTGGATGAGATTGATCCGGAGGCACTTATCATTGGTTCTGTAAATACGGTTCAGGTTATTGAAGATGAAACTGGTACCAAATTAAAGGGATACAATACGGATGTTTATGGGCTGGAAAAAAGCCTGATCCCATTGGTTTCGCACGGCATTAAAAAAGCATTGATACTTGGAACCGGAGGGAGTGCAAGGGCAGTAAAGTTTGTATTGCGCAATCATAATATTCCTTACACTTCTGTTTCACGACAAAGACATGATACCCGGATCCAATATGAAGATATTGATGAGTCAACGATGAAAGAGCATAATATTATCATCAATGCTACTCCGGTTGGAATGTTTCCTGAAGTAGATGATTATCCGCCGATTCCGTATGAATACATTACCAGCGACCACCTTCTTTTCGACCTGATCTACAATCCTGAAGAAACAGTGTTTTTAAGAAAAGGACGCGAAAGAGGTGCTAGAACCAAAAATGGTTTGGAAATGCTTCGGCTTCAGTCTGATAAATGCTGGGCAATCTGGAAAGAACCGGACTTTAGTTTATCAAAATGACGGCATAACAAGATTGGACTAACCTCAGACTCCTGATTCCTGTCCCCTGAATGATCTTTTCCATTATCTTTGTTTTTTTAAGCTTATAACAAAACTGCATTATGCAACGTGACGATCAATTGTTTAACTTGATCCAGAAAGAACTTGAGCGCCAGCAAAATGGACTTGAACTTATCGCTTCTGAGAATTTTGTAAGCCGGCAGGTATTGCAGGCAATGGGCAGTTGCCTTACCAATAAATACGCAGAAGGATTACCAGGCAAAAGATATTACGGTGGCTGCGAAGTTGTAGATATGGTTGAAAACCTGGCAAGAGATCGTGCGAAAGAGCTCTTTGGCGCATCATGGGTTAATGTACAACCACATAGTGGAGCACAGGCTAATGCTGCAGTGATGCTGGCACTACTGAAACCGGGAGATAAAATACTGGGGTTGGATCTGTCTCATGGCGGGCACTTGACGCACGGATCTGCGGTGAATTTTTCCGGAAAAATATATACACCATCATTCTATGGGGTTGAAAAAGAAAGCGGAATGATTGACTGGGAAAAACTAGCTGAAAAAGCAAGAATAGAAAGGCCTAAACTTATGATATGCGGTGCTTCAGCTTATAGCCGTGACTGGAATTATATCCGGCTTCGTGAAATAGCCGACGAAGTGGGAGCCTACCTGATGTGTGATATGGCACACCCTGCCGGTATTATTGCGAAGGGTTTGCTTAACAATCCGCTACCGCATTGTCATGTTGTAACTACAACCACTCATAAAACCCTGAGGGGGCCAAGAGGTGGTATGGTTTTGATGGGTAATGATTTTGAAGTGCCTTATGGGCCAAAACAGGAAATGAAAACCATGTCATCTATCATGGACCTGGCCGTGTTTCCCGGCACCCAAGGTGGTCCCTTGGAACATGTTATTGCAGCCAAAGCTGTAGCCTTTGGAGAGGCGCTTACGCCTGAGTTTGGTGTCTATATCAAACAGGTAGTTGATAATGCCCAGGCGCTTTCAAGAGCCTTTAAAAACAGGAACTATGAAATCATTACCGGTGGTACCGATAACCATTTGATGCTTATAGATCTTAGGAATAAAAATATCACAGGCAAACAGGCTGAAAACAGCCTTGTGAAAGCACATATCACTATCAATAAAAATATGGTTCCATTTGATGATAAATCACCTTTTATTACTTCAGGTATCCGTATCGGTTCTGCAGCTATCACTTCAAGGGGAATGAAGGAAGCACAAATGGACCAGGTGGTTCAACATATTGATGATGTACTTATGAATCCCGAAAACGAAACCCGGATTGCGGAAATCGGAAAACATGTGATTGAATTTGCACAGGAATTCCCATTATATATGGATCAGCCGGTAGAAGAATTGGCGTTCTGGTAGGATTTATTTCTTCGCGATATCGGTAATAGCCTCAACCAATATATCCAGTTCACGCGTTGAGGTGTAAACATTTGGCGTTACTCTTACACCGTGAATATTACCAAGTTCCCAGTTGATAGGGGAGGTATGTATCTTGTATTTTGTGTACAGCTTGCTTTCAAGGTCAGACACAGTTATCCCATCAATGGCAACCATTGCAAGAGCACAACTGAATTCCGGTTTTAATGATGTAACCAATTTAACTCCGGGGATATTCTCCACTTTTTCAGCCCAATAATTTTTCAAAAAACGTAGCCTGTCCTCTTTCCGCTTTGCCCCGATAATGTAATGGAAATCAATGGCCGTACTGATAGCCATTTCAGACGCCATATTGCGCGTTCCCAGGCTTTCAAACTTTCTGATATCTTCACTGTTCGGATTATCATTGCTGAGCAGTGGCCAGATGTCTTTAATTTTTTCTTTTTTGATATAAAGCATTCCGCTGCCAAGAGGAGCACATAACCATTTGTGAAGACTTGTACCAAAGTAATCACATTCCAGGTCCGGTATTTTGTATTCAAAATGTGCAAAAGAATGGGCTCCATCTACAAGTACTTCAATGCCTTGTGCATGTGCTTTGCGGGCAATATCCCTGGCGGGAAGTATCTGTCCCGTCCAGTTGATGACATGGGTTATATGCACGATCCGGGTCTTGCTCGTAAAAGCCGAAGTAAACTTTTTTACAATCGCTTCATTATCTTCGGAAGGCAATTCAAGATCGATCCATACCAGTTTAATACCGTCTCTTTTTTCGCGTTGTTTCCATGCATTGATCATGTTGGGATAATCCTGTTTGGTGAGGACCACTTCATCCCCGGCTTTCATGTTCAGTCCGAAAATAACAGTATTAATAGCTTCAGTTGTATTACGGTCAATGGCAATTTCTTCAGCGCTGCATCCGGCCAGTTCGGCCAGTTTGGTCCGCAAGGGTTCGCGTCCCTGGTCCAGGATGCGCCACATATAGTAAGACGGACCGTCATTACACAGGTCCAGGTATTGTTTGTGCATGTCCTGTACTATTTTAGGCTGTGGACTCACACCGCCATTGTTCAGGTTGATAGGTGTATCAGATACGGTATAACTGTTCTTTACCCAGCTCCAGAAATCCTCGTCACTACCGTTTCCGTCCTTAGCGCCGGGAATATTATGTTTTAGAAATTGTTGAAAATCCATGTCTTTACCAAATGCGGGCATCATTCCTGCCAGGGTTAAACCACCTGCGATGGCGCCGGCGGTTTTTACAAAAGTTCTCCTGTTTGCCATTTTTGATTATTATTAAATACCTGATCTGTTTCGGCTATAAAACTAAGGGTTATTTTTTTAATGTGCTAATATGATGATTTGTAAATCCCGAATAAGTCGGGACAGGTTTGAAAATGAGACAATTTGAAAATTAAAATGCAAATATTGAAAGAAGGGATTCCCCCTTCTAAGAGACTGTCCCGACTTCTTCGGGAGGGCAGGGGAATTTACTCCCGCGTCAGCAATTCCCCCTATTCGGTTTTCCATAATCCTTTCTTTTTTTGTCATTTGTCTGTTCACAATAGTGTTCAGTTTTGTTTTTTTCTTTGAAATAAATGGTTTATCTGCTTACAATGAATGGTTTATCTGTCACGTTTGGGTGTACATTTTTGCAGGATTGCATACACTTTTGAAATTTTATTTTCATATCTTTTTGATTTACTGCCACTAAAGTGAACGTTACATTAGGGATAAGGGGTAAGGCATAAGGCGTAAGTAGCTGACGCATGATTTCTTTTCCACTTTAATTATCTAAACTCTGATATATGTGATTCATATGATACAGCATGATTTATTGTTTTCGTCTTTTTCCTTACGCCTTACGCCTTACCCCTTATGCCTTACCCCTGTTTTTAATATACATATATAGTGAACTGCCCAGGTGGGTGGGTACTTTGAAAAAATATTTTTTAACTTGAATGATTTCAATATGTTACAAGCAAAAATATTTTTGAATTTGTTTTACTTTTTTGATTTAACAGGCGCCATTTTTAAAAGATTGAATAAAATTGCCGCTTATGCTTTACTTTTGAAAGTCCTGCATGTCTTGCAAATTAATATGGATATAAAACTGGAAATACTGTCTATAGAATGGCTTGAAGCATATCTGCAACAGGTTCCAGCAGGCCTACAGGCGGCATTTGATGCCCTGCATGATGCCGAAATTTCCACGCACACATTTAGTTTTTATACTTCGGTATCTGCCATAGCATCTTCCCGTATAGAAGGGGAGGCCATGGAAATAGATAGTTTTGTAAAGCATAAAATGCTGAATATTGAATATCAGCCCGAGCTGGTTAAAAAACCCGACGATCTGTACGATGCCTATTTATTTGCCCAGCAAAATTCACTTACAAAGGCTCATTTTTTAAAAGCGCATTGCATACTTGCGACCCATTTGCTTCCTGAAAATAAACAAGGAATTTGCCGTACGGGCAATATGGTTGTCATGGAGCACAATACGGGCAAAATTCAGTTCGAAGCAGCGCCCGCAAACCAGGTTCCCGATCTGTTCGATACTTTGTGGCGGGATATTGAAACGCTAAAAAATGTACCCTTAACCATGGAGCAGGTATTTTACTTCGCTTCATTTATCCATTTGGTATTTGTAAACGTTCACCCTTTTGAAGATGGAAACGGAAGGGCCGGCCGCTTACTGGAAAAATGGTTTATCGCGGAAAAAACCGGGGAAAAAGCCTGGTTTATGCAAACTGAACTCTATTACTATACCCATGTAAACGACTATTACAGAAACCTTAACAGACTTGGCATATTTTACGAACAACTCGACTATGCTAAGTCAATGTTTTTTTTGCTGATGCTGCCGGATGCAGTTATCGGGATGGGAGATAAGTGATTAAACTGACGGAACATCGTTAATACCCGCATTTAAGGGATATGAGCGAGGGTTGGGAAGAAATGTGTTAATACGAAGTTGCGTCAGAGACGCAAAGCCATGAGACACACGTTATAAACGCGCGCCAGCTTGGGATTTCTCCTATCGTCGGAATGACAAATACTTCTCCCTGTCTCCCCGGTCTGTCTCCTGACAGACCGGAATATTCTGACAAACAATTCTTTGATGATGATTCATTATCCAAATCTATCCTTCATCTTACCTGCGTCCAGGCAAGTTAATTATTGTTTTTATTGTTCGTGATTGAGTTAAGTTCCGGTCTGTCAGGAGACAGACCAGGGAATGAGGGATTCCCTCTTCCAAAGCTATCGTGTAGACATATCTTTTGTAATAATCGGCTGTTCAACCCGCTTCGGGGTTGTTGGCTGCCTGATATCTTTCCGTGGGTTTCACCCGCGGTTATTATGGTTTAAGCCCTTCAGGCTTACCTACAAATCTTTTGCTGATTTTGGCAACCAATCTGTTTTACCAACCCAGAAAGGGTTGAATATGAATAATCGCCGGCGAAACCGGCGGAAAAGGGCAAGCAGATATACCCAACCCCGGAGTGGGTTGAACAGCCAAGTAAAAACTTTATTTATAAATATATGTAAAACAACATGTTGTCTGAATCCATTAAAATCTCTTCCAGAATACGCTGACAAATAATTTATTTGATCATCATTTATTATTCAAATCTATCCTTGTTTTACTTGCATTGCGGAAAGGTAAATATTATTTTTATTATTCGTGCCTGAGTTAAGTTCCGGTCTGTCAGGAGACAGACCAGGGAATGTAATATTATTTTTATTATTTGTGCCTGAGTTAAGTTCCGGTCTGTCAGGAGACAGACCAGGGAATGGAGAGACAGACCAGGGAATGTTATTTGTGCCTGAGTTAAGTTCCGGTCTGTCAGGAGACAGACCAGGGAATGGGACAGACCAGGGAATGCAGGATTTCTCCTATCGTCGAAATGACAAATACTTCTCTACCTCACCACAAAACTTCGTGCAACAATATTGTTTCCATTTTGAATCCGGACATAATAGATACCCGGATTCAGTTGTGGAAGTTTTAACGGGATGGATTGTTTTCCGGTTGTGGTAAAACCTGAAGCCTGCATATCCATTATGGTTCTGCCTTCTTCGTCAACGATTGAAATTACAGGACTTTGATCTGGAGATTCATTCTCATATTCTACTGTTAAAACAGCACCTGATGCAACAGGATTTGGATAGCAGTTCAGCTTTTGAAATCCGATGCTTTCATTCGCGTTTTCATTAACCCCCGATACCTGGTAAGCAAAACTGATATTGGCTGTATATATACCATTCCCATGTGTTGCAACGGCTACGAGTCCATCGGACGGCCGGGTGTCAATCATCATAACGATATCATTCCCAATGCCATCCGGATTTTGTTGCGCCCATTCGGTATTGATTCCTTTCAGGGTGTCAGTTGAATACAGTCCTGTGCTGGTTCCGATAAAATAAGCGATATGATGTCCGACAGGTAAAATGGATGCCCAGCGGCAAGAAGGTCCGTTGCCTGTACCATTGGCATTCTGTTCCAGGTTTGCGGAAATATCTGTCCAGCTTGTGCCACCATTTGATGTGTAAAACAAGCTCACCACGTTATAATTGGAAAACACGACAATCATATCATTGGCATTGAGTGGAGAAATAGCAATACAGCTGATATAGGCTCCACTTGGAAATGCAGAGCCTGTAATATTTGTTATAGTAGGGTTGACGCCATCAGCCCCATCCATTTTGAAAAGGCTTCCGGTTGCGGTTCCATAAACTAGTGTTTCAGTACTGCCATGAGACATGGCCAGGGCACTGATGGTCTGGTTTGAATCTTTGCCCAAATTAAGCGTTTGCCACCCGGTAGAAACTGCAAATGTATCGGTAGTCGTATGCAAAGGAATCTGGGTGACATCGTTGTTGCGGTACAAATGGGTCCCGGCTACATAAAACATTCTTTTTTGGTCGACCGGGTCTAAAATAAAGGGATTCACAAACATCTGACCTTTAGCGCCTAATGGATCAACCCTTGCCTTTTGTACAGGCGTTCCTGATGTATCAAGGATTTCCCGGTAAATTTTACCTAATTGTGAGGAAACATAATAATCAGTTCTGCCGTCAACAATAGCACAGTAACATCCGTCCCCATTGCCCGGCATGGTCCAGTTGTTTTGCGGGTTATCTGACCGGGTCATAAAACTCCCATTATCCTGGAGCCCGCCAATAATTTCATTATTTCCTGGTGTTCCATGATCTATGGCAATGGTATAGAACTGCGTTGTTAAATATCCATTATTCAGGGAACCATATATAACATCAGATGCAGTGTTATCATCCGTTCTGAAAACACCGCCATCGCAACTGGTGATCATTTTATTTGGATTGGAGGGATAGAAAACCAGGTTATGCTGATCAGGGTGCTGGTTTGGGTATAATTTATAATCGGGGCGTGCTGTATTCACACCGTATCCGCCGATCCAGGAAATATTATTTGAGGTTGAAAATGAATCCGTTGATCTCCATAGATTGGTGCATCCCAGGAATACGGTTTTAGAATCGCCGGGCTTTACCCTCACATATAAATTATAGCCCGTTTGGGTATTGAAATTCCCGAAATCTCCGCCGAAATTAGGGATGTTCTTACTCAGGTCTTTCCATGCACCTCCGCTTCCAGTCCCATTGCCACTGATGTATCTGTATTTCCAGAGACTTGCGTAATCGGTAACGCCTCTGTAGTCCGTTTCTTTATACCCATACCCGGGTGTATAGCCCAGGAAATAAACGGTATTTTCATCATTAGGATCTATCGCGATGGTCACCAGGTCATATTTTGCTGCAAAACCCGGAGGCGTGATATTTGTAATGTTTATACCATCCGATGATCGAAATAATCCGCCTGCTGTATTGTTATTGTCATTGCTTCGTGTAAAATAAAGAATGCCTTTTGGAGATACGGCGACATCGGTATATGTTGCATATGGATTTAACCCTGTGCTGGTGAAAGTAGTCCATGTATTTCCGCCATCTACTGATTTTCGGATACTTCCGCTGTAATCACCGGTTGCTGCATAAATAGTACTGCCGGTATCAGATTCATCAATGGCAATATTGTTTACGATATCAAAAGGGCGATAAACCTGTGGCAATCCGGAACTTGTAGAAGCAAGTTTAAAAAATGTTTTTCCGCCATCGGTAGATTTCAGGATACCGTCGCCATAATAAAAAGATGAAAAATTGCCTCCTGAAGCGCTGTTCCCCAGCAATTCCCCGGTGCCTGCATACCATATATTTGTTTTCCCTTTTCGTGTATCCTGAACGATACAAGTTATGTCAAGGTCCTGGCTTGGTCCGGTGATTTTATTCCATGTGGCGCCACTATCAATGCTGCGATAAATACCACCGCTCACACTCGCTGCAAGAATAATATTTTCGTTGGTTACATCAATGGCCAGTGCACGGGTACGGCCTCCCACATTCCAGGGACCACGGTTCTGCCAGAAAGATCCGCTTTTCATCTGGGGTTCCGGTTGCCTGGGCAGTGTTGCACTGAATGCCAGTTCTTTGGCACGGATATGATCCGGAATAGCACCCGTTGCCGGATCTGCCAGCATCTGGGTTTCCCATTTTGTACGAGCGGCGATGTCTTCGTCCATACCTTCACCGCTACGCATTACGGTTGCATGGTGAATGCTGCATGATGAGATTAAAAAGGTCAGGAATACTGCAGCGACAATGCTGGAAATTTTCAGGGTAGTTTTAGAAT
>JABDBQ010000038.1 GCA_013288555.1 Bacteroidota bacterium | reverse complement strand
GAATAAATAGACGACTCGGCTTTTTTTTCCACGTTTTTAAAAAGGCTTTCCTTATTTCTTTTTGAAGATATAGTTTGACTCATAATGATCTCCATTGGATGAAACAAGTTCATATCCATTGGCGCTCAGCTCATTTACTTCATCAGCAATAATCTGTTCGTTTTTTCTGACTTCCTTTTCTGACCAGGGATATCTCATACTGATTGCTTTTAAAGTACTGTCGCTGCCGGAAACGAGAATTTCGCCGCCATTTTTAGGCACATTCATAATTACATATTCATTTTTATTTGAATTAGCCGGTTTATCTTTATTAAAAGCCATAAAGACAAAAACAGAGGCGAAGAGGTTTGCGCAGATGGATAAGATCAGAATTTGCTTTTTCATATATAAATTATATTAAAGGAATACATTTATAGTTGATACCCATATAAGCATTCGCAGTTCAAATTGTGAATACATCTCTGATTTTGATGTTTCTGTCATATTCAAAAGCATCAAAAACGCTATTTAAAAAAATATCAAAAAAAATTTTGTGCAACCAAAAAGTTTCATATAAATTTGCAACCTAAATGTTACACAACTATGAGAAGAGATGTATTTCAAGCAATAGCAGACCCTACCAGGAGGGAGATTTTGAACATGTTAGCGCACCAATCGCTCAACGTAAACACTGTTTCTGAGCAATTTAATGTAAGTCGTACTGCCATATACAAGCATCTGAAGTTGCTGGAAGAATGCGGTATGTTATCCATTCAGCAAAAAGGACGGGAGCGGTTCTGCGAATCAAAACTGGAAAAACTGGAAGAAGTGTCAGACTGGGTGGCCCAATACCGTGAACTCTGGACAGCCCGGCTAGATTCACTGGAAACTTATCTTGATGAAATTCAATCCAAAAAAGAAAAGAAAGAAAAGAAAGCCAAAAAAGAAAAAAAGAAGAAAAAACATGGAAACAAAAAATGAACTAATTGTTAGACCCGGGGAGGCTGAAATTATAGCAACAAGATTATTGAATGCGCCCAGGGAGCTGGTTTTCAGGGTATTCACAGAGCCGGAACATATTAAACACTGGTGGGGACCAGAAGGATTTACCAATACCATCTCTAAAATGGAATTCAAAGAAGGCGGCATCTGGGACCTGGTTATGCATGGCCCTGATGGAACTGATTATCAAAGTATTTTTGAATTCGCTGAAATAGTTAAAAATGAAAGGATCGTTCTGAAGCACAAAAACGAGCCCATTTTTCAGATTACAGTCACGTTTGAAAAAGAAGGCAATAAGACGAAATTAACCTTCAGGAACCGCTTTTCAACGGCTGAATCGCGCGATATGGCTATAAAACATGGGGGAGCGGCCGAAGGACTGAAACAAAATATTGACAGGATGGAAAGATATCTGGATGAAAAACCATCCGGGAAAGAGCTTATTATAACCCACGAATTAAATGCGCCTAAAGCCCTCGTTTATAAAGTCTGGACTCAAAAGGAACATCTGCAAAAATGGTGGGGCCCCAAAGGTTCGGAAATCAGTGTGTCAAAATTTGATTTTGAACCCGGAGGTACTTTCTTGTATAGCATGGCAGGGCCAGACGGTATGGAGATGACGGGGTTATTTGTGTATCATGAGATTGTCCCTGGTGAGAAATTCGTATTTGTAAATTCTTTTGCTGACAAAAACGGTCATATAGTCCGTGCTCCGTTCAGCCCAACCTGGCCTCTCGAAGTTTACAATGAAGTCACTTTTACTGAGGAAAATGGCAAAACCACGGTTGTCTTAAAAGGTGGCCCGATACACGCTACTGAAGAAGAGCGCAAAACTTTCGAAGCTGGCATTGCTTCTATGAATGAAGGTTTTGCCGGAACATTTGATCAATTGGAAAATTATCTCCTTGAAATAAAACAGTAAAATAAACTGTCGCAATCAACCCATCAACTTGCCGTTTTTACACAGTTCAAATACTATTTAGAGTACGTAGTTTTGCCCTATTAAAAATTTAACTAAAAAAATCGTAACATTATGAAAACAACAAAAATTATTTACTGGATCGTTACCGGTCTTTTTGCATTATTTATGATATTCGATGGCATCCAGGAGATTATGCAGAAAAAAGAAGCCGCTGATTTTATTATCAAATTGGGCTATCCTGCCTATTTCGTTCCATTCCTTGGCATTGCAAAAATATTGGGCTCTATTGCCATATTAGTACCTGGCTTTCCCAGGTTAAAAGAATGGGCCTACGCGGGCTTTATATTTGACCTCGGCGGAGCCACATATTCTATTATTGCAGTCGGACCAGTTACAGCGGGAGCAGCCTTTATGTTTGTTTTCATCGCTTTTGCATTCGCATCTTACTTTTTATATCACAAAAAGCAAAAAGATTCTGCGCAAGCAGCTGTGTGATTTTCGTAGATTCGCATCCATGATACGAATTGTAAAAATGCACTTTAAGCCAGAGAATATCATTGATTTTCTGGTTATTTTTAAAACTGCTTATCCAAAAATAACGGCAATGCCCGGGTGTGAAGGCCTTCAACTCCTGCAGGACAAAAACATTCCGGGTATTTTGTTCACTTATAGCCATTGGAAAAATGAAGAATCCCTGGAATATTATAGAAATTCCGAATTATTTGTTGAAACCTGGCGGAATACCAAGGCTTTATTTGACCAAAAAGCTGAAGCCTGGAGCGTTGAAGAAATTAATAGAAGTTTTTAGAGTACATCTAAAAAAAAATCCCCTTCTCCATTTGGAGAAGAACTAAGGTTGAGGCGATAAAAGTAATTTAGATGTATCCTAACCGTTCAAGTATAACTTAAGCTGTTTGATTGTGCTGCGCACAGAAGGTCTGGGAGCATCTTCTACCACAATCACCCCATTGCGGTCAATCCATACATAATATGGTAGGGAATCAAAATTAAAAGTTTTTTTCAATTCTTCTGATTTGGGTTTGCCCCAAACCTGGATACCTTTAAAATTATTGGATTTCCGCGCTTCATCCCATGATTCTTTGTCCCTATCGAAACTAACAAAAATCCATACGATATTCTGCCCAAGCATGTTTGCCTGCAATTCTTTCATGGCACCTATTTCACCAAGACATGGGCGGCACCAATTAGCTTCCATGCTAATGACGACAAATTTCCCTCTAAACTGACTAAGGGTAACCGTATTGTTAGCAGAATCCTGCAAAGAAAACTCCACAGGAGTTCCATGACCCCTTTTTAAACTGATAGTATATCGGTTTGAAGTATGTTTATCGCTTTTTAATGAAGAAAAAACGAAAAAAAATATACACAGAAGAATCCAATACACTCGCATAGCGAACTTGGGTTAAACGAACGGGGTTAAAAGTGCGTTTTCGGGGAAAACCATTAAACAAAGATAGCAAGCTTTTTGTTCAATGAAACAAAATTTCCAAATCCTGCAAAAGTCAACGGGTTTGAGCTCTCCTTTTGCCGGTAATAATAAAATTGCCTAATTATCCCCGAGCAAATAGGCCTTGAGTGTAGCCTTTGTCCCAAATTCGCTCGGGCGTGGAGCATCCATCTTAACAATAACTCCCTTGCTGTTGATCCACGCAAAATGAGGAATTTCATCCATGTTAAACATTGATTTCAAATCTTCATTTTTATCTCCTGCGATCAATTGGATACCATAATCGTCTATTTTTTTCTCAGCCTTTTTCCATGCCTCTTCTTCCTGGTCAAAACTGATAAAAAGGAAAACCACTTTGTCATTTTCAGACATATCGTTGATCAGTTTTTCAACATCCGGCATTTCTTCCTTACATGGTCCGCACCAACTGGCCCAAAAATCTATGACCACGAATTTTCCCCGAAAATCACTGAGCGACACGATCTTACCATGAATATCCTTTAATTTGAAATCAACAGGGTTTCCCCCGCGATATTTCAAAATGTTAGCTTGTATGGCTATTGTTTTAGAAGGGGCTGATTTAAAGGAAAATGCGGCAATAAGGCAGAAAAATAAAAGCAGTTTTTTCATTATGACAAAATTTCGAGAAAGTTAAGCAGTCTTATTTAATTTTGAGAAACCAAGCAGTTAAAAATTTTTAGTCCGAAATTTGCAACGCTTTGTTTACATAACGAAGCAGGTTGCATTAAATTTTAATTCCAATATTCATGCCAAAAATATTAATCATAGACGACGAAGAACTGATCAGGGAAACTCTCAGGGATATTCTTGAACATGAAGGCTACCAGGTTGAAGAAGCATCTGACGGACAAATGGGGATCAATCTCATCAAAAAGAATAGCTTCGACCTGATTTTATGTGATATAAAAATGCCTAAGGTTGATGGTATGGAAGTTCTGGAAAAATCAATGGAATTGGCACCAGACGTACCCGTTATCATGATATCCGGACATGGAACAGTAGAAACGGCTATTGAAGCTGCAAAAAAAGGTGCTTTTGATTTTATTTCGAAGCCGCCTGATCTTAACCGGATGCTTATTACCATCCGCAATGCGCTCGATAAATCCACCCTGATTACTGAAGCCCGAACTTTAAAAAGAAAGGTAAGTAAAACAAGGGAAATTATCGGTGAATCGGCAGCCATCCAGGCTATCAAAGACACCATTGATCGTGTGGCACCAACGGAGGCCCGAATACTGGTCACAGGGGCTAACGGAACAGGGAAAGAGCTGGTTGCCCGTTGGATTCACGAAAAAAGCCAGCGTGCCGAAGGTCCGCTGGTAGAGGTGAACTGCGCCGCCATTCCCTCTGAACTCATAGAAAGTGAATTGTTCGGGCACGAAAAAGGATCTTTTACATCAGCCATCAAACAACGCATTGGTAAATTTGAACAGGCAAACGGAGGAACGCTGTTCCTGGATGAAATAGGTGACATGAGCCTGTCGGCCCAGGCAAAAGTACTGCGGGCGCTACAGGAAAATAAAATAACCCGTGTAGGCGGAGACAAGGAAACCCCTGTAAATGTGCGTATTGTAGCGGCTACCAATAAAAACCTGTATAACGAAATCCAGAAAGGGAATTTCAGGGAAGACCTGTACCATCGTTTGAGCGTGATATTGATCCATGTACCCTCTTTAAATGAAAGACTGGAAGATATCCCCCTGCTGGCTGAATCCTTTCTGAATGAAATTGTTGCTGACTACAAAATGCAGCCCAAGCGTTTTGGCTCCGGCGCTATTGAAGCCCTCCAGCAAATGGACTGGACCGGTAACATCCGTGAACTGCATAATGTTGTAGAGCGGCTTGCCATATTATCCCAGGAACAGATTACAGAAAGGGATGTAGAGCTATATGCCCATCCGGGATTGAAACCGACCCATACGGATGGATTGCCACTGGATAAATTCAACAACCTCAAAGAATTCCTGCAATGGGCCGAGGGCAAATGGAAAGAAGCGCATTAGTTGTGAGGGGATTATTGAAAGTTAATTGTTTATAGATGTAGTCATCCTGTGTTTGTAAAGTCTTTTGCAAACATAGGGTGACGCTCCCATGATTATTTATTTGTTTGCGAGGAGGTTAGGATGGTTTTAACGCAATGAGTGCGAGAGGTTTGTTGGGACAAAGACCACGAAAGAGGGGTCATTAAAAGCAGCACCAGTTAACGCTTGTTTTGTGCCGCCAGAACAGTAGTAATACAATGCACGAAGTGAAAACTGTAAATTTTTTTTACCTTTGATTGACACCTGGTCATTTTAAGAAGAAACCTTTACCTAAATGTAACCACAATGAAACCAAATTCTTTTTGGGGAATTCCTGCGCTATTTTCTTTTTTAGTGTTATTTATAATCCCTGTTTTTTCTTTTGCAGCAAAGCTCAATGGCACCTACACCATTGGTGGAAGCTCCCCCAATTATACTTCCTTTTCAGCAGCGGTATCTGCGCTTACCAGCAATGGTATAAGTGGCCCCGTCGTTTTTAAAGTACGTAAAGGCAGTTACAACGAGCAGATTTATATGGGAGCGATAACTGGTTCTTCTGTATCTTCCCCTATTACGTTTCAGTCTGAAACAGGAAACCCCGCCGATGTTGTTTTATGGCACATGCACGGCAACTGGTCAACCAATGCAAACTATACGCTTTACCTTGATGGGGCAAACAACTTAGTATTCCGCAATATGACGCTGCAAGCCATTAAGGACCCGAGTACAAATTACGATTATAATCGTGTAATTTATATAACGAATAATGCCTCCAACCTGCTTTTTGAGAATAATGTCATCAGGTCATGGAATACTTCTGCTAATTACTTCAGTTACAACGATTGTATTTATGTGGGCACAGACTATAACACAAGCACGGGAAATGACTCGATTACATTTCTTCGCAATACGATTATCGGAGGAAGTAAAGGGCTTAACATGCAAGGCTCAGAGAGTGCATTGAATTTTGCCGCCTCTGACTGGAAGATTGAGAACAATGTTTTTATGGACCAGGGGGATTACGGCCTCTACGTCATGATTACTCATAATACCCGTATAACCGGAAACCGCATATACTCCACAAATCCATATTCCACTAATGGAATTTATGTTGACCAGAGCCTCGATTCTCTTTTAATTGATGGCAATTTCGTGAAACTTGACCAGGGTGGCACCGGAATTTTTTGCTCCAATGTGATATCCGGGAAAATTCATGTGAAGGAAGTCACTAACAATATTGTTATTATCAGTAAAGCCGGTTACTATGGCCCCGGCAACGGTATTCAGGGTGAAAACAACGATTCAATCCTTGTGGCATATAACGCGGTAGTGCTGGGTACGGGCGATAGTACAGGATATTGTATTTCTTCTACCTATGGCGATACAATGCTCGTTTACAATAACCAGCTTGAGAATTTAGGCGGGGGCTTGTGCTATTATCAGCAGAAATATAACGGCAATGGAATATTTGCATCAGACTACAATAATCTTTTTAATAACAAAAAAACAGTCGCAAAATTTGATACTATAACCTACGATTCAGTGCCTATGCTTTATTCCGGGCGGGGCTCTGACAAACATTCCCTTTCGGTGAACCCAATGTTCATGAATGATACGGTTCTAATTCCATATAATCCCAAAGTTTTCGGTGCAGGAACTCCACTTGGTACGATGAAACATGATTATTTCGGGAGCTCTCGTTCTGCCACTGCTACAACTATCGGAATATTTGAAGGGTCTGTGCCGGCATTGGACGCCGGATTATCTGCAAGTTATTTGCCACCGAGGGTTTGTCCGGGCGACAGTATTCCATTTTACGTAAAACTCAAAAATTACGGGACATCAACACTTACTTCCGTTGACATTAATTACCATTATTACGGCATAACTAAAAAGCTGAACTGGAGCGGCAGTCTTGGAAATTGGAAAGAAGCGGACAGCATTTTTCTGGGTTATGTCGGCTTTTCCGGTACGGGAAATGTAAGTGTTAAAGTATGGACATCAAAACCAAACGGACTGTCGGATGCATTTGCTTTAAATGATACGATTAATTTACTGCTTTTTTTATCAATGAAAGGGAACTATAGCATTGGAAAATCGCCGGCTGATTATTCGAGTATAACCTCTGCCGTTGAAGCAATCAAAACTTATGGTGTATGCGGACCAGTAACCTTTAATATTGATTCGGGCAAATACACCGAACAAGTCATTATTCCCGCCATACCCGGCGCAAGCGCTGCCAATACTGTTACATTCCAATCGAAGAAAAAAGACAGCAGTTCCGTAATTATAGAATATACAACCTATAGTTCTGTCAATAGTTATGTGTTTAATCTCACCGGGGCGCAATATGTAAATTTCAGATATTTAACCTTGAGCTCGCCGTGGACCTCTGCTAGCGGCCTTGTTTGGACTGACGCCACGACTTCATATGTCACTCTTGCAAACAACGTTTTTACCGAAGGAGGATATGGTCCTTCCGTTATTCTGGAAGGGACTTATTGTAATGTTCTCAACAATAACTTTGCGAAGAGCAATGGCCTTCAGTTGAGTATTTCCGGTTCGCTTACCAACCCTTCGGGAAACAGAATTGAAGGTAATATCTTTCAGGGGAATGCAAGTCAGTGCCTTATGGCATACGGAATTCAGGATATTTACATTGGGAAAAACATTTTTAAAGGTACCCGAAGTAAAAGTCCCACTGCCTTAGGACTATCCAATTGCGGGGGTGGAAGCATTATCATCGAAAAAAACAAATTCGATGTTACCGAATATGGGCAATCACTTATTGGCCTGGATAACTGCATTGGCACTAAAGCAAATCCCCTTCTGATAGCGAATAACTTTATTACCACGCGCACAGGCTATTATTCGTTGGGTATTACCCTCTCTACCTGTTCTTTTGTTCGCATAGTGAATAACAGCTTTAATATGGTGGGGCCTACAAACCAGGCTATTCAGCTCGATTATAAACTTTCGGCCATCGAGCTATATAATAATATTTATTGCACTCCAATCGGCGGCTCCGCGTACACTTCTTTTTATAAAATCGACACTTCGCAGCTGCATTCTGACTATAACGTCTTTTACTCATCCGATGCTGAATATATATCTAACAACGGAATAGAATCTACCCTGTCAGATTGGATTAAAGCAACCGGGCTGGATGCGCACAGTCTTGTCACCAACCCGCTATATTTTGATTCATCAAACCTGCATATCAACAATGCTGCTTATATCCATAACAAAGGCTTGCATTTGCCTTATATTACGGATGATATTGACAATGAAGTGCGAAATAAAACTGCTCCCGATATTGGCGCTGACGAATTCCGGATTGATTCGACAACCTATAGAGACCTGGCTGTGTGGGAGATAATAAATCCCGATTCGACCTCCTGTACAGTAAAAGACTCGGTCATAATTGTGGTTCAGAACCTTTCTGCCATTAAGATTACTTCTTTTGATGTACAATATGATATTTACAATGTAGCCTACCCTGTAATGCATTTTACGATTCCAATTTCTCCGCATAGCAATATCCGCTTGAATCTTGGATATTTTCCGTTTGCTCCCAATACAAATTACGATTTCCATTTTGCAGTCTCGAATCCTAACATGAACATAGATAATCTTCCCAACAACGATTCCCTGTCAACGCAATACTATAGCCTGGAAGGCGTGAAGATATTTCAGCGCGCCACCCAGGATTGCAACGGGAATACAGAGCTCTATATTAAAGATTTTCCGAGAGCGTCTATGCTTTGGTCAACAGGCTCGGCCAATGACAGAATAACCGTTACTTCACCCGGGACCTATTCGGTGACCGTTACCGATATCAGAGGCTGCAAAGTAACCGATTCGCTAACCCTTAAATAATACAGGCGCCATGAAATTAAAAATAATTCATCTCTTTTCTGTGGCCTTTGCCCTGTATTGTTTTCCGGCCGAAGGACAAATAATAAGAAAGACCTATTTCCCCGAAACACCCGCCGGCGGACAGGGAACAATAGATTATATTCTGGACCATAAAAAAGTAAATGACGGCATTATTCTCGCGGTCCAACGCTCTACAGCTAACACTGGAGACCCCGTATTATTAAAGCTGAACCCGGCCGGAAAAGTGGTCTGGCAATGCTATAATTCTGCTGTTTCTGGTTCGCAAAGCTGTAGTAGCTTTCGTTTCAAACTCTTTAAGGACAGCATAATTTATGGAATATCGGTTCAAACCAAATCGAATATAGTTTATAATACATTTTGGAAAGTAAATGCTGTTACAGGAGAACTGCTGTTCAATAAAATCCTGTATGCCGCCGATTTCAGCGGGGTGGATATTGCCGATTACGATTCTGCCAGTTTTTTAGTTGCTTATCAATACCAATCTAATGCGACCGTTGCCTTAATTCACAAAGCCACCGGAGACACAATTCTTACAAAGAATTTTGGTTCAGGTGGTTATCTGAACGTAGCTGCTGATCACAACGGGAATATTTATTTTTCACGCGATAACACCATTTTCAAATTCAGCCGCGGCAATTTAAGTTACCCTGTCTGGCAGCGAGTTTATAACGAGACTGGAAAAATCTTGGATGCGATCCATGTATTATATGTAGACGATTTCGATGACATTTACCTTTTCGGGCGTGATGGAGGATCCTTCGGCGCGGGCAGCGGAATTTTGACCAGAGTTAACAGTTCATCGGGATTAATAGATTGGTATACAGCCGTCGCCGGCTCCGACGTGGTTGTGAGCGATTATGCCGATTATGGAGGCTACCTGTTTGCCACCTATAGGGACGCATTTGTTGGAGGCGTGGATGATGCTTTTACCACTGCCAAGGTGGATAAAAGCACTGGGACGCGCGCCTGGACCAGCTACCTGAAAGCAACGTCGCTGGGGTCTCCTAATTTACAAGATGGAGGAGCGGGGCAAGCCGCTTTATCTCTTGACAACGATTGCAAAGGGGATATTTACCTCACAGGTTATTATGGCGCCGCGAATTATGGCCCGGGAGCCTGGGATATTATGAAGATCAAAAATGGCGACGGTTCTAAGATTTTCGACCTTACCATTACGCAGGATTCTGCGACTAACGATTACCTGAGCGCCGGCATTATCTCTGCTGTTTTCGGCGATACCGCCGATTTTATCGGCCAATTGCAGCTTGCCAAAGGGGGCACGGCTCTGATGTTTGTCCAGGTGGATGCCTCTTCCGGCAAAGTCCTCGCCCGCAATCCGCTTGCCGATTCATATCTTTCCATCTCGAGGACGCTCGATATCACCAACTCAAACGATACGATTTATGCTTTTAAGCAGCAGGGTAAATTTTTAGTCGTTGAGCAATATGATCCGAAAAGTAATCTGCTATGGAGAAAGGAATTTTATCATGGTGCCGATTTGCTCCAGGGCGGCCAGATGAAAGTTGTAGGAAACGCAGTTTATTTTACCGCTTCGCATGTTAATGCTGATTCTTATTCGGAGGATACCGCTGTTAAAGCTGACAAGTTGATTCTCTATGGGCTTAGTAAGTCAGACGGGAGTATGCTTTTTTCTGACACTTCCTTTTTCAGTCCTGCATATATTAAACCTTTCGAACTGGAGGGAGATAACGATGCGGCTTATGTTTTTTATTTCAACCGGAAAGCAGTCTACTGCATCAAAGGTAACAGTAAGGGCTTCAGTACATCAACAACCATTGAAACCGCCGGCAAAATTTTAACTTTTAATGGCAGGCTCGATATTGTTCAGGATCAGGGAGGGACTTTGCTTTATTTCGGCACCGGCAAAATTTATTCAATAGATAAATCTTCACTATCAAAGACTTCCGTTTTGAACTACTTAAACCCGAGAGACTATTTCGGCCACGTCCAGCTAAAGGATACTGCCTATGTGTGCGGAGATGATAGTTCAGGCAACCAGCTCATTTCGGCATTTAATATTAAAAATTTTGAACCCCTCTGGGAGAAAACATATCTCGGCAGCGGGGCTTTGTATTACCTGGTTTCTAATGACAGCAATTTAATCTATGCTGCCGGGACCAGTAATTCTGCTACCACCATTCACCAGGTTTCCGTATACACAGGAAAGAAAAACTGGACATACCACCCTGATTCTGTTTCCTATCCAGTTACATTCCCTTATGACCTGAAAATTCATCCCAGCCATAAATACCTTGCTGTTGCTGAATCTAATATTAATCCCGGGGGAGGCACCGATGCGCTCATAGAGCTATTGGACCTGAAAGGGAAATCCTTATTTTCTTATACTGATAAAGATGAAGTAGGGGCAAAAAGCAGGGCTTCAGCCATCGTAGTTTTGAAGGATTCGGTATGGATTGGAGGCGCCTTTAACCGTAAAAGCTACCCTTTGCAGGGCTTCATTTATGCGGTGTATGAGCCCAAGATTAATTACTGCACAAATACAACTTCTACCCTAAGCATCAATTCCTGCGGAAAATTTGTTTCTCCCAGTGGAAAATATACCTGGCAGGCATCAGGCCAGTATTCGGATACCATAAAAAATGCAGCCGGCTGCGATAGCATTATGTCTATACATCTCAAGATTGACACGATAACCACGGCAGTTTCACAATCGGGCAAAACTCTTACTGCGGCTATGACCGGTGCAAGCTACCAGTGGCTGGATTGTAACCATGGATACTCGGCCATACCGGGAGCGACGGGTCGCTCTTATACAGCTTCAAAAAGCGGCAACTACACGGTAAGAATTGCAAATGGGAGCTGCATAGATACTTCATCATGCTTCAACGTTACAGTTAACGGAATAGCGGCTTTTGAGGCTGAAAATTCGATTTCGATTTATCCTAACCCTACAAGTAGTAATGTCTTTATTGACTGCTCGTCTATCGATGAAGGTATTATGAATATTAAAGTTCTTTCGATGGTTGGAGAAGAACTCCAGACTAAAGAAATATATAAGGTTTCGGGTAACTTTAACGAGCGCCTCAACTTGTCTTCCCTGCCGGAGGGCATCTATTTCATTGAAATTAATTTCAAGGGCCAAATAATTATGAAAAAGATTTGCATAACCAGGTAAGTTCTTCAAATAGGTCCAATATCAGTGCTCCAGAATTACTGAACCTGCTTAAGGAAATTAAATAAGTACATTTTGAGGCTTTAAAGGTAACCTTATCACGGTGGTTACGAGTGGTCTGTGGGGACACGGACCACGGAAAATAGAGAAAAGGCAGCGCCTCGTCTCTAAATTTGCTGACATGAATTTAACTTCATCTGATAATCATCAACTTTTCTATTGTTTTAGAATTACCATCATTAACACTGACAATATATGTCCCAATGGCATAGCCTGATGTATTGATATAGGCATTATTCTTAAACATTCCTGAATAAACATTCCTGCCGGTTATGTCATGTATTGACACGGCAAATGTTCCAGGCCCTTCAATCCGGATATTGTCATTTGCGGGATTGGGATATATTGAGAACAAAGGAAAGCTATGGTCTTGTGTGTTAACTCCGGCAGTTACATCTCCCGGGAGAATAAAAGACAAATTTGGTCCTTGTGGTCCGGGCTGAACGCAATACGATAATATGGTACCCTTATTATAGTAAAATTTGAACCCCTGGTAATTATACCGGGATCCTGTATCATTTGGAAGACAGGCATCGCTTGGTCCGTAACATGTATCCAACGGAAACCCTGCGTAAAAACAGGAAGCTGTATGATGAGATCCGCAATTATGTGAAATTTCATGGGCTACAATATAAATATCATAGGTAAATGAAGAAACATTCTTTTTGGTAAATGGATCCCAGGAAGTATCGGCAGCAGCAGTTATTCCTGCAATACTATAGGCATTGGCATTTACGCTGCCTTTTCCCAAAGAATTAAGTATCCCGTATCCACCTCCTCCAAATTGAGACCAGGTTAAAAATTGTGCTACGGTACGGGAAATCTTAGAATATTTAGTATTCCATGCACTTTGAAAATTGGTGCATATTTGAGCCAGGTTCGGACCCGTTTCACCATATATATTTGAAGATTTCACAATATCGAAATGGCATATGGATATATGCACTTTAATCTCTTTAAAATAAATACTATCAACGCTATGATAAAGCTTTGTGATAAAAAGAAAGCAGGCCGCAGAATCCTTAAATCTGCCTGCCAAAGTTGCATCAACTTCAACTGCAA
The DNA here is from genome assembly GCA_013288555.1 of Bacteroidota bacterium. Lineage (GTDB taxonomy): Bacteria > Bacteroidota > Bacteroidia > CAILMK01 > CAILMK01 > JABDEJ01. The sequence goes on along the minus strand of JABDBQ010000038.1, from coordinate 11,984 downwards.
CTTTGATGGTATCCGTGCCATCCGTTTTAATTCCAAATGAATTAATAACTGATTTCATAAGGTTCACCACGGTATCTTTTGATATCGTCACTTTCCCTGTTAGCTGGGCTTGTGAACTTGAATATGGTTCAGATACTGCGCACATTTGTGCCTTGACATTTAGGGTAATTATTAGCGCCGATGACATCAAAATAGAAAAAAGCTTTACCTGTTTCATATAAAATGTTGTTTATGTTATATGCCTCACGGGGGTACAATGTAAAACTAACAGTTAAAATTGAATAAGCAAGGGGAATTTTTGACGTATCGTTCTTCGTAGAGACAAGGCATTGCCTTGTCTCCTTGTATGCTGCATCAATTAATCCGTTTTAAAATAAACAAATCACTATATCTTTTGCATGATAATTGACTGTCAATCATCGCGACTTCTCCCCGGGAGACAAGGCAGTGCCTTGTCTCTACAAAGCATTTCAAAACCAGCGACCCTATTCTGCCTGCTTAATTATTTCTATATCGCAATGAAGTTTTATTTCTTCGCCCATGATAAGACTCCCTGCTTCGGTTACCATATTGAAAACCAGTCCAAAATCTTTCCTGTTTATTTTGCCATTCAGCTCAAATCCTGCCCTGTAGTCATTAAACCTTCCCATGCCTGTGCCGGTATGTTCAACGTCCATTTTAATAGCCTTTTTAGTATCACGGATGGTTAATTCACCCTCAAGATGATAGTTATCGTCCTTCCTTAAAAGGTTGCCATCGAAAATAAGCTTTGGAAATTTTTGCACGTCAAGGAAGTTTTCCGATTTGAGGAAGCTGTCGCGTTCAGGCAGGTTGGTATCGATGCTGTCTGAATCCATTTCAAAATGAATGGATGCATTATTAAAATCTTCGCCTTCACTTTGAACTTCCCCCTGGAATATTTTAAAGGTTCCTGATACATTTGAAATGGCGAGATGTCTTACCTTAAATTGAACTTCTGAATGTTTGGGATCAATGATCCATTTTGTTTTTGTTTCGTTTGACATAATTTATTGATTTTATTCAGGAACAAAATTCAGCCCTGGCTGTTTGTTCTCCAATAAACAAGATTAAGAAAGAGAAGCTAAAATCTTAAACCAGGTTAAGTGTTACTTTAGAACAGACCGCTTGCGGATTTTGCTCAGAAACTCCGGGGTAATGCCCAGATATGATGCGATGTATTTCTGAGGCACATATTGTTCCATACCGGGATATCTCAGTTTGAAGGCATCATATCGTTCTTCAGCGGTATTGACATAATTTTCCACAAAGCGTAACTGTTGCCTAATCAGGGAATTTTGAAAGAATATGCGAAAGTATTTATCAAATACAGGATACTTCTCAAAAAGTTGCTCTTGTGCCGATCTGGGCAAAAAGAGCACCTCCCCATCCGTCAATCCTTTGGTAGTATAGATAGTTGCCTGGTGAGAACTTAAACTATAAATATCTCCACACCACCAGCCTGTTGCCGCAAAATGCATGACATGTTCTACCCCATCTTTATCTGTAAAATAAGTCATGAGATACCCGGCATTTACAAACATCATATAGCGGGCAGGTTCGCCGCTGCTTACAATCATTTCACCGCGCTTAAATGGCCTTGAAATTAAAACAGATTCCAGATACCCTGCTTCGTTCTCATCTAAAGGGACGTCTTGATTTATTGCCGAAAGAATTAAGGAACTGTTCATGATGTTTTTAAGGGGTTACAGAAACAAAGGTAATTTATTAGTTGGTTTTAGGAGGTTCTGTCTCAGTCAGCGAATTAAGACTTTCATCAGATTGTTAATGAGGATTTGGACTCTTTTTATGAATTTGCAATATCTTTGACTTATGGAACGATTGTATATGGATACATCTGTTTTCGGAGGATTTTTTGAACCGGAATTTGAATTCTGGACGAAAATATTATTCGGAGAAATAAAAAAGGGTAAGTACACCATACTTTATTCCAGGCTAACTGATGCTGAGCTAAGTACAGCTCCAAAAGAGGTAAGAGAACTAATGCAAGGTATTCCTGATGATCAAATTGAGTTTATTGATTCCACAATCGAAGCTGAAAATCTGGCTGACCAGTACATACAAGAAAAAGTAGTTGGCCAAACCAGTAGGGCAGATTGCCTTCATATTGCAATGGCAACATTAAATAGCGCTGACATTCTGATAAGCTGGAACTTTAAACACATTGTTAACGTACATAGAATAAGAGGTTATAACTCCATAAATTACAGGCAAGGCCATAAAATGCTGGAAATAAGGTCGCCAAGGGAAATTTTAGAGCAATGAAAACTATAAATAAAAAAGAGAAATCCGTTAATGAACGGTTACGGGAAATCAGGGACGAAATCAGTGTTGACATTAAGGATATGGACCATAAACAACTAAAAAAATACCTTAAATCGAAAAAATCCCTTTTCCCGGCATCTGTTTGGGAGAAAAAGTAGAATATATGCTATCGCAAAATGCGATACATCCCGGAAAATAATTCAAAGAATCAAAACAAGAGGACCAAAAAAAGTGCGTCATTGCGGACGCTGTTTTTGAGGCACGAAAAAACGAAGATCCGCAATCCCATCGTGACACTCCGAGGAAACGAAGTTAATTCAGCTTTATTGCCATCTATTTTTGAACAAGATTCAGGGATTAAAGGATTTCAAAAAATCCTGCCTATCCATAAATCTTTTAATCTTGTTCTGCCATTATTACCAAAATGACGCTCTTAGGATTATTTATTTGTTTGCGAGGTGGTTAGTCGCGATAAGTGCGAGTGGTCTGTCAGGAGACAGACCACGGAAATGAGCCGAAAGAATTAACGCGCTGTTCATATTTTCATTCAAAAATAATGTTCCGCTACAATAGTGTTGAAACAAAGATAGCCGTTTAGTTCATTTTGCAAACCCAATTGGCATATTTGGAATAACGGCTACAACTAAGTTTATTTTTGAGATACTTAGTCATAATACTTACCTGAATAAATATATACATTTGATTTAAAACATATTATAAAACAATCACCGGATTAATGCTTTTATTTAAACAATGAGAATATCCCAAATTTGTATTTTTTAAGGATTGATTTTCTTACAATCTTTGAATATCAGTTTTACAAAAAGCCGGCTCATTAAAAAATAAATGCAGTCATGAAAAAGACAATATTTGTAATCATATTCAGTATAGTTTTTTTGAGTTTAAAAGTATATATATAAACAAGTTACTGATAGCCAAACAGTAATGACGTCGTTGCAGCGAAAGGTTCGAGGGTTGAGAACCTGGAAGTTGCAATGGCGTTTTTTTTGTAGGCTTTACGTTTATTAAATAACGTAAAAACAAACTGTCCAAAAAGCGCGTCATTGCGGCAAAGGGTTCGAGGCACGAGAAGCCTGCAAGCCGCAATCTTGTCACCGACCACCGAAGTGACGAAGCTGCTTTTTCTCTGGTGAGTTGATGCAAAAAAAAACGCATCATTGTTTCACAACGTCTTAATTCCACGGGATTATTCCGCTTCGCTCCATGAGACTTCGTGTTGCGGCTCAGGCTGAGGCTGCTTCGACAAGCTCAGCAACCGCAGCAGGCCGCAATGACGCTCTTAGGATTATTATTTGTTTGTGAGGTGGTTAGGCTGTCTTTATCGCAGTGAGGGATTAATTATTCCCAGATTTAAATTCTTCTATGGTATCCAACCAATGTTTATACGCTTGGGGGTATTTTTCTTTTGAAACTGGCTTCTCTGAATACTCAGTAAAATATTTGCCGCTGTCAAAAATTCCTACAAGGATATTATCCGTTTTATAATAGATGCAAATGGCTGCCATATCATAACCGCACAGATGTGCAGCGCAACCAGAACTAAATAAAACATCCTCTTGAATTAATAAGGGGTCTTGTACAACGATATAATCTTCGAATTCTTTATACTTATTACCTAGTAGCTTTATTAATCTCGTTTTTAATGGATTAGTTTTAAACAGTTTCACATCTTGAGGATATTTACCTTTATACTTTTTTGTATATTCTAAAGAACCGGAAACTATGGTAGTTAATTTTTCATTGGTATTCTTTTCTGAATTAAGTTTTTGTTCTTGTCTGGATTTTTCGTTTCCCTGTTGGCTATTTTGGTTGTTTCGACACCCGTAAACAATAAATATTTCGGCAAGTATCAAACAACGAAAAAGATTTTTCATTTGAATATTTTTATAAAAGTTTACAAAAAATTATCCAAGCTTCCAGCCTCTGGCTGGCCAAACCCCTATTGCCAGATATCCACGTTCGGGATATTCTTGAGAATAGCGGTAATAGCCGGTTCGGTGGTGTCGAGAAGTGGTTTGGGGTAGATACCAATTATGACGACCAGGAATGCAATGATCACCAGTACAATGGTTTCGGAACCTTTCACATCTTCGAAATTTTCGTCCCGAGTGCTCGGGACGGGTTTGAGTTCACCAAGCATAGATGACTGGTATAACCGGAACATATAAACAGCGCTAAAGATGATAGTGAGTCCAGCTACTGCTGCGATCCAGGGACTTGCCTGGTAGGTGCCTGAAAGCATCATGAACTCACCCACAAACCCATCGGTTAGCGGTAAACCCACGCTGCCTAACAGGATGATGAGAAAGCAAGCTGCCAGTACCGGGGCTTTCTTCATAAGGCCACCCAGGTTGGGAAGTTGAAAAGTACCTGTACGGTCGTATATAATTTGTGCGATGAAGAACAATCCTACAATATTGATCCCGTGTGAGAACATCTGGATCATACTGCCCTGCAAACCCGTAAGTGTCAGGGTAAATATGGCTGCTGAGATCAAACCGACGTGTGCAAAAGAAGAATAAGCCAGCAGGCGTTTGAAGTCTTTCTGTGTGATCGCAATCCAAGAACCATAAACGATACCAATCAATGATAAAACTAATGCTACTTTCCCCCAGTCCTGTACACCCATAGGTACGATAGGCAATATCCAGCGTATCACACTGTATATACCCATTTTGAGCATGATACCGGACAATAACATAGTACCCTGTGCAGGTGCTGTAGTGTATGTATCAGGCTGCCAGGTATGGAAAGGAAATACGGGCATCTTAATCGCAAAAGCTATAAAGAAAGCCCAGAATATCCATCCTTGTGCATGCGCGTCGGGGTGGAGATTGGAGAGGGTATTGATATCAAAATTATGTGGCGCGGGCGTCAGGTAATAGAGGTATAAAATCCCTACCAGCATCAGCAAGCTGCCAAACATGGTATAGATAAAAAACTTAAAGGTGATCTTAACCCTGTTTTCTGCGCCATAGATCAAAACGATCAAATAAATAGGCACCAGCGCCAGTTCCCAGAAAATATAATACAGGAACATATCGCGGGCAGTAAATACCCCTACCAACGCGGCCTGCATAATGAGAACAAGACTATAAAAAAGCGTAGGACGTTCATAGTTTTTCCTTACAGATGACAGGATAATAAGTGGTGCTAACAGGTTGGTCAATAATACCACCAGCATGCTTATGCCATCTATTCCTACATTAAAATGAATCCCGAGTTGTGGTATCCATTCCATATCTGTCCCGAATTGCACGCCTGCTGTTGGTACAAACTGTGTCCATGCGTATATTGTTACGCAGAACTGAACAATAGCCGCCATAAGAGCCGTCCATTTGGCCCTGTCTTTACCCATCGCCAGTATCAGCAACACAGAAAAAAGCGGCCATGCTATGAGGAATGCGTTGATCATGCTTAGCTGATAAAGAAATTATTGATTAATATAAGAATGACAATACAGATGGTCATTGCGAAAAGATAGAACCCGATATGACCGGTTTGAAGTTTGCGGATGGTTTTGCCTGAGTAGTTTGTGGCACGCCCTATCCCATTCACCATACCGTCAATAAAATCAAGTTCCAGGAAACGGTATATAAACCCCGAGAACCAGTCGGCTGGTTTCACGATCAGGGTATCATAAATTTCATCCACATAATATTTGTTGGCCAGCAGTTTGGCAAACCCTTTCGGTTCCTCGTCCATGCCTTCCGCGGTTTTTTTGATGAACATCCTTGAAGCAAAATAGATGGCGACCAATACGAGACCAACCGATACGGCCATCAATATAAATTCCATGGAATGAGAAAGCACTGTTCCGGTATGCGGTACCGTTGCTATATCACTGAATATAGGTGCGAAATAATCGTTCAATATATGTTTGCCTCCAAATACTTCCGGTATGCCGAGAAATCCTCCAACTAATGACAATACGGCAAGTACCATCAAAGGAATTGTCATTGTGGAAGGAGATTCATGCAGGTGAGATTCCTGATGCGCATCTCCTCTGAAATTCCCATAAAAAGTAAGGAACAACATTCGGAACATATAGACTGCCGTAATCACAGCCGTGATCAATCCCACCACCCAAAGAATAGGGTTATGCTCATAGGCTTTCGCCAGTATTTCATCTTTGGAAAAGAAACCTGCAAATGGCGGAATACCTGATATCGCAAGCGTTCCGGTAAGCATGGTAATAAAAGTGATCGGCAGCTTTTTACGAAGCCCCCCCATCACGCGCATATCCTGCTCTCCGCCCATCGCATGGATCACGCTACCTGCGCAAAGGAATAACAAGGCTTTGAAAAAGGCATGTGTCATGAGATGGAACATCCCTGAACCATAAGCCCCAACGCCCAAAGCCACAAACATATATCCTAACTGGCTTACTGTAGAGTAAGCGAGGACTTTCTTAATATCATTTTGTGCGAGACCGATGGTCGCCGCAAAGAAGGCAGTCGTAATACCGACTATTGCGATGATATCCTGTGTGAAAGGAGCCAGGCTGTATAATACATGCGACCTGACAATAACATAGATACCGGCGGTAACCATCGTTGCCGCGTGGATCAATGCCGATACCGGGGTCGGGCCTGCCATTGCATCCGGCAGCCAGGTGTACAAGGGTATCTGGGCACTTTTGCCAATAGCCCCTATAAAAAGCAATACGGTAATGAATATGATTACGGTATCGTTGTAATTGTTGTTGATGATAAAGCCCTGTGCGCCTGCGAATACTTCTTTATAATTGATAGAACCAAACTGGTTAAATATCCAGAATATCCCGATAAGGAAACCAAGGTCACCGATACGGTTCATGATAAAGGCTTTCTTGGCGGCATTGTTATAGTTGGTATTCTTATACCAGAACCCGATGAGCAGGTAAGAGCAAAGCCCTACGCCTTCCCAACCGATAAAAGCGATGAGGTAATTGGAGCCCATCACCAGCATTTGCATAAAAAACACGAATAGGTTCAGGTAAGCGAAATAGCGGAAATAGGCATCGTCGTCATGCATATAGCCTACTGAATACAAGTGTATCAGGAACCCAACACCTGTAATAATCAAAAGCATTAAAACCGAAAGTCTGTCTATCAAAAACGAAAAATCCACACTAAAACTGCCCGCATGTATCCAGTTGAAATAGGTTATGGTTGCAGGACCGTCAAGGGCACTTACAAACAGCATGATATTCATGGCCAATGCAATCAATATAGATCCGCAGCCGATAATGCTTACCAAAGATTTCGGTATTTTACTGCCAAAAAGAAAATTAAGCAGAAACCCGGCAAATGGGACTAAAATTGAGACGGCTACTATGGCAGAAATATTCATGCAGTGCGTTTATCCTTTAAGCTTGCTCCATTCGTTTACATCCACGGTTTTGGTATTGCGGTGTATCATCACCACGATGGCGAGGCCTATAGCGATTTCTGCAGCCGCCACCACCATTACAAAAAACACAAAAATTTGTCCGGCAGGGTTGGAACTGTATGCCGAAAATGCGGTAAACAAAAGGTTCACCGAATTCAGCATCAACTCCACCGACATAAAAATGATGATCACATTCCTCCGCAGCAATACCCCCATTACCCCGATACAAAACAAGGTAGTACACAACAGGATGTAAGAGTTGATGGGGACGCTTGTGATAATTGAGTTCACTAGGAAATTTGAAAATTTGAAAATTTGAAAATTTGAAAATTGCTTCGCGAAATAAAGCCCTTGTCAAATGATACGGATTGGCATATTCGAAAATCTGAAACCGGAATTGAGCCGAAATTGAAAGCTGGCTTGCGCAAGCCCAATTGCCTCATTGCCTTATTTTCAAATTGTCTCATTTGATTATTGATCATTAGTTGGTTTCTTTTTTACCTAATAGCACTGCGCCTACCATAGCAGACAGGAAAAGGATGGATGATATTTCAAAAGGGAGCCAATAGTCTGTATATAATACTTTACCAAGTTTCTTTACTTCACCGATGGTGGGATCAAAATGGGCCAGGTCGGGTTTGTAACTTTCCATACCACGAACCGAAGCAGCCAGTACCACCAACAACAGTCCTCCTGAAAATACGGCTGCAAACTTGAGCAATGTGCTTTTATGGGGTTCAATAGTGGCATTAAGGTTCAGAAGCATCACTACAAAAAGGAACAGAACCATAATGGCGCCGGCATAAACAATAAAATTAACAATTGCAAGAAACTGGGCATTCAACAGGGCATAATGACCTGTAATAGCAAAAAAGGTAATGACCAGGTATAAAACGCTGTGAACCGGATTGCGGGAGAACACCACCATCAGCGCGCTGAATATAGCCAGAGACGATAGTACATAAAAACCTGCCTGGATCATTGGTTCATAATTATCGGCGCAAAGTTATCCTTCTGTAATTTAAAAAAAGTACGATTGGTGAAAAAAAACATTGAGCGTAAGGTTCAATACTACAATTTATTGAATATAAATAGTTTATAGTTGAAATGGAGCGAATCTTATCCATTGATTGACCAAAAAATCATGATCCGGGTCATCTTATCCTGAATAAAAATTACGGGCTGGAAATCAGTCCAAAAACCACATAATGCAATTTACGACTGTACATCAACAAATGTCTTCTCGGATTCCCTGTGAAGCGGCACATTTTCGGTATTCAGCAGGATGAGCGGTACCCGCTCCACAATGACATTATTATAATCCAGGCCAAATGCTTCCGGGTCTGGCAGGCTTATTTTATCCAGGATGAAAAAGAGTCGCATCATCAGGTTCTTCCAAAAGAAAAGCTCGTTTTCAAACGAAAGAAAGCTTTGCATCACCACAAACCGAAAATCTCCATTCATGGAATGCTCATCAACAACACAATACGGTTTTTCAAAACTGATCTCATTATCCGCGGCCATATCGTTCAATATCTTCTTAAAGAATAGGTTAATTCTCGGAACAATACGGAAACCAAGCTTCATTTTTACGTATATGATATCATTTTCAGCAACTGTTTTCGTAACATAGGTCATCGTATAGGGCGCATCATCCACTTCTACATGCAGGAACCAATAGATGTCAGCACGTTTGGGCTGCTGGCAAAAAATAGATTCCATAATCCGCTGCTCCACGACACCCGCTTTTTCAGAAAGCGTGAGATATACCAGGTGGGTGGCAGATTTTGGAAGCGTGGTATCAACGCTTAATTTTGATATGGCAGGGATATACTTTTCTATCCGGAGATATTTTTTATACCTGTTCTTTATTCTCCTGCCTGCCCGCCAGACATACATGGTTGTAATCAAAATCAAACCGATTAATAAGGTAAGCCAGCCGCCATGGGTAAATTTTGCCATGTTGGCTACAAGAAAATTGCCTTCTATGGTTAAATACACAGCAGGCACAGCAAAAGTTAATATTTTCGGATATTTCTTTATATACATATAAAAACTCAATAAAACTGTCGTCATCAGCATAGTAACTGTTACCGACAATCCAAAAGCTGCTTCCATATTGGATGATTTCTTAAAATAGAGCATTACCCCAAGGCAGCCGCACATCATCATCCAGTTTATAGAAGGCAGATATACCTGTCCCCTTAAAATAGATGGAAATGCTGCGCGCATTTTAGGCCACACATTCAGCCGGATGGCTTCGTTAAATAAAGTATATGTGCCACTGATTAATGCCTGGCTTGCAATAATAGTGGCTAAAGTAGAAATAAAAATACTTGGTATCAGAAACCAGGATGGTACCATACCATAAAACGGTTCAATATTGTTTAAACCCTTACCAATAAAATTTTCAAGAAAGGCCGCCTCTCCGAAATAGCAAAGCAGAAGTGCCACCTTGATCATGATCCATGCCACCTGGATATTTTTACGGCCGACATGACCCATATCGGCATAAAGCGCCTCTGCACCTGTTGCACAAAGAAATACCCCACCCAAAACCCAGAATCCTCCCGGATATTCGGTAATTAACCGAAAAGCATATACAGGATTTATTGCCCTTAGAACCGAGAAATCTTTTGTCAGGTAATTAAATCCAATTACAGCTATCATGCTGAACCAGACAACCATTGCAGGGCCGAAAAATTTTCCTATGCTGCCAGTGCCCGTTCGCTGAAATAGAAACAGTACAATGAGAATCCCCATAGAAATGGGTAAAATAGGAATGTCAGGTTGTATCCCTTTTAATCCTTCAATAGCTGAGGTAACTGATATAGGCGGCGTTATAAGACTGTCGGCAATCATGAAACTACCCCCAATTATCGCTGGCCATAGCAACCATTTGGCATGGCGCCTGATAAGGGCATACAAGGAGAAGATGCCTCCTTCCCCATTATTATCAGCCCGCATGGTGAGGAATACATATTTCAGGGTTGTTTGCATGGTAAGTGTCCAGAATATGGCTGATACACTTCCCAATATGAGTGCTTCACTAATGGTTCGCTCTCCAATAATTGCTGAATAGGTATAAAGCGGAGATGTCCCGAGGTCTCCGAAAACAATGCCCATGGCAAGCAGCACACCCGCAGTGCTTACTTTCCTGATATCCATTCCTTTCATATATTTTCTTAATTCCGGGTCTGCAATTTAGGCGTTTTTTGCTGACTCTCAAATTTGCGTGGGATTCAAAAACGTTGTTTTGCCCTCCCCTGTTTTATGAGAATTTAATCTTTTTGTTATTCTTGTCATCAATAAAGGTTGCCTGATTCCTAAAACCAGCACCTCATTGCCCAACCCTTTAATATATTTTGCAATTGCTTTAAAATTGTTTTTCTTTGTACTGCTATTGTTCCCTATGCAATCAAATTCTCCTCAAAATTTTTCAGGGAATAGTGGCCTTTAATGCTATTCTAACTATGGTACTCGGTTTGTAAATCTGTTAACAAATTCAAACGCATCCGATAAACTGTAAAAGAAATTTCGCACAGGTAAAATAAGAAATGAAACTGCATTTCAAATACGATATCAGAACTGCGTGCACAGCAATTCTGGAAGAACAATTAAAATTTTTAGGAATTTTGTTCGAATCAATTAATCTGGGTGAAGTAGACCTGAATGACAATATCAGTTCTGAAAAAACTTGCAACGCTCAATAAAAATCTCAGAACCTATGGAATTGAGATTTTTTGACGATCAGAAAAATGATATCATTCAAAAAAACAAAAGATGTTATTATTGAGATGATAAGCAGGGAAGAGAATTTGCCTGCTGTAAAAATATCTGCATATATTGCTGAAAGAGTGAATTATAGCTATGGTTATCTTGCGGCACTTTTTTCAGAAATTACTTATACTTCAATTGAGAACTTTATCATTTTACAAAAAATAGAAAGAGCCAAGCAAATGATCCTGACCGGTGATTTAACACTGACTGAAATTGCATTCAGGTTAAACTATAGTTCAGTAGCCCATTTATCGTCTCAATTCAAAAAAACAACAGGGCTGACACCTTCTGTTTTTCAATCAATCATCAAAAAAAAGACGAGCCAATAATATCCATTAAACCTTTAAACAGAAATGGATCTAAAATTTAACACCATAAAAACCCCCTGAATATGCAACCTGATACGTATAGAATACTTCTTGCTGAAGATGATGAGGATGACAGGCTTTTTTTTAAAGAGGCTATCGGCGAACTAAAAATCAATTCAATCCTTATTATGGTAAATG
>JABDBQ010000037.1 GCA_013288555.1 Bacteroidota bacterium | reverse complement strand
AGGCATGTTAGAAGCTGTTCCCCGCTGGCGGGGGTAGGGGGTGGAATCTACCCAACCCTCTCAATCACAATAGCAGAAGCACCACCACCACCATTGCAAATGGCAATAACACCGTACCTGCCATTGTTTTGTTTCAATACAGATGTTAGCGTTACCATAATCCGGGCACCGCTGTTTCCGATCGGGTGTCCTAATGAAACCGCTCCACCGTTTACATTTACCTTAGAAGGATCCAGGCCGAGTAAGCGATTGTTTGCAATGGAAACTACAGCAAAGGCTTCGTTGATTTCATAGAAGTCGATGTCTTTTATTTCGAGTCCTGCTTTTTTAAGTGCTTTTTTTACGGCACCAACCGGGGCAATCGGGAAATCTTCCGGGGCTTCTGCATTGTCAGCATAGCTTAATATTTTCGCAAGAGGTTTCAATCCAAGTTCCTGAACTTTTTCACCACTCATAAGCACCAATGCAGATGCACCATCATTAAGGCTGCTCGCATTGGCAGCGGTAACGGTACCGTCTTTCTGAAAAGATGGCTTCAGGGTTGGTATTTTATTGAAATCAACTTTTTTATATTCTTCGTCTTCTGATACAGTCACTGTTTCTTTGCGACCAACTACCTCAACCGGAACAATTTCATCTTTAAAAAGTCCTGCCTGAACTGCTTTAGCAGATCTTTTGTAGCTCTCTATGGCAAATGCATCCTGTTCTTCACGGGTAATTGTCATATTTGCAGCAGTACGCTCTGCGGCATTGCCCATATGGTAATCATTGTAGACATCCCAAAGGCCGTCTTTGATCACACCATCAATAACCTGCGCGTTTCCCAGGCGATAACCTTCCCTGGCTTTATCCAGATAATATGGCACATTAGACATGCTTTCCATTCCACCTGCAACGACGATATCATTATCTCCAACAAGGATAGACTGAGCTGCAAGCATAATTGATTTGGCACCACTGGCACATACTTTATTGATTGTGGTGCAAACGGTGCTTTTGGGTAGGCCCGCAAATAAAGCTGCCTGGCGTGCAGGAGCCTGTCCCTCATTTGCCGGTAAAACGTTACCCATAAACACCTCCTGCACATCTTCAGGCTTGATTCCGGCACGTTCTACTGCACTTTTTATGGCTATTGAACCCAGTTTAGTGGCCTGAACGGCAGATAATGATCCGCTGAAAGAACCTATGGGTGTACGTGAGGCTGAAACGATAAATACTTCTTTTTTCATAGTTGTAGAATGATGGTTGAAATAAACATTTATTTAAATGGAAAGAATTTTCACAGAGTGAGGCGCAAATTTACGTTATGTTCGAATATTATAACCAAATTCGCTACATGCAAAATCCATTTAAGGGTGTCATTTATAAAAACAGGAATGATTTTATCAGATATCTGCTCCTGGGACTCAGTGCACTATTCGTTTTGCTCATTATTCCTCAGAAAGCCAGGTTTAAATATGAATATGAACAGGGTAAACCCTGGATGCACGAAGACCTTACAGCTCCTTTTACTTTTGCCATTCAGAAATCACAAGCCGAGATCACTTCCGAACAGAATGAAGTGACCGATAATTTCAAATCTTATTATGACCGGGATGCCAAGCTGGAAAACGATGAAAAAAATAAATTCATTGCCAATATCAGCGAAGCAATTAAGGGAGATAGTACGATAACCAATAACCTGAAAACATTTTACATAAGCCAGGGAGTGGGAATACTTGGTTACTTATATCACAAAGGCATCATAAATATGGATTCGGCCAAGAAAGCCAAATCGATTAACACATTTGTAACAGAAATCACAAAAAATACAGGGAAGGATAAAAACGTTGCAGATTATTTTACGCCAGGGGAGGCCCGCAATTTTGTGGCAGATACCCTTAAAAAAGACAGCTTATTGAACCGGCCATGGTTCGTAAAATCATTGCTTACTTCTCTTTCTGAAAATGTGATATACGACCAGACCTTGTCAGATAAGAAACTCAATGAGTTATTGTCTTCTGTATCTGTCACCAAGGGGATTGTGCGCCAGGGAGAAAAGATTATAAGTCACGGGAGTATCATTAGTCCGGAACGCTACGCAGTACTGGAATCTCTCAAAAATGAATATGAAAATAACAGTGGCAAAAGTTACACCGTATTCATTGGTTATTTTTTATTGATAGGTGCGCTTTTCCTTTTGTTCGGACTTAATATTGAGCTGTTTCACAAAGATATATCTGGTAGCCCACGCAGCCTGGTACTTATACTTATCAATATTTTATTTTTCACGGCCATTACTACATATCTCACTACGCAAGGGGTTTATGATGTTTATATGATTCCCTATTGCATTGTGCCCATTGTGCTCATGTCTTTTTTTGGAATACGTATTGCCATATTGACGCATTTGTTGTTGATATTTCTTTGTGGACTTATTGTTCGCAATCCATATGAATTTGTTCTGGTTCAAAGTTTCGCGGGAGTAACTGCAGTGCTTGCACTTTCACGTCTTCGCTATATATCCCAGTTTTTTATATCCGCCTTTTTTATTTTACTGGTGTACTGTGTTGTTTATACCGGGATATCATTGATTAAAATAAATTCTATCAATGAGTTTGACTGGCGAAGCCTGCAATGGTTTGGAGCCAATTTCGTTCTTACGTTGCTGGCCTACCCATTGGTTTATGTTAATGAGAAAATATTTGGCTTTGTTTCTGATATCAGCCTCATTGAACTTTCAGATGTCAACAATAAACTCTTAAAAGAATTATTTCAACGTGCTCCGGGCACATTTCAGCATTCATTGCAGGTATCCAACCTGGTAGAAGCCGTATTGGACCAGATTGGCGGCAACGCGCTATTGGCCAGGGTAGGAGCCCTTTATCATGATATCGGTAAAATATATCAGCCGGAGTATTTCATAGAAAATATGCGTGGAGGGGTGAATCCACATTCTGAAATCAACGATCCGGAGAGTGCGGAAATCATTATAAGTCATGTTACCCTGGGAATACAACTTGCCAGGGAAAGCAAACTTCCTAAACGACTCATTGATTTTATCAGAACACATCATGGAACCACACGAGTCGAATATTTTTACAAAAATTATCTCCGCGACCATTCGGATGCGAATGAAATGGATTTCAGATATCCGGGTCCGAAACCCGCTTCAAAGGAAATGGCTGTTCTTATGATTGTAGATTCTGTAGAAGCTGCCACAAGGAGTCTTCATAATCATGACGATTCGATCATCGATTCTATGGTTGACAAGATTATTGACTCAAAAATTGATGATCACCAGTTTGATCATGCTCCTATTACCATCAGGGAAATAAATATGGTACGTCGGCTGCTTAAAAAATTAATGAAAAGCATTTATCATGTAAGGGTTCAGTATCCGCAGTAATTATTATTTGGGAATTTGAGAATTGTCTCATTCCCAAATTGCCTCATTGCCTAATAACTTATCTACCGCATCAAATTCACAGTGCCGTTACGGTAAATATCTGTTCGTGCCCCATCAACAATTACCTGGTACAAATAAACCCCTTCATCGCAGATAGACCCCTTGAAAGTGCCGTCCCATTGCACTTTTGGATCAGTAGAACTGAATATGTGCTCACCCCATCGATTGTAAATATTCAACTGGTAACTTTTATAGTTTGCAACGAATACATGGAAAGTATTATTGAGTTCATCGCCATTTTTAGGCGTGAACGCGTTGGGTATCCAGACAATCGGGGTGAATTCAACAAGTATTTTATTCGACCATGAAACCACGTTGTTCAATCCTGATTCAGTAGCCGAAATACGCATCGCAAGCTGATATCCATCGAGCGTTTTAATCACCGCGTAGGACGTGTCTTTTGTAAAGTTATAGAGTGTGAGGCCGGGGTCTGTGTTCTTGCTTTCATAAATATTATAAACATCAACCGGCCACCCCACATACGGATTCCAGTCGATATGAATAGTAGTATCCTGATCAAATATTCCTGACAATTTAATAGTTCTGTGGGCCTCAGATGAAATAGGATAACCACAACTGTTCACAGCAACTACCTTATACTTATAGGCGTATGAAGCTGTATTCACACGTGTATCCGTATAATTTGTTTGTGTGGAAGGGACACTGTCAATCAGCCTGAAAAATTCCTCCCCGTCCGTAGATCTGTATATGAGATAATATCCATTAAAATATCCTGTATTCTTTGCTGACCAGAATACATCTATCTCTTTATCATTGTTGTAATCAGTAGTTACAAGTTGCATATCTACGGCCAGTGAATCTATTTTTACATACAAAGGTTTGGTTTGTATAGGACTTATACAGCCAAAATCAGTTATTTCCTGCACACTGATTGACTGGTTGCCTTGTTGAAACCAGTTGATTGTTATGGCGTTGGTTTTATCACCACTTGCAATGCTTCCTCCGGAAACGGTCCAGTTGAATATTGAATTCGGGAAACCCGTAACTGAATATATTGCCCCATTAAGTTTTGGAGAACATATTTGATCAGGGCCGCTTATCGCAGATGTAACGGGTAATTTGTGCACGGTAAGAACAAGGTGTCGGGTTGTTCCCGGACAATTGTCTATCGATATTTCAGTTACAGAAACATTAACAGTGTCTGTAATAGAACTAAGCCCTGTTTCCTGGAACCGGGCTGTATCGGTTGTATATATACTTGTTTTGCCATGGAATTTCCAGACATACTTACTTCCGGGCAATCCTGTAACGCTGAACAAAGCAATATCGCCCTCGCAAATTCCTTTTGGTCCCGAAATTTCGGATGAATTGGGCAACGGATAAATTTTGATGATATCTGAAACAGGGATACCTATGCATGAATCGTGGTTTAAAGGATCATATGCAGTTTCAGTAACCATAAGAACCCCGGTACCGGTATTGTTCCAGTCAACCAGGATACCGGCAGTACCCTGTCCACCAATAATAGTGCCTCCGGTGATTTTCCATTTATAAGTAGAACCGTTGCTGAATGTAACTGAATAAGGCACATTATTTGAAAATTCACAAACGGCAGTATCTCCTCGTATCGGACTCGTGTACAGGATATAATCCTTCAATACTTTCAATTTTATCGTGTCTCCCGGGCATCCGTTGGATGTTATTTCAATAACTTTAATCAGGCCGCCGCCTTTGCTTCCCCAGTTTACTTTAATGTGCGATGTATTTCCCCCTGACGCTTTTGTACCACCTGAAATAGTCCAGTAATAACTTGACCCTTCCTGAGGTGTAACCCAATAATCTATATCACTGGCATTTGGGCAAACTGAATAACTTCCAAATATACTATCTGCAATTGGGCGCTGCACAATAACGCTTGAAAATGACGTATCACTTTTGCATCCGTTAGAATCCGTTGCACTTACACTTATTTTATTGGTATCCGCCTTATTCCAGGCAATGAGTATTCTTTGTTTCTGCGGATTTGAACTGGTAATTGTTCCACCATTCACTTTCCATGAAAAATTAGTAGAAGCAGGGGCCGAAATAGTATACACACTCATACTGCTGTCGCATGCCGTATTAGGGCCAACAATAATAGGAGGACTCGGTTTGAGATTGATGTTGATCGTTCTTATTACCGAATCGCCTGCGCATCCCGTTAAATTATTTTTCCCAAGTATTTTAATGGTGCCAGTGGCATAATGTCCCCATATCACGTTAATTGAGCTGTCATTTGGCCCTGCATTACGGGTTCCACCAGTAATATCCCAGGTGAGTTCATAGCCTTTTTGCTGGTAGTTTGTTGAGTATAAGCTTGAAGGAGTTCCTTCACAAACGGGGCTCGGACCTGCAATTTTTCTTGCCCCCTGGAATGGTATTACATATATGGCGAAACCATTGTTGGTTGTTTTTGGAGGACAGGCGTTATCCGTAACCGTCAGCGTAAAAGTATACGGGTTTGAATTCACATCCTTGCATGTTGTCTGCCAGCTGAAATAGCTTGTGGCTTCATGATTTATGGTATCATATACAACCGCAGAAAGGATTGGCGCATATGTAAATCCGGAAGTATTATTTATAAATCCCGCTTTCACCACATTCACAATATTTATCGGGCATGGTGAGGCTTTTGAATTGTCTGCAGCATACCTGATCCCAAATACAAGTTTTGTTCCCCCTTCTACTTTATATGATGTTGAAAGCGTTTTATCTACAGTAATAGTGTCAGCAATCGTTACTCTTTTTGGAGGTCCGTTAAGTCCGCATCCACCCACAACAATCAGCTGAACATCCCGCCGTGTTTTTGATATATATTTTTTATTCCTGTATTCAGTTACATCCACTGCAATAGCATATCTTCCTGTAGTAGTTGCATAAACTGTTAATACACCCGTAACTTTGTCAATTGATGCATACCCGTTTTTACCCATCGGATATGTCGGGCTGTATCCGGTATTATAGGGTACAAGGGGTAATTCAATCAAATTGCTTTGACTGTATTGAATATTCCAGGTATTAAAAGTTGAACCGGGTATCGGGCTCGGCGTATTGGCATCCCCGCCGGCGTAGGGTTGTGCCAATGAATATACCAATGAATCCCCGTCAGGGTCTACTGTGGAATAGGAGAGGCTAATGGTATCATATGCACAAATATATGGTGCAGGTACGGCAGTAAACTGGGGTGTATTGTTAAGGATTGTCGTAGGAGGAATAATAGCAAAATACGTCTGTCCGATATTAATAGGGACATTTACCATAGTGTTCCGGCAGCAACGCACATAAACCAGATAATAGCCATAATTACTTGCCGGCAGATCTACTTCCGCATTATATAATCCTTCATGAATGCATATATTGCTGGTAGAAGAATTGCCCGAAGAGCCGCAGCAACCGCTTTGGGGTGGGTTAACCGATTCGTCAGTTCCCAGTGGAATGGTTAAAGTCTTTAAGAGGGATGTATCTCCGTTTCTTTCATAAATACCAACCGAAATCTGCATGTCAAAAGGGGTTGGGGATGCTTGACCAACGGGTGTACTGCAGTCACGGAACATATCTACTTTAACGCTATATCTGAAATTATTTGAAAATTTGCCAATATACGTATAGGTAATACTGCCGCCTACAAGGTGGGTGGCTTTGGCCGGAAATATGAACCCTGCCAATAAAACCAGTAGAGGAATAAATTTTTTAAAATTTCCGGATATTTCCCCCGATTTCTTAGAAGAATATGAAATACCAACCGGTTGACTCCCGGATTTTATGTTTGAGATTTTTGGCATGTTCCGATTTCTACTACATAAAATGTACTTTAAAACCCCTGATTAAAGCATTCCCGCTGAAAATCAGGCTATTTAACTATAATACGACAAATTTACTCAAATGGTTGCTTCTATTTCTTAGATGAGCAAAAATCATACTGGTTTAATATTTATCTGGCATTTATGAACGACAAAATCCTCAGAATATTCTTGCATTTATACACTTATTATTCACTTTGTTGTATAGGGATATGGTTCGCAGACTTAGATTATAGATCACAATTCCCAAAGAAACAATAAATTTGAACCCATAATTCTATCCGATATGATCCCTGAAATCCGCCATGACTGGCAAAGCGAAGAAATTCTTAAAATTTATAATAGTCCACTCCTCGAATTGATTTACAAGGCTGCGGAAGTTCATCGAAGCGAAAATAATTTCGCGGAAGTCCAGGTAAGCAGTCTGCTTTCGATAAAAACGGGCGGTTGCACTGAAGATTGCTCTTATTGTCCGCAAGCGGCACGATATCATACAGATACAGAAGTTCAGCCCTTAATGAAAACGGCTGATGTTGTTGAAACGGCCATTATGGCCAAAGCCGCAGGAGCGTCCCGCATGTGCCTGGGTGCTGCCTGGCGGTCCGTTAGGGACAATCGCGACTTTGACAGGGTACTGGACATGGTGCGGGGTATTACGGCCCTGGACATGGAAGTTTGCTGCACCCTGGGAATGCTCACCGAAAGTCAGGCGAAAAAGCTGGCGGATGCAGGTCTATATGCTTATAACCATAATCTTGACAGCTCGGCAGAATTTTATGAAACCATTATAAGTACAAGGACTTATGAAGACAGGTTGGACACATTGAACCATGTCAGAAATGCGAATATAACCGTTTGTTCAGGTGGGATAATAGGGATGGGCGAATCCATTGCCGATCGGATAGGAATGTTACAAACCCTGGCAAATATGCCACAACATCCTGATTCCGTGCCGATAAATGCGCTTGTTCCGGTAAAGGGTACTCCGCTTGAAAATCAGAAACGTGTGGAAATATGGGATATGATCCGGATGATTGCCACTGCCAGGATCCTTATGCCAAAAACAGTCGTCAGGTTGTCTGCAGGCAGAAATGAAATGAGTATGCCCGAACAGGCGCTTTGTTTTATGGCCGGGGCCAATTCTATTTTTGCAGGCGATAAATTATTAACGACTCCAAACCCGACTTTCGATACCGATATGCAGATGTTTGATATATTGGGATTGAAGCCAAGACGCCCTTTCCAGGAAAGAGAACATAGCTCAACTGCTGAACCGGTTTCAGAATTGACCGCATAAATCATGAACCTCGGGTTCCTTTCCAACAGACTCGAAAAAAGAAAAGCAGAAAACTCTTTTCGTTTTTTATCGTCCAATGATAAGTCAGCAATAGATTTTGCATCAAATGATTATCTCGGTTTCGCAAGGCTATCCTCTCTTTGGGAACCAGAAGCACTTCAAAAATACGGTTCGACCGGATCAAGATTATTAACAGGTAATTCCAGAATTACGGAAGATACCGAAGCATTTATTGCATCCTTTCACAAAGCCGAGGCAGGATTGATCTATAATTCAGGCTATGATGCCAATACCGGGCTTTTTTCCTGCATTGCATCAAAAGACGATACCATCATATTTGATGAATACAGCCATAGCAGTATAAAAGATGGCGCAAGGCTCAGTCCTGCAAAACATTTTGTTTTCAGGCACAATGATTTGTCAGATCTTGAAGCAAAAATAAGCCGGGCTTCGGGAAAGGTTTTTGTAGGCGTGGAATCTGTTTACTCGATGGATGGGGACCTTGCCGATCTGAAAGGACTTGTAGCCATATCAAGGAAATATGAGAATGTTTACCTGATTGTTGATGAGGCACATGCCACGGGAGTATTTGGTGACAGGGGAGAAGGACTTGTTCAGGCCTTTGGACTTGAAAATGATTTTTTAGCCAGAATCCACACCTTTGGTAAGGCCATAGGATGCCAGGGAGCCATCGTATTAGGGAGCCATTTATTGCGGGATTATCTCATCAATTTTTCCAGGTCTTTTATTTATACGACTGCCTTACCTATACCTGATATTATAGCCGTAAAAAGGGCTTATGATTTAATGGATATAAGAGATCGATCGATAAGTTTACTCCGGGAGCGGATAGATTATTTCAAAAATAAATCAGGGCAACTTTCTGCATTTAATGTGCAACCCAATGAGAGTGCTATCCAGGTCGTTTTGATTCCCGGAAACGAAAAGGTAAAAAAGGCTGCAGGGCATTCGCAGTCAGGTGGTTTTGATGTACGTCCAGTTTTAAGCCCTACTGTTCCGGCAGGAATGGAGCGATTGAGAATATGCATACATGCATTTAATACAGAAAAAGAAATCGATAGGTTGGTTGAAAGACTGAATGATGCTTTTGAATCGTTGCGTTAAACATTAAACTTCTCTAAGTCTTGCAAAGCCGTCCCACCCCCTACCCCCGCCTGCAGAGGGACAGCATTTATCATCATTTTAGGTCCTAAAAGCATTATCATTCTGTCTATCAAAATCTTATAAAGAGCAGCAATATTGAATGGTATAAAAAGCGACTGCAAAGATGTCCCTCCCGAGTACTCGGGCTACCTTTTACAGGCAAGTATTGGGATATTTTACTCATTTATGTTTAAATTGCATTTTAAAAAATTTAAGATAATATGATGGTTTACAATTATTTATAAAACTTGTATTTGCCTTAGCTGTTCAACCCACTTCGGGGTTAGTTATCTCTGTATGCGCTTTGCCGGCGGTTTCGCCGGTGGTTATTCAAATTCAACCCTTTCAGGGTCGGTAAGACAGACAACTCAGCAATATTTCTTTGGAAAGCCTGAAGGGCTTAAACAATAATAACCGTGGGTGAAACCCACGAAAAGACCATGCCACAGCCAACAACCCCGCAGTGGGTTGAACAGCCAATTATAATAAAAGATGTGTGTACACTGTAGGTGCTCGGGGCGGGGGCAGGGGGTGGTCTAATATATGATTGAGCAGGATTACACCCTGAAAAACAGATCTTTAAATTTTATTTTCATGGCTTCGTCCAGTTCCACAACTGCCATGGTATGTGTGCTGTAGCAAACCATATTCCCTGATTCATCTTTGATTTCAATGACCCAGACATGTGTCGTTTTGCCAACATGAATGGGACGGGCTGTCGCATATACATATCCTTCAGTAACGCCTCTTATATGGTTGCATTTTATTTCGAGCCCCAGGGTATAATATTTGCTCCTATCTACACTGAGATAGGCTGCCGTACTTCCAACCGTTTCAGCCAGTGATGCCGAAGCGCCACCGTGGAGGAGGCCAAGCGGTTGCGTTGTCCGGTTATCAACCGGCATCCTGGCTACAAGGAAATCTTCATTTACTTCAATGAATTCAATTCCGAGGGTTGCTATGAGATTATTGATGTTCCTTGAATTGATTTCATCAACGCTGATACGTGTATCTATCATGGGGGATATTTTTGGATAAAGAATTCAAATTTAGCCCTGTTGGCTGAATTGCGTAAATTTGTACCATAAAAAAGGAAAGAATTGGATACCATCAAAGAAATATACCTCATCAGGCATGGTGAAACCGAATACAACCGGAAAGGCATTGTGCAGGGCAGCGGTATAGATGCACCCCTGAATGAAAGGGGTAAAAGACAGGCCGCCGCTTTTTTCAGGAAATACGGTCAGCTTGATTTTGATAAAATCTATACATCTCAATTGCAGCGCAGCTATCAGACCATCCTGGCCTTTGAAAAGAAAGGAATTCCGGTGGAACGCTATGAAGGACTGAATGAAATATGCTGGGGCAGCTATGAGAAAAAGCAAATGAACAGTTTTGAAAAAAGCTACTACAACGGGCTTTTGGAAAGCTGGACTTCAGGGGATATTACCAGGCCGATTGAAGGCGGGGAAAGCCCGGTGGATGTGGCCGAAAGACAGCAGCCTGTTTTGGATCTTATATTTTCGAGAACAGAAGAAAAAAGGATTTTGATTTGTACCCATGGAAGGGCGATGAGGGTACTCTTGTGTACCTTATTGAAAAGGCCACTTAAAGAAATGGAAATATTTAAACATCACAATGTCGGCCTGTATCATTTATCATTAAATGCAAGCGATCAGATTAAAATATTGAAAGAAAATTCCATAGAACATTTGCTGAGCGAACAGCTTAACAATTAATACCGGAAAACTCATTTTTCAATTCGCTCATTCACTAGTTGATCTCGTCTTTCAAAACCTCAACAGATACCCGTTCCCAGGGTTCAGATTGGGGATCAAAATAAACAATGCGTGCCTTGAGCGGTTCACCATGCTGCAAACGGCTGGCCACTTCAATATTCCGATCCGGAGGAATAAAGCCGATGCGGGCATTGTTATAATATAATGCCACGGCATGATCATCAAACGGATTCTCAGGTTCGTGTTTTAAAGAAAACTCCGTACCCTGGGCAAACAGGTGCTCCATTTGAGAACCGTTATGATATTGATATCCTGCGATATACCCTTCATATACAATATGAGGGTTCCGGTACATCACCTTCATGTTCAATACATGGCCTAAAGCCCGCCCGAACCTGGCGAAAAAAATCGGAAAAGAATAATTAAGTACCATAGCAAATAGCTTTAAAGGTTTAACTTTTCTGTACCGAGGAGAGAGAGGAGAAGTAAAAATACGAAAGATTTATTTAACAAGCAAATAAATATTCGGGCAAAGGGTTATTTCATGCAGGATGATTTTTGCATCCTTGCATAGAGAACGGTTCTGGGTACGAAATAGTTTTAGAAAGGGAGAAAAATATTTATGAAACCTTAATGGAGAAACACCCGATGATGAAACCACTTATTCCACAGTCACACTCTTAGCAAGATTCCTGGGCTGGTCCACATTACAGCCACGCATTACAGCGATATGATATGCAAGCAATTGAAGCGGAACAACAGAAATAAGAGGTGATAAGGCCTCATCGGTTTCGGGAATTTCAATGATATGGTCAGCCAGATCACGAATTACTGTATCTCCTTCGTTTACAATGGCGATAATTTTGCCTTTGCGGGCTTTTACTTCCTGGATATTACTCACTACTTTTTCGTAGTGCATCTTATTGGCAGCTACTACTATTACAGGCATATTTTCATCGATAAGCGCAATCGGCCCATGTTTCATTTCAGCGGCCGGGTATCCTTCGGCATGGATGTAAGAAATCTCTTTTAATTTAAGTGCGCCTTCAAGGGCAACAGGGAATTGATACCCCCTGCCAAGATACAGGCAATTAGGTGCATCTTTATAGATTTCAGCGATCTTCTTAATTTTATCATCATTGTCCAATACACGTTTGATCTTGTCAGGGATATTTACAAGTTCCTGCAATAAGTTATGAATCCGTTCTTCAGAAAGGGTACCCCTGATGATGGCCATTTTCAAAGCCATGAGTATCAATACGGTCACCTGTGCCGTAAATGCTTTAGTGGAAGCAACACCAATTTCGGGTCCAGCGTGGGTATACACCCCCGCATCGGTCATTCGGGGAATAGAAGAACCGACTACATTGCAAACACCAAAAATAGTAGCGCCTTTTTCACGTGCAAGCTCCAGTGCGGCAAGAGTATCTGCCGTTTCACCCGATTGGGAAATAGCGATTACCAGATCATCACTTGTGATAACCGGGTTTCGATATCTGAACTCTGATGCATATTCTACTTCAACAGGAATTCTTGCAAGTTCTTCAAACAGATATTCTGCAACCAGGCCGGCATGCCATGAAGTTCCGCAACCAATAAAGATGATCCTTTTTAAATTAAGAAAAGTACTTTCAAATCTTGTTAAACCACCCAGTTTTACATTGCCATCATCTATTCGCACCCTGCCTCGCAGGCAATCAAGAATAGATTGTGGCTGCTCAAAAATTTCTTTGAGCATAAAGTGTTCAAATCCACCCTTTTCCAGTGCTTCCAGGTTGTATTCCAGTTCCTGGATATAGGGTGTTTGAATCTCATTCCCTATCGTTTTAATAACGAGGTCATTTTGCTCAATGACGGCCATTTCATTATCATTGAGATAGATCACATTGCGTGTGTATTCTACAATCGGGGTTGCATCTGATGCCAGGAAATATTCATTTTCTCCAACACCTATAACGAGGGGACTGCCTTTGCGGGCAGCTATGATTTTGTTTGAATCATTTTTCGAAAGAATAACAATAGCGTAGGCACCAACCACTTCAAGTAAAGCCAGCCTGACAGATTCTTCAAGGGTTTCTCCGGTATTTTTGAGGATGTCATCTACCAGGTAGATCAATACTTCCGTATCTGTATCACTTTTAAAAGTATAACCCCTGTTTTTCAGTTCTTTTTTTAGGGTTTCATAGTTCTCAATGATGCCGTTGTGAATAATGGCAAGATCTCCGTGTTCTGATAGATGCGGGTGTGCATTTACGGTATTAGGCGCACCATGTGTCGCCCAACGGGTATGCCCCATGCCGATATGACCGGAAACGTCTTTCCCTTCCACGAATTCCTTAAGGTCATTCACTTTGCCGGCGATCTTATAAACATTTATTTGACTGGAATCTTCTGGTAAAAGGGACACACCTGCACTGTCGTATCCTCTGTATTCCAATCTTTGCAGGCCTTTGATTAAGATGGGATAAGCATCTCTGTCTCCGATATAGGCAACTATTCCACACATAAATTCAAATTTTTAGTTTGCTTGGAAATCTGTGGGTCAATGGGCCGGTTAATTGCTTGTGCAATAACCTTTAATTGTGATAATAAAGCCGTAAATTGGTCCAGGTATAATGATTGTGCGCCATCTGATAAAGCTTTGGCAGGATCGGGATGAATCTCAATGATCAAACCGTCTGCACCAGCAGCAACGGCAGCCATTGAAACGGGAGCTACCAGTTCCCTGCGTCCTGTTCCGTGACTTGGATCGGCCCATACCGGCAAATGGCTAAGATTTTTGAGCATTGGGATCGCTGCGATATCCATGGTATTTCTTACCAGGTTATCAAAAGACCGGATACCCCGTTCACATAAAATAACCTTTTCATTTCCTTCTGTTAAAATATATTCGGCAGCCATAAGCCATTCTGCTATCGGGGCGCTCATGCCGCGCTTCAGCATAACAGGCTTATCAATCCTGCCTAAAAGCTTTAAAAAATGAAAATTATGCATATTCCGGGAGCCGATCTGCAATATATCTGCATAAGGATAGGTTTGGTCGATCAGTGATGAATCCAATACTTCCGTTACTACTGCCAGTCCATATTCGTCTGCTGCAGCTCGGATCAGCTTCAGTCCGTCAAGTCCCAGCCCCTGAAAACGATAGGGAGATGTCCTTGGTTTATACGCTCCGCCCCTGATAAATTTTATTCCTGATTTGCTTAGAAATTCCGCGATGCCAAAAATCTGCTCTTCAGATTCTATAGAACATGGTCCTGCAACAATATTTATATTGTTGCCGCCAATGATATTATTCTTTACGCAAAATGAGGTCGGCTCATTTTTGAACGACTTGCTTGCCAGTGGAAATTCGCTTTTATCCTGGATGATCTCATCTATCCCGGTCATTTTGCCAAGAATATTTAGCACTTCCTCATCCGTTTCTGACACAACGGTAAAGACATCTTTTTGATAGATATGATGAAAACGGTATGGAAGATTTTTTTCTTCCAGAAAGATTTTTATCCCTTCAACCGTTTCCGGCTTCGCGTCGTTTTTTAATTCTATAATCACTTTCCGTCAACTATTTTGGTATAGGTTATCACCAATTTCGGCCTCTTGTTTTTGTTGCCTGTATTTTGTGTATATAAAATTACCCTCCCCGGGGAATTCGGATTATCAGGTGGTACAGATAAATTGATGCCGTATTGGGGATACAATCCTTTTTTGTTTCTGTAATTAAATACAAGTCGTTGAATATACCTGGTCATCAGGTAATTATAAGATTTTGAATTGGTCTGGTATTCCTGAAGGAAATAATCAGTAATGTCATCTGAAAAATTGGTAAGGCTATCCGTTCCGTTATAAGCCCTCGGCCTGAAAAGGATTTTAGGAGGATTGTAGCTATTGAACGGATCTGCCGCAGAATCCACTTTGGGGAATATGAATTCAGCCTGGTTTATTGCGATCATACTGTCTTTGACTATGTTAGCAAGATACGGCATGGTTACTATGCATTTCATGCCGCCCATCGACTGTACATAAACCTTATCGACCGATTTTCCGGTAACCCCATTGTTTTTCCATGCTATAGAATTCTTATAGTTATGAGAATACACATTCACCTTTTCCGGGCTGTTATTCATAAACATATACCAGTTTTGTTCTGTACTGCTTCCACTGGTTCTGTAATAAACGGTAAGCCTGGAATGTGTTGTATCATTTGCCAGGTTAAAAGGCGCAATTTCACCATTATTTCCGCCTCCTGACAGAACAGTATCGGGCATGATTAAAATGCCATGCATCAATATATCAAATTCTGTAGGATCTGTAAATATAGCGCTGTTGCCTGTGCTGTCAAACAATGAATCCCTGAAAACACTGTTAATAGCAGCACTATTCAAAGTCAAAGTCAACACACTGTCTCTTGGATTATAACGTACCAGTGCATGGCCAATTTCCCAAGCAGGGAAAGAGGTATCAGACGGATAATAGCTTGAGCCATTGGTGCCTACCGAACCAAATCCACTGGCCATTTTCCACAAATGCCAGGTCTGGCCCGCAAAATTATTGTTACCAATCGGGGCTGCTGTGTCTGAAACTTTAAGTGTCAGTACCAGCGAATCCATGGTAGAAGTTTTGGACCAGTTTGGACCAACAGGATCTCCTATCCTTACCTGGGTATATATTCCTGCGGTAGTGCGGCCAAAAATCGGGTCATTAATGGTACCGATATTGTCAACGCTCAGGTTCTCGGCTTCCGGTATCGAAGGCCAGTAATCTGTAACCAGGTTCAGGCTTATGGTATCTGTTTTTTGTGTGCCAAGCAATCCTTTGCCCGACCCGGAAATGAGGTAATCGTTTCCGGGCTTATTGCATCCAAATAGCAGAACCAGCGCAAAAAACCATATGGATCTATTTATTTGCTTCGAGAACACCGTTTTCAAGCAGGCTGTTGTAAAATTCATAATGGTTCTCAACGAAATTTTCTGTCCCATATTGCTGAAAAGGCAAAACAGGTTTGTCCTGCTTGATAATGTATGACATAAGTTCACTATCCGGGTCCTGGGTTCCCATAATAACGCCATCGGCATAGGTTACGCCAGTCATTACCAGGTCATTACAATCAGGGTTTGAAAGGAATTTAAATCCATCCTGATTTTGAGCAGGCATGCTTGCCTTGCTTATAAAATCTTTACCCAGTTTTTCAGTGAACTCATTATCGTAAACGGTATATATAAACTTGGTATTTTTAAATACGGGTTCGTTTTTAAGGACTGTTTTGGCATACATCGGTACCAGACTGCTCATCCATCCCTGGCAATGTACGATATCCGGGATCCAGCCCAGTTTTAATATGATTTCAATGACACCTTTGTTAAAAAAGATTACTCTTTCGTCATTATCGGCATAAAACTTTTTCTTTTCATCGCGGAAATAATCCCTTTTGTTGAAAAAGTCCTCATTATCAAGAAAATATATCTGCATTTTCGCTGACGGGAGCGAAGCTACCTTGATTATCAGCGGATTATCTTCATTTCCAACGGGGATATTAATTCCGGAAAGCCTTATTACTTCGTGAAGCCTGTGCTTTCTTTCTTTAATCATCCCAAATCTGGGCATAAAAACACGTACTTCCATATTGTTCTCCTGCATGTGCTGTGGCAATTCCCTAGCAATGTCTGCCATTTCTGTCAGTTCAAGGTAAGGCGTCAATTCATGTGTGATAAATAAGATTTTCTGTTTTTGCATATAAAATGTTTTTCCCGGACCAGGCTATTTATAAATGATCTGCAAAATTACTGAAAAAACCTGAGTATAAAAAATTAACCTTAGTTTTGCGCGCTTTTCCGTGCCAATATGCTGAATATTTACCATTCGATCATTGATTTAAATGAATACCTTGATAAAGCAAGATTGGCTGGGAAATCTATTGGGTTTGTACCCACAATGGGGGCTTTGCATGCCGGGCACATTTCTCTTATTGAAGAAAGCAGCAGGCAATGTGATGTAACCGTTTGCAGCATTTTTGTTAATCCTACCCAGTTTAACGATCCTTCTGATTACACGAAGTATCCTAGAAACATAGAATCCGACAAAATAATTCTTGAAAATACAGGCTGTAGCTGTCTTTTTGTTCCTGACGCGAAAGAAATTTATCCTGATGAATCATTTAAGCATATCACATTCGACCCGGGCCCGATAGGTATGATATTGGATGGTGCCCATCGTCCGGGGCATTTTGCGGGAATGGCAGCAGTGGTAAAACGATTATTGGATATTGTTGTGCCTGATAAGGCGTTTTTTGGACAGAAAGATTACCAGCAGTATCTTATTGTTAAAATGATGACCGCATACTATCAGATGCCGGTCGAAATTTTAAAATGCCCTACGGTTCGCGAAAAGAATGGACTAGCGATGAGTTCGAGAAACCAAAGACTCAGCCCTGATGAACGTGAACAAGCAGCAATGATTTATAAAACCTTAACATGGGCTGCACATGAAATAAGTGCAGGAAACCTTAGTTTTGAAACGATTGAAAAGCAGGCTATGTTTGATTTGATGGCAAATGGAAAATATAACGTGGATTATTTCGATATTTGCAGCGCCGAAACGCTTGAAAAACTAAATTTTAATAAAAACAACGAGCCTTTGGCAATACTTACAGCGGTCTGGATAAGAGATGTAAGGTTGATTGATAATATACTGGTATGATTCGTAAACAGGTTGAAAAGTAGCGATTATAGTGTTCGTTTTTTGAAAACCTGAAACAATTCCCATTCGTTTATGCTTATAGAAGTTTTAAAATCAAAGATTCACAGGGCGGTTCTCACACAGGCCGATCTGAACTATGTTGGCAGCATTGCTATCGATGAAAATCTGATGGATGCAGCCAATATGATAGAAGGTGAAAAAGTGCACATACTTAACGTGAACAATGGCGAGAGACTCGAGACCTATATTATTAAAGGACCCCGTGGATCAGGCTCGGTTTGCCTGAACGGTCCCGCAGCGAGAAGAGCCGCGGTTGGTGATATCGTTATCATTATTTCATACGCGTTGATGGATTTTGAAGAAGCCAAGCAATTCAAGCCGACACTTTTGTTTCCCAAAGAAAATAATGTGATTTAAATACCAGTCATTGTGCCATTTGCAAAATAAATAATGTGCTGAAAATAAATCCTTGAAAAAACTCCTCAATATCTTAAAGAATCTTGCGTTCCTTGCGATCGGCATTTTTCTTTTCTGGCTGGTGTATCGGAACGAAAACTTCAGTGACGTTGCAAAACAGGTTTCCAAAATCAAATACCTGTATCTTATTCTTGCTTTTTTCGTAGCTATTCTTTCACACTGGTTTCGTGCCACAAGATGGGCTTTGCTCATTAAACCTCTTGGATATAAAGTTTCACATTTTAATGCTTTCCTGGCTGTAATGATCGGCTATTTTGCCAATATTGCCGTTCCCCGGCTCGGAGAGGTAAGCCGATGTGTAGTATTAAACCGCACCAATAAAATAAGTGTGGATAAACTCATCGGCACGGTCATCATAGAGCGGCTCGTGGATGTTATTTCGCTGTTGCTGATTCTTATACTTACTTTGATATTACAGTTCAATAAGATCAGTGGCTTTTTCGTCGATTTTTACAATCGCAGCATCAATCCGCCCGGGCAGGCCGGTAAGCTTTTTACTTCGGCCATGCTGATTGTTGTGATAGCTATTTTCCTTTTCCTGGTAGGCGCCATTGTTTTTCTGTATAGCAAATTTAAGGAACATGCCCTGGTAAAAAAGGTCCTCAACATGGTTGATGGCTTTAAAACAGGCTTTATGACCATAAGCAAGCTGGATAATCTCTGGATGTTTATTCTTCAGTCGGCATTGATCTGGGTGATGTATTATTTTATGGTTTACATCTGCTTTTTCGCGCTGCCTTCCACGGCTGGACTCGGGCCGACCATTGCACTTGTTGTATTATGCATGGGTAGCTTTGGATTTGTAGCCCCGGTACCCGGAGGGGTAGGAGCCTATCATGTTATAGTTACCCAAACTCTTATGCTTTATGGTTTAAGCCAGGAAGACAGCCGTACATTTGCTTTGGTGGCACATACTTTCCAGGAAATGGTGATCATACTTATAGGTGGATTTTCATTTATTTATTTTTCAATTGCCTTTAAAAAATTAAAAGCAAATGACCTCCCTGAATCAGATAAGGCAGAAGCTCTTTCTTAAAGATAAACTGGCAGAACAGATTGCAGCCTGGAAGTCAGAAGGCATGAAAATTGTCTTCACCAATGGTTGTTTTGATCTTATCCATCCCGGGCATGTGGATTATCTGGCCAAAGCGGCCAGCCTTGGGGATAAACTGATAATTGCCGTAAATACAGATCAATCTGTACAAAAACTAAAAGGCCCGGATCGGCCGATACAAAACCAGGATTCAAGGGCTTTTATACTTTCAGCTATGGAATTTACGTCGGCGGTAGTTTTATTTGATGAAGATACACCAGCTGAAATCATCGCACTTTTAAAACCTGATATTCTCGTCAAAGGCGCTGATTATGCTGTTGACCAGGTGGTTGGCGCTGACTTTGTGATTAAAAACGGTGGCAGCGTGGTGCTGTTGCCTTATCTAAAAGGGTTTTCTACTTCAGCGATAGAACAAAAGATCAGGAAGGGAAACTAATTTCCTTTATTTATTAACCCCTTTACCAGCCTTGTTATGACATCTTCAATTGTTTTTTAACGATAAATATTTAAATAACAAATATTTATATAAATATCTATAAAGGCTTATCTGTAAAACGTTCCGATAAAGGTCCAAAAATCAATTTTGTTTCGAGATCGGAAAAAGCCAATTTTGATAAAGCAAAATAAGAAGGCGTAAATGACTAAAATAACTTTATTTGCCCTTACCGGATTATTGCTCGCCGGTTTAAGTTCGAATGCACAGGATATTTGGACACAGAAAGCAGATTTTCCTGGAGACGCTAGAATGGAAGCCATTGGATTTAGCATTGGCGGAAAAGGATTCGTTGGTGCAGGTTATAATCCACAAAATAACAATATATCATTTTATAAGGATTTCTATGAGTTTAATTCTAATAATAATACATGGATAAACAGATCTGATATTGGCGATTCTGGAAGATTTGGAGCAATAAGTTTTAGTATAGGGAATAATGGATATGTAGGCAGCGGCATAGCAGAAGATACTGGAAAAGTCTCACTTTTTCATTGCAAAAATGATCTGTGGGAATACGATACAGCTAAAAATTTATGGACTCAAAAAGCAAACTTACCAGGTTTGCCAAGATCTAACGCAATTGCCCTTGGAATAGGCGAAAAAGCTTATTTTGGCCTGGGAGCAATGAGTGCCACATTGACCATGAAAGGGCGCTATTTAAATGATTTCTGGCAATATGATCCTATAAAAGATAACTGGTTAAGGAAATCCGATTTTCCAGGATTGCCAAGAACCTACGCAATTGCGTTTGCAAACGGTGGCAAAATTTATATTGGAACAGGTGCTGATAGCAACCTTAATAAATTAAATGACTTTTGGGAATACGATACGGCTTTTGATAGTTGGTCACAAATATCAAGTCCTATATCATTAGGAAGATATGGTGGCATCGGATTCAGTATTGCCGGAATTGGGTATATTGGTTTTGGCTACGTTGAAAATCAAGGTATATCAAATGATCTATGGATTTACGATACCTCGTCCAAACAATGGACTCAAATGACAAATAATGTTAGCTATTTTTCTGCAAACCCAGTAGCTTTTAGCATTGGTAATTATGCGTATGTTGGCACAGGCATTGGTATGAGATTTTTTCAGACTGCCTTCTGGCAATACACGCCAGATCATACAAGCAATATAGAAGAACCTGAGAACCAAATATGTATATCCATTTATCCCAATCCAAGTACAGGTAAATTTACCATTAATTCGTCAGAAGTTATTCAGGAATATATGATTACAGACATTAATGGAAGGCTTATTTATGAGTCAAATGGATTTATACATAACAACGAGATTAATGTAAACTTTACTATTTCAGATGGGTTGTACTTTGTTAAAGTGATTTCGAATCAGGGTATTGCCGTAAACAAACTTCTAATTTCCGGCAATTAAGATTCAATGTTATTTAGTTTAGTGATTTTATCTATTTATCTAACGCTGAAATGGTTGAACAGCATTTATAGTACTGTGTATAGTCCTAAAAAAAGTTAACAGTTTTAATTATAGGTGACAACACCTAACTAGAGCGGAAAGGAGCGCAATTATTTCAATTCGGAACGTACGGACCGAACCACCCCAGCCTTTGGCCACCCCTCCTTACTAAAGGAGGGGAATGGTGCAACTTTCAACAGTATCGTATTATCAACATATTCATCCCGAACGCTCGGGACCTAAATCTTCAAATAGTTCTATCTCCTGACTCCTGACTTCT
Source organism: Bacteroidota bacterium (assembly GCA_013288555.1). Classification (GTDB taxonomy): domain Bacteria; phylum Bacteroidota; class Bacteroidia; order CAILMK01; family CAILMK01; genus JABDEJ01. Next base: position 4,132 of record JABDBQ010000037.1, on the reverse strand, counting down.
GATTCCTGACTCCTGAATCTTCACATTCATTGATATCCTTTCTTGCTTCTTCATAGCTCACAACGGTATTTAACCCTCTCCAACGGTCTTGCATATAGGTAAGCAGGGCTGACATCTGGATTTCATCCATCGTTTTATTGCCTGGCATTTCCCAGTCAAAATTTACACCATTCACGTTCATAGGGCCTTTTAATCCGCGATAAATGATACAAGGCAACTGTTTCCAATGGGCGTTAAGATAATCTGAATTTCTAACAGGAGGATATAGTGCCCCAAGGCCTTCGCCATTCTGCTTATGACAATTGGCACAGCGTTCGTTATAAAGGGCTTTACCGGATTCAAAACTTTGCCGGTATACGATTTCTTTTTCTGAAAGGTTATTGCAGCTGCAATTGGCTAAAATGATAAGATTGATTGAAATAAAAGCAATGAAACTTCTATTCAGGGTCATTCTTAAGAGCAATAGGTTTCGAATTGATATCCTGGCCATACTCTTTAAATAGTATTGGAATATCATGTATCAGACGCTTCACTTCTGCACTGTCTGTGCCATTATAAACGCCTCTCACGCGTTTGTCTTTATCTATAAGCATAAATGCCCCACTGTGCAGGTATCCGCCCGGCGTAGCGCTGTCTTTTTGTGCCGTAGCCATAAATCCTTTCTGGGCCAGGTCATCAATCTCGTCTTCATCGCCCCTTACAAAATACCATTGTTTTGTATTGGCCCTCAGGTGGCTGGCATAATTTTTCAATACCCTCACACTATCGTGCCTTGGGTCAATGGAAAACGAAATCATTTTAAAATCGGCGATATTCTCAAATGATTTCTGGACTTCAAGAAGATTGGCTTCCGTAATCGGGCAAATACTTGGACAAGAAGTAAAGAAAAAATCGGCCACGTATATTTTCCCGGCAAAATTATCCTGTGATACAGAGTCTCCATCCTGGTCCTGAACCCTGAAATTCGGGATGATATGATACACAGTATCTGTTTTAAGTTCACCTTTTACCCTATGCGTATAAGTGCCTTGTCGTGGTCCGAAAAAAGGCAGCCGCCCAGCATTTTTAGCGTGATCACTACATCCGGCAAAAAGGACTGCCATGCTCCCGATAAGACAAATTACCGATACTTTATTGCGGATCATTGATAATTGATAATTGTAATTCATCATTTTTTCAGTTTCACGTAAGCACTTGCATACTGCATACTATGTTGTATTTCAGCATATACATCCTGTATTTTTTTCAGCTGGTCCGTTAGATAAGCGGTAGCTTTGTCTTCCGCCATTTTTTTGTCCGGCTCATTATACTGGTTCATCCAGTCCATCATGGCATCATCTGCCTTCTGAAGTCTTGTTAAATTAGCCTGAATGCTGTCGTTATCTGGCCCGGTGACGATAACCCTGGATGCAATGGCTTTCAGGCTTTTTTTCAGGGCCACAATAGAGTCCATATCCATCATGGTCTTTTCGTGAAGATCCATGATCTGAGTCTCCATTTTGCCTACGTTTCCGGCTGGCGCAGTAGCAGCCTCGTCAGTTCCGTTTTTATCTGTTTTGGAAGTGCTTTGTCCGCAACCCCATAATACCATTGAAGCAAATGCACAGCCCAGGATGCCAATCTTTAACTTAGGATTCATTAGTATGTTTTTAACGTGAATAACCCGGCAAAGTTATGACAAATATGCCAAAACTCCAGTTTGCTTCTGCTTATGATAGCTGTAAAGCAAAAAAAAAAGGCGCCCGTTTCGGAGCGCCTTTTTCAAGATTGGATTTTTGTGACTCTTCTTTAATTTTTATAGACAGGCAGGTTTACCGTGCTGCTATTGTTTGATATGATCTGCAGGTAGTAAACCCCTGAAGGCAGTGTACTCATATCTATTTTCTGCTGGATCAAACCTTTGCCATTTACATTTTGCTCATATACATTTATACCGCTCATGTTTACCAGTCGAACCACTGCATTGTCATCAGTAGCGCTGGTCCAGTTTACATTAAGGATATTGCTGGTAGGATTTGGATAAGTAGCGATAGACGGACCCGGATTGGACAGATCTACAGACCTGATCATTGAATAAGTAAATTTGCCATTGAAATCCACTTGTTTCAGCCTGTAATACAAGCTTCCTGATGGGATAACTCCTGCGAGGTTATCTACCGATACATAGCTGTTATAAACATCTGTTGTACCATGTCCTTGTACCTGGCCGATATTGGTCCAGCTGGTGGCATCTATAGAACGTTCTATTTCAAAATAAGCATTGTTTTGCTCTGATGCCGTAGTCCAGTTCAGGTTTACATGACCATTCTGGTATTGTGCTCCGAAAGAAACAAGGGTAACCGGAAGGGCTGCCACGCTAGAACCCGTGGCGATATATACAGTAGTGTGCAAATCTGTACCAATTGCAAGTGATCCACCTGAAATACTATCCTGGGATCCAGCGACACCACCTGAACCGCTTGTAATACCAAGAGCTGTTTTGCCTGCAGTAGTATTCGGTTTCCAATCGACATTTTCAGCATACCTGTATGAAACAAAAGTTGCTGTATGGTCCACTGTTCCAGATTCATCAAAACCACTCCCATCTGCCCATCCGGTTTCGAATGCAAAAGTTTTTGATGTTGTAGCCGGCTGTACTACCCAGGTTTTGTTTACAACAGTGCTAACTGCTCCGCCGCTTTTGTCAGTTACCCCAGTTTTTACCCTTACACTCAATACAGGATTGGTACCTGAAGGTGCAGTGAAAGTAATAGGGGTATAAGATGGTGTCTGGCCAGTTCCTGCAAGGTCATAATTACTAACGGTACCCACAGGGAATAATATGCCTGCATCTGAAGTTGTCAGTTTTAAATATCCACTGGAACTTACATCAGTTACAATTTCACCTGTGGTATAAGTTGTACCATAAATAATTCCCCATGTAATGCCACCTGAACTAATATCCAGATTGTTTCCCTGAAGAACTATATCTCCATCGCCATCAAAATTTAATCGGTTCTTTATAGTTACATCTCCACCTAAAAAGACATCCTGGTTATAAACATCAACAAAGTAAAAAGTCTGTGCATGCGAAATGTTTTGCTGATAAGTAGTTAAATAGTTCGAATTATCTCCTTCCAAATCAAGCTCTTCTGCGTTACCGGCCACATTAAATTTATTTGCTCCCATTGAAAGGTTTCCTACGAGGCGTATATTGGTTGTACCTGTATTTAACTTTCCGTTTCCAGATAAATCAGCATCAATTTCTAAATGCCCGCTGGTGTTTATGCTAACTCCACCAACTGAAGTATTGTCAATGGCTAAATAATCGTACTGATATGAAGATGATCCGGTATTTCCCGGATTTATGGATTGTGCACTTGAACCATTAAGGCTGACAGTAGAGCCAAGATTTGCGCCATCATTTGCCTTAAAACCACTGATAAGCATATCTCCTCCGATTTGAACGATCTGACCCGTTCCATATAAGTTGAGATTACCAAAACCACGTATGGTTCCACCTATGCTCAGGTCAACTCCATTGCCGGTTCCACTGCTGAAATCGAGCGTTGCAGAGGTTCCGCCACCGGTAGTGCTTGGCCCAATTACAGCATTACCTGTAATCGTCAAAACATTACCTGCAGTATAGGATAAAGTTGCGGAAGCATTAATCAATAAACTGTCAATTGTGACAGAAATATTAAGCGTGGGTTCGTTTGTGGCTGAGTTAATTACAGCTGCGTCTGTAGTAGAACCTCCTGAACCCGGGTATCCTGAGCTTGGGGTCCAGTTTCCGGATTGGTTCCAGTCGTTTACATGGCCTGCAGCACCACCCACCCATACATAACGGGTACCGGCTTTTGCTGTGAGGGTCATCAGTGGCCAATCCGTTCAGATCCGCAAAATTGATCTGCTCAAAAACTAAGCCAGGTCGGTTTAAATAAATTGATAAAAACCCGGGTGCATTCGCATCCGGGTTTTTTATTGCCTCAGCTTTTCCAGGTTTATCGTCAGTGGGAGACATCCATATCACATGATAGGATAATGGAATCAATTCAGGAAAGATAAAAATGTACCCAAATAGAAATTTAATTAGTTCATCACTAATTTAATTCAGTTGGTCATATTTAATAGGCGGCAGGATATGGGACTC
>JABDBQ010000036.1 GCA_013288555.1 Bacteroidota bacterium | reverse complement strand
CGCAAAGCGGTCATCCGCGTACATCCATCCAATTGAACGATTATGTTCTTTCCTCCGTAAATGCGAGCTGGAACCGATACAGCGCATATGCACAGGGAAATATCTTACTGGATAAAGATTACAATTCAAACCTCTATGTTGGCTTAAGAGGCAATTACTGGGATTATAATCATGAAATGCTTCTTAGCCCCAGGGTTCAGTTCAGTTATGAACCAAATGCACCCTATAACCGCAAAATTATCGCCGGGGGCTATGATGATTCTCTGCTGAAAAAACATATTGTGCTGAAAGCTGCGGCAGGCATCTATTCGCAGCCACCTTTTTTCAAAGAACTGTTTGCCCCTGATGGAACACTGGTACCGGGGATCAGGGCTCAGAAATCTTCCCACGTTATCATGAGCCAGGATCTCACTTTCAATATGTGGAACAGACCCTTTAAGTTTACTACTGACCTGTATTACAAATACATGTGGGACCTCATCCCTTACAGCATAGATGATGTGCATATCATTTACCTGGGTAATAATAATGCCACAGGATATGCCGGAGGGGTTGATTTCCAGTTGCACGGCAACCTTGTAAATGAAGAACCTTCCTGGATCAGTCTATCCATCCTTCAAACAGCTGAAAAGGTTAATGGCGGACCGGATTATGCCAGTTTTATCCCGATGCCAACCGACCAGCGTGTTCGTTTTTCCATGTTTTTCCAGGATTATCTTCCGGGTCACCCTACCTATAAAGTACATCTGAATTTTGTTTTCGGAACAGGATTGCCTTTCGGCCCTCCGGGACTTAATTTGTACAAAGACACACTGCGTTTGCCTCCTTACAAAAGGGTGGATATTGGGTTCTCCAAAATGTTGTGGAACGCTTCTAAACAACATACCAACAGTAAATTCATTGGCGCTTTCAAATCCATCTGGCTGAGCCTTGAAGTATTTAACCTATTAAATATTAATAATACGGTCTCTTACTTATGGGTGGAAGATATTGACGGAAACCATTGGGCGGTACCGTCTTATCTTACGGCACGGAGATTGAATTTCTCATTGGAAATGAAGTTTTAGAAAACAATGTGATGATGTGCTAATGTGATGATTTGATAATTGGCTGACGCAAGATTATGCAAATGAGGATATTCATTCTTAAAATAGCGCTGCTCGTATTTTCGGTGAGCTTGTTTGATTCACTTGCCACTAAGAGTGCTGATGATAATATTCACAAAGGACATATCCTTGTTCGTAATGGGCTCTATATGTACCACACTGCCAGTGACGTTTCCAGGAAAACGGGAAAAATACCCTACAATGCAGAAGTACAAATTTTAGAAGAGTCGCAAAAGCAATTCAATTCCGGGATGTTGTCATGCCACTGGCTAAAGATAAGCTATAAAGGTAAAACAGGCTATTGTCCTGAGATGTATTTGTATAAAAACAAGCTACCTGACACAGCAGCGCTTGAACACATCGGAATCTGTGATTTTCTGAAAGTGACCAATAGTGTAAATGAATCTTATTGCATTGAAAAACCGGACTCCATGTCGCTGGTTGATTCCATGTTTATTAAAAACATTTCTATCGCAAACGGATATTATTATATCAGGTTATTGCTCAATGACAAACTCAAAATGTATATGCCTGACAGTTTGAATTCTGATAATTTCAATTATGAAGATAATACCTGTAAACTCATGATCAAAAACACTTTATCAGGAGATCATCAAACCAATAATCTGACTTTAAGTTGGTATTTTGATGGAGGATTATCAGAAGCGACATTTGAACAAACTGATAGAGGCGTATCTGTGAAAATTGGTTATTATCCGGATTGAATTCGTAATTACTTATACACCACCACCTGTCCCTTCCTGTTCTTCAGTACATAAGACCGGATAATCCCATGCAGATCCGGATGGTCGGGTAACAGTTTGATGTTGTCTTTTAGCTGTTCAAAAGTATAGCCTGTTTCTTCTGATTCATCAAAATAGCCATAACCGAGGTATTTGCCATCTTCAACATATACTACCGAACGCTCGTTAGGACTTCTTCCCTCGCCCACAATAGCGAAGTCAGGCTTCCTGTATTTATAGCTGCCTATGGCCTGCAATACCTTGAGATTATATTCTTCAACAGGTTCGGCATTTTTGCAGGCTCCCCTGCATTTTCCTTCATAAAAATTAAGGCAGGCATCACTGGTATCTTCCAGGCCGCATTTCTTCAGGCATAGATTGTATTTGTCTGCCAGTCCCGTCAGGATAGCTTCTGCACTACGTCGGCCACCTACTGCCAGCAATGGTTCTCCTTCCTGTTTTAACAGGCTTACCTTAAAATTGATATATCCATATTCATCCGGTTCCTGGTAAATACCATAGCGGTATTTCTTTCGGCGCTGTGCCGCATTAAAGGGTGGCATCCATCGTTTTATTTCATGAGATTCAAGAAGTAAGGCTACCAACTCACTCCCTGTGACCACATAATCCACACTGAAAATCTTAGGCTTCAAACCGAAATATTTTTCATGGTTCATATCCCCCGAAAAATGACTGATGATTCGATTACGGATATTGGTACTCTTGCCGATATATAGATTTTTGCCGCGCTCATCTTTGAAATAGTAAACGCCGGTCTCTTCCGGCAGGTCATCCAGGAATTCCCTCCTTAAATTAGGAGGCATTATACTCTGGGTTATTTCATCTTTAAGGGACTCAATGATAAATTTTCTGTGATCATTCTGCAGCAGCACATTAAACAATTCAGCTGTAGCCGCACCATCACCAAAAGCCCTGTGCCTGTGCTCGATAGGAATACCCACCTGCTGACATAACCTACCAAGGCTATAGGAAGTCAAACCCGGTAAAATAGTCCTGCTGAGCCTCACCGTATCCAACTGTTTCCGCTGATACCGCAAACCCATTCGCTTAAACTCATTGCTTACAAAAGAATAATCGAAACGAACATTGTGCGCGACGAAAACTCTGCCTTTGGTAATCTCATCAATTTTAGCAGCAACCTCTGCCCATTTGGGTGCTTCGGCAACCATTTCATTCGAGATACCGGTGAGTGCTACAATAAAAGGAGAGATATAAGTCTCGGGGTTGATCAATGTACAATATTGCTCAATGACCCGCTTACCATTATGAATAAAAACAGCAATCTCTGAGATCCTGTCCTTCTTGGGGTTACCTCCCGTACTTTCTATGTCAATGATTGCGTACATTTGAATTGCTCAAGTACAAAAATAGCGAAAAGAATGACGCGTCTTTTACAATTTTAATTTAGCCCGAGTTGAACCATTTTCATTTAAAAGGATATCAATTTTTACACCATTTAAACCTTGATTTGAAACGAATAACCATTCTGATTTTCTTTCTTTTTTCTGCGTTTTGTTCATTTGGGCAAAACAAAAATCTCAATCAAACCGGCAATGCTGACAGCCTTAGGAAGGATTTTATGGTATTGAAACAATCACTTTATGAAAATTATCCATCCTTATACAGATATTCAAGTAAATCGAACACTGATAAACTATTTGACAGTTGTTATACTTCAATAAATGAAACAACTTCTACCATGCAGTCCTACAAAATGATGAAGTTTATTTTGAGTAATCTTCACGATGGTCATCTATATTGTAGTCCACCGCCTGAAGTAAAAGCTTACTTTGAAAAAACTGCCATATTCTGTCCGTTAAAACTCTGGTTTATTCATAACAAGGCATTTGTAATATGGTCACCGGCAAATACTTTGCCCCCCGAAACTGAAATTATTTCAATAAATGGAATCGCTATCAATGATATCAAAAAAGAACTCTTTCGTTACATGACCTCGGACGGTTTTAATGAGTCGCGGAAATATCATGTGATCAATAAAAACTTCAGGTTTTATTATAACATGGTTTATGGGGAATCCCAGGTTTTCAAGGTTGGGTATAAGTCAGAGAACGGAACAATAGCGAAGGTTGATCTTAATGCAATTCCCGGAAAAGAATTTCCAAAAGATTCGGACGTGTCAAACCATTCTAAATTACTCACATTAAAATACATAGACAATATAGCCATCTTAACTATTAACAGTTTCGATAGTCTGACATTAGCGGAATCAAATGAAAATTTTCCTCTCTTTTTGAAGGCATCTTTTGAGGAAATCAGGTATAGAATAACGGATAAACTGATCATTGACCTTCGTGATAATGGGGGCGGCAAAGACTTATATGGTTCTTTGCTGTATGCTTATCTCACAGACCAGAAATTCGCTTATATCAGGTCGTTAACTACTGTAACTAAAAACCTGCCATATAAAGAATTAAATCGCTCAAATTCCTCATACAACAACCTGGATTCTTCCATGTTGGATAGTATCGGTCCGAAACAATATCGGTTAAAGCCAATGGCTCATGATAATCTTAATATAATGAATCCAATGCCATATAACTATCAGGGTGATGTCTGGTTCCTTGTTAATGGCTTAAGTTTTTCAACGACCGCTGAATTTTGTGCGATTGCCGAAGCTAATCATCGTGGTAAATTTATCGGTGAGGAAACCGGCGGTGCTTATGGAGGAAACACCAGTGGGGCCATGATGGATATAAACTTGCCATACTCAAAAATGAATGTCTCATTCGGTTTGATCAGGTATGAAATGAAAATTGATGATAGCCAAAGAGCTGATCGTGGCGTGATGCCATATTATATAATTATGCCAACAATCAAAGAAATTTTAGCGAAAAGGGATGCGCAGATGGATTATGCTCTGGAATTGGCAAAGGATAAAAAATCCCGTTAAATCCGTCCGATTTAACTGTTTTCTAAAAGACACCACATTCGAAGAGAATGTCCGAAAATAAATGATGGATTGGCATTCAAAGCTTGATGCCAATCCATCATCATTAATCCTTATTTACCAAAACTCATCTCAATGCCAACTTTCAGACCAACACTGCTGAAAGGGTCGTAAGATGTTAATTGGGTATTAGCTGAAGCATTGCTGCTTTTTGAAGTTACAAGCGTTTGTGTATCTGCCTTCTGCGCACCATCGAATGCCTGGGTGTTCGTCAATGTACTTGGAGCATAAGTTACATTTCGGTCAAAAAGTTCAACATCCAGCTTCAGATTATCAGAAAGCGGGAACTGTACTCCAAATGCTGCATACCATCCAAAGGCGAGATTCCCTGAGTAGACGTTAATATTTGATCCTGATGGAGCTCCGGTTCCGGATGCAGTAATAGTTTGCGTTTCAGAAGCAACACCAAGTACAATGCCAAACCTGCCATAAGGGTTTATCCCTTCTTTGTGCGCAGAAAGAATCAGATTGGGTGTTATTGCAAAAAGCGATCCCGTCATTTTCTCCGTTCCTGTAATACCTCCGGATACAGTTGTTAGCGTTGTCGGTGTTCCAAAGAGCATATTGAGGTCCAGCCCGGCTCCTATATTGTCGTTGAACATATAATTACCTGCAAGGGCTAAATTAAATCCCTGTCCATAGCTGTAGGGCATTATTTTTGTGTTTCCATTTGCGTCGGTTGTTGCTTGGGTTGCCTGGGTTTCGGAAGGAAATCCATACCCAACATCCAGTCTTGCTGAAAATTGAGCGTTAGCCGTTTGGAAAGTTGCCGCCAATGCAATTGCCGCTAAAACCAGATTTTTTGTTTTCATAATTTATAAGTTTTTTAGTTTAAGGAAAAGAAATTTCGACGGCAAAGCTAAACAGGTTTTAAGTATTACCAAATTGTTAAGAAAAAAATCAAACTATCCTGCTTATGGTGAAATAACCCTTAAATGAATAGCCTCAATGATTATATTTGTACTTTAAATATTTCGATTAACTGCTTCATCCACGAATTCACCAAATCATTAATTCACTAACTTTCCCCCATGTCTGATACTCCTAAAAAACTTTTTCTTCTCGATGCATTCGCACTGATCTACCGCGCGCATTTTGCGTTTATCAAAAACCCGCGAATCACTTCTAAAGGAATGAATACCTCAGCTATTTTTGGTTTTAGCAATAGTTTGAATGAGATTCTTGAAAAAGAAAAACCGAGTCATATCGGAATCGTATATGATACGCCAAAACCCACCTTCAGGCATGAGCAGTTTGAAGCCTATAAGGCGCAGCGCCAGGAACAACCGGAGGATATTACGATTGCTGTTCCCTATATCGTGAGACTGGCAACTGCTATGGGAATCCCAAACCTGATGCTCGATGGATACGAGGCTGATGATGTGATCGGGACATTAGCGAAAAAAGCGGCCAGGGCCGGATTTGAAGTATTTATGATGACTCCCGATAAAGATTTCGGACAACTTGTGGAACCCAATCTGTACCAGTTCCGTCCCGCCTTTATGGGTAATAAAGCTGAAAAACTGGGGGTAGAGCAGATCAAAGAAAAATGGGAAATAAATGATGTATGCCAGGTAATTGATATCCTGGGTTTGATGGGCGACAGCGTGGATAATATTCCCGGGGTACCCGGAGTAGGTGAAAAAACCGCAAAAAAACTAATCCAGGAATATGGAAGCGTCGAAAATCTGTTGGCCAATAAAGATAAAATTCCAGGCAAACTTGGTGAGAACATAAGGAACTTCGCTGACCAGGCCATCATGTCTAAAGAACTGGCTACCATAGATATTAATGTTCCTATTGAGTTTAATGAAGAAGACCTAAGGATTGATGGAGTACATACCGAAGAACTGAGGCATTTATTTGACGAACTGGAATTCAAAGGACTCAAAGAAAAATATTTTGGCGCAGATGGTGCAGCTAAAAGACCTGCCGTATTATCAATGGGCGGATTGTTTGATGCACCTGCTAATCCCACCAAAGTTGAAATAACAGTTGAGACAACTGTCGTAATTGAAGAACAGGAATTAAAGACGATTGAGGATATCCCTCATGATTATAAATATCTGTCCACAATAGAAGAATGTAAAAACCTGGCGGCTTATCTATCCACTTTTAAAGAAGTATGTTTCGATACGGAAACCACAGGGATTGACTCACATACCTGTAATATTGTGGGCTTTTCTTTTGCCGTAAAACCCGGCGAAGCTTTTTATGTCGGCGCACCCGGAAGCCGTGAAGAAGATCTCTTGCTTCTCAATGAATTCAAAGGAATTTTCGAAAGCGAAACGATTGAAAAAATCGGGCAGAATATCAAGTTCGATATTGAGGTATTGAAAAATTACGGTGTTCCGATTAAAGGCCCAATTTATGATACCATGCTGGCGCATTACCTGATTGATGCAGATTCCAGGCATGGCATGGACCTCCTGGCTAATAAATACCTGAATTACAAACCGGTATCCATCACTGAACTCATTGGTAAAAAAGGAAAAGGTCAACTGAATATGGGCGACCTGAAACCGGAAGACATTAAAGATTATGCAAGTGAAGATGCCGATGTTACCCTGCAGCTCAAAGAAAAACTACAGCCTCTTGTGGTTGAAAATAATGCCGATAAACTTTTGAAAGAAGTTGAACTTCCTCTTATCTATGTCCTCGCCGATATGGAAGCCGAAGGCATCAGACTGGATGTGGAAGCATTGCAGAATTATTCCATTCAGCTCAAAGGTGAAATTGAAAGCCTGGAACAATCTGTATATGAGGCCGCAGGAATGAAATTTAACCTGAATAGTCCGGCGCAATTAGGTGAAGTCCTTTTTGTCAAACTCCAGTTGGACGACAAAGCCAAAAAAACTGCAAAATCAAAACAGTTTTCTACAGGGGAAGATGTATTGACTTTATTGGCAGGCAAACATGGCATAGCGCAACATATTCTTGATTACCGTTCCTTACAAAAACTTAAATCCACTTATGTTGATACATTACCTCTATTGATCAACAGAGCTACAGGTCGTATCCATACCAGTTATAACCAGGCAGTGGCTGCTACTGGAAGATTGAGTTCTACAGATCCCAACATGCAGAACATCCCGATCCGTACAGACAAGGGCCGCGAAATACGTAAAGCATTTATTGCCCGAAATGATGATTATACTTTACTTTCAGCGGATTATTCGCAGATCGAATTACGTCTGATCGCAGAGCTGAGTGGCGATGAAGGGATGATCAAAGCATTTCAGGATAAGGTTGATATTCACACCGCTACTTCAGCCAAAGTTTTTGGTGTTCCTTTGGGAGAAGTCACATCTGATATGCGTCGTAAAGCCAAGATGGTGAACTTCGGGATCATCTATGGGATATCGGCATTTGGTTTGTCGCAACGCCTGAATATACCACGTGCCGAAGCGGCAGAGATCATTAAACAATACAACGCCCAATATCCAGGCATCAATGGATACCTGCAAAAGATGATTCATTTTGCACATGATCATGGTTATGTAGAAACGCTCCTGGGCCGTCGCAGATATCTGCGCGACATCAACTCGGCTAATGCCACCCACAGAGGTTTTGCAGAGCGTAATGCCATCAATGCTCCGATACAGGGCACTGCTGCCGACATGATCAAAGTAGCCATGATCAATATTCACAAAGAGCTTGAAAAACGCAACCTCAAAACAAGGATGTTATTACAGGTTCATGATGAGTTGGTCTTTGATGTGTACAAACCGGAACTTGAAGAGGTTAAGGAATTTGTAAGCGATAAAATGAGGCATGCCTTACCCCTACAGATTCCTATAGAAGTAGAAATGGGAAATGGCGTGAACTGGCTGGAAGCGCATTGATCAATTATCAATGATCAGTTAACAATGATCAATGGCTGGCGCACCATTTTGATTTTGATAATTTATATTCTCCATTTGTAGAGACAAGGCATTGCCTTGTCTCTACAACAAATATACTTGTCTTACAAAAAAATAATCTCATCCACTACCCTTTCGCCAAGTTCGGCATTTACTTTTTCTATAATAGAAGTGCGTGAATACAGCATTTCCTGTCGAATGACAGATGAATCAAGTTTTACGTAGAGTTTGCTGCCTTTGATAAATAACTGAAGGGTATGTTTCTGGATCATGTCTCCCACAATACTCCCCCACCGTTCGGTCAGCTGGGCTTCATTCAGCTTTGGCTTGAGTTTGTAAGCATTGAGAAGCTGGTTGATGGCGTCTTTTAAGGATATTTCGTTTGAGCGGGACAAGGATTTTATTTTTAACAAAGATAATTGAAAACAGGATATGAAGGAAACCACCCCCTACCCCCGGGGGCAGGGGGTGGAAAAACAAAAGCCGGTATGCATCCATACCGGCTTTTGATCAAACAATTACAATTCTCTACAAGTATTTATTTCAACAGATTTATTTTCTGAACATTCACGATACCACCTGATTTCAAAGAAGTTCTTGCTGTATAGGTCCCTGCCGGAAGTTCTTCGGTTGATAATTTTGCCTGCCCACCTCTGATTTCGCTTTGGGCTATTTCATTATCATTCATATCATATATACGCATCGTCAGGTCTTCCTGTGCATTCGTGCTGATATTAATATAGTCAGATGCCGGACTGGTATAAATGTTCACATCAGGGTTTGAGTAATAACCAGGGATCAGACTCTTCGTTTTTAATTCAAGGGCTGCCAGTTGTACCGGTTTTGTTATTTTCTTTACCACCAGGATATGAATAAATCTACCTGGTCCCTGGTTCGCAAAAGCTGAGGAAATGAACAGGCCTGTAAAGGCAAGTGATATTAAAATGAGCTTTTTCATGTTCGTCTTTTTTAGTTTGTTTTTTGTTAATTTATCATGAGACGGCGCATGATTCAGAAATGTTACAGAAATAAAGAAAATAAATTTAAAATTACGAAAACAAGAGTTAGACACCACCTCTACGTAAGAATTGTTTACGCAAAGAGCGCAAAGGTTTCGCAAAGGGCGCAAAGAAAAGAACTTGGAATATTAATCAAACCTTATAGCCTTCACCGGCCGAATACGGCTCACAAGGATTGACGGTAGTAACAATGCCATGGAACAAACTAAAAAGGCCCCGGCATTTATAAGAATAATATGCGACCACTGAAAATACACTGGCACTTCAGACAAATAATAGGATTCTTCGGGCAGTTTTATGAGATGGAAATATTTCTGAATAAGCAGCAAGCCTAAACCAAATGCGTTACCTATCGCAAGTCCCAGCCCAATAAGTGACGTACCATTTATAAGGAATATTTTCTGAAGCGCCCAGTTATGCGATCCCAGGGTTTTCAATACGCCGATCATCCTGGTTCTTTCTAATATCATGATCAATAAAGCCGTAACCATATTAATGGTTGCCACCACAGCCATCAATATCAATATCACCCTGATATTGGCATCCAGCAATCCCAGCCAGTCGAATATCTGGGGATAGCGCTGTTTTACGGTTTTGGTATCTATGGATATATCCGTCAATAAACGGACCTGACTGTTAACGGTATCCAATTTGTTGAAATCCTTCAGAAATATCTCATAGCCTCCTACCTGGTTGGGTTTCCAGCTATTTAGTTCTTGTATCTGTTTCAGATCACATAAAATAAATACCTTATCAATTTCCTCGACCCCTGTTTTGTAGATGCCTCTAACGGTAAAATTTCTTGCATCAATTTTATCTTTTATAAAATACATAATTACGCCATCCCCGGGTTTCAGGTTGAGCAATTGAGCCATGGTTTTGGAAATAACGATATCATCAGAACTCGAGGAATCGTTGTATGAAATGGTCTGGCCTTCAAAATATTCGTGCTTGAAAAAGTCCCAGTTGAAATTTTTATCCACGCCCTTCAATACCACACCTTCTATGGAGTTTTCGGATTTTATGATCCCGGGCTTGGTGGCAAACACCTGTACATTAGACACATCCGGTATTTTTCGGATATCGGAAACAAATTTTTTATCCACAGTTACGGGATCATTTTCATATAAAAAATTGCTTTTCATATTGCCCACAACGATGTGTGAGGCAAAAGCGCATATTTTTTCTTTAATTTCGTTCTGGAAACCTATGACGATAGCGTCGGAGATGATCATCACGGCAATACTAAGCGCCACTGCCAAAAGGGCGATGCGGATGATGGCCTTCGAAAAAGACCGGTGCGACTTATAGGATATCCTGCTGGCTATGAAAAATTCAAACTTCAAAACAACAACTGTATTTGGTACGGCAAAACTAATCATTATAATCGCAGTTTTTCTGGGTACCACTACAGAAGGATTTTGCCAGCTCAGTCCCGGTGACGCGCAAATGCAGGAATATCTTCCTTTGCTTAAAGAAAAGCGGGTAGCCCTTGTGGTCAATCAGACTTCAGTTATTGGGAAAACTGCATTGGTTGACAGCCTGATGGCCTTGAACATTAATGTCAAAAAAATATTTGCCCCGGAACATGGTTTCAGGGGAACAGCTGAAGCAGGTGCCAAAATTGCAGATACCATTGATAAAAAAACAGGTCTTCCTGTCATTTCATTATATGGAAATCATACCAAGCCTAATTCAGGAGATCTGGCTGATGTTGATTTGGTTGTATATGATATCCAGGATGTTGGAGTCCGGTTTTTTACCTATATATCTACACTACATTACGTGATGGAGGCCTGTGCCGAAAACAAGAAAGAACTTATAGTTCTCGACAGGCCGAACCCCAATGGTTTTTATGTTGACGGTCCTGTATTGGAAAAACCTTTTATATCTTTTGTGGGCATGGACGCTGTTCCTGTTGTTTACGGAATGACCTGTGGAGAATACGCTGAAATGCTGAACGGTGAAGGCTGGCTGAAAAAAGGTGAAACGTGCAAACTACATGTAATAAAAGTGACGGGCTACACCCACAAAACGCAATGCGTTTTGACCATAGCTCCTTCTCCTAACCTCGCCACGATGGCTGCTATTTATTTGTATCCTTCACTTGGGCTTTTTGAAGGAACCAATGTGAGTGTCGGCAGAGGAACCAGCATGCCTTTTGAGCTGATCGGCAAACCAGGATTTCTTGAAAGTGATACCGAATTTACCCCGCATCCCATACCCGGAAAAGCAGAAAACCCTATGTATAACGGTCAGTTGTGCAAGGGGGTACACCTGACACGTTTTGCAAATGATTTTGTCAAAAACAGCAACCAGATCTATCTTTTCTGGCTCTGCGGATTGTATAAAGATGAAACGAATAAGGATAAATTCTTTATGCCTTTTTTCGATAAGCTGGCCGGTACCGATGTTCTGAGAAAACAGATTCAACAGGGAATGAGTCCTGACGACATCCGCAAATCCTGGAAACCCGGACTAGATGCTTTTAAAAAGATCAGGGCAAAGTACTTGCTTTACGAGGATTTTTAAATCACCATTTCTTCCTCATTTACCAGGCCTGATTCATAAGACAATAAAAAAGGGGTTGCTGAGTGAAAGCAACCCCTGGAAAAAAAATATCAAGGAGGATTATTCTTTTATGAAACGGGTTCTATAAGTTCCTGATTGTGTTCTTATATCCATAAAATAAATACCTGAATGCAAGGCACTCACAGGTATATTCATTTCGACAGAACCCTCATTCGTTAACTGGCTGATCGTTTTACCCATCATATCCGTAATAGTTATTCCTGTTATCAGTTCATTTTCTGTATTTACATATATATTGTTTTGCGCAGGGTTTGGATATACCGTGATCTTAGCATTATTAAGATAGACAGGATTGATCCCTGATTTGTATTGGTAAACAAGGATTGAATCACTTACTGGATTAAGTGAAATATTACCCTCATTAGCGCTGATAGATTTGTATTCTACAATAGCCAGGTCAAAAATCTGTTTTACCTCGCGTTTTCCCGCAACATTATCAGGCATATAAATAGAAAGTGCCCCAACTTCACCTGCACCAGAAACGCTGTTATGATCCGTTCTCGAAATACCAATATAGATGATTTTATCTGCTGTATCATTTACCACCAGGTCAATCATGTTTTTATGAATGGTTCCAAGCCATGATTTGGAGAAATCAGCAGTTATGCTTTTAGGATCCAGCATATAATTTCCGTAGCTTATTCCAACTGTCAGTCCATATTCATTATAGGCTTTAATGGCACTTGAACCTAATGAAATAATAGCTGTAACAGAATCACCAGCCTGAACACTATCCTGAGAAAATAATACACTTAATGGCGGATCGGTCGGATTGCCTTTCAAGGCATTTGCAACTTTAGCATGGGTCTTGGAAAAATTCAAAGCAATAGGTTTCAGGTCAGTACTATCTACGATACCATCACCGTTGCAATCGGCAGCTTTGTGGTTGGTACCATTCTGGAATGAACTAATCCAATCCTTACAGGGCTGACCTGTCCAGGCAGTGGTTGCATTCGGGCGGGCTGAACCCAGATCACCATAGGCCACTCCTATATTCAACATATCATTTATGTCAGCCTTACCATCATTATTCGCATCACCCGGCCAAACACAAGTGTTTAAGGTCAGGTAATTTTTATAAGTATAGTTTGTAGTGTCTTTGCTTGATGTACCTGTCCATACTTTTACCGTAACCAATGAATTCTTTGTAGGACAATAGGTTATCACCTGCGTTGTATCACCTGTGCTCCAAAGATATTTCCTGCCGCTTACCGGAGCTTTCATGCCAAGACAGCTGTTTTTGCAGGTTGTGATACTATCCGTTACATTCTGAATTTCATATGCTCCAATGGTTGGGGATATGCTGTTTCTCACCAGTCCTGATATATCATATCTTATTGTACTTATGGCAGTTCCTTTATTAGCCAGGGCTTGATTTCCGGTTTTCAGGGAATTGGATAAATCATAATGAGGATCAATGTTTAAACCGTGTTTTTCGAAGCCTGTTGCTATCTGAAATGATTTAAAGTCAGCATACTTCTTCCCAAAATATCCGAAGGAATCTGTATAATAGTAGTTATTGTAATCAATGGTTCCCCGCATCTTTGTTGAGGTAAAATATATCCCAGATCTCCCGGGTCCATTCTCAATATTATTATCAATTATTGAATTGAATGGTTCATAACTATTGTCTACATAAATGCAAGCGCCAATTCCGGATTCACCTACCGAATCAGTATATATATTATTATCCAATATAGCCAGGTTCTCATATTCATAGTATGCGCCGTCAACGATGCCATATTTGTGTGTGATAATTGTATTATTAACAATGGTATCTGCTGTGGAATCTTCTCCACCTACAACCAAACCTGTATGAGCCAGTATCCTGTTATTCGAAATATAATAACCTTTAGAATCAATTGAAAATCCTGTGTCTACAGTGCGTAGAAATGTATTGTTATTGATCAAAAGGTTTCTGTCTCCAAAGCCGCTGAAGAACATTAAATGTCCATTTGGCAATCCGGAAGAAACTGATGCATTTGATACGATATTATCAGTCACAACTAAATCCTTCACTTCATTCAAAAGCATACTCTCACCCGAACCCTGGAAATTATTATGAGAAATAAAAACACTGTCAGTAGTGTCTGTATCATATTTGATGATACCTGAATTCTGACGAATAGTCTGGAACAAACAATGTGTAATGGTAATATTTGAACCGCCTGTTATGAAAAAACTGGTTGACCCACCCGTATATTTTAAATCAAAACCGATTTTAGATATAACAACATTATGAACATTATTTAACCCAAATATTACATTAGAAAACATGACCTTGGAACTATCAGAAGAAACCGATGTAAGGGTAATGGTATTTGTGGATGAACTTCCCGGAACTGTAGAAAGTGCAATTGTGGCCGGATTGGTAGGCGTTCCACCATAATTATAAATGCTATCAGCCATTTGCAATATTACCGGTCCAACAACACCTTTTCCGTTTGCGGCAAATCCATCAAATCGATCTCCACTGGAAAGGTCTGAAAATGCAGAATTTAAGTCCTTGTAATTTGTAGCAGATGCCGGGAGATTAGGATTTATAGTATAGGTACCCGAAAGTCCCGGTTTTGCATTAATCAATTCGTAAGCACCAATGGTTGGTGCAGTTTTGCTTCGCTGCTTACCAAGAAAGTCTACTGACACAGAGGACAATGGAGTAGCTTTTCCGAGCAATAAAGGATTATCCGATTTCAACGCATTAGTCAGGTGAAAATTCGGATTAATGTTCAGAGAATGCTTATCAAACCCGCTTGCAGACTGCCACGCAGATAGCGTAGTTTCAGGAGAATTATTAATTCTTCCCAAAGAATCTGCACTGTAATAATTATTGTAATCACAAGCAGAAATGTCGGTCTTTTTATCAATTTGTATACAGTTCCTCGTGGCTGCTGGATCTGTCTCCATCGAATTGTTCTCAATATTGATTGAGGATGATTGAGAAATATACAGACAAAGGGGAGCTGAAAAACTATACTGTGTATAAATATTATTGTAGTATATATCGCAATAGGATGTACCACTGATGTTTATACCGGTATTGAAAGAATTGATGATATTGTTAGATATCAGGCCGTGATGGGCTGATGAACAGTTTGTATTAATAATAGCAATCGCTTCTCCAGCATAAATATTGTTCAAACTCAGGCTGTTTAGATTCGTACAACCACTTATATAAATACCTTGCGTAGGCGCACTTCCCCCACCTCCTCCAATGGAATTGTTGTTAATTGTGAAGTGATCCTGAGAATACAAATAAAACCCTGAACTAGTATTAATAACGGTATTATTTTCTATGTCTGTGTATTTTTCATTCGGAGTGGAATTGTTTCCACTGAACATCATGTAAATAGCTTTTATAGTGCTGTTAAATAGATTATTTGTAAAAACTTTGTTGCTATCACTTGATGCAGCATTTTCAACACTATAAATCCCATATGGACCAAAAGTGGAATTGTTGAGAAAGGCACAATGCGTCACGCTTAAATTATTCACCGCACCTGACAGAAATATCCCGGCATAGCTGCCTGGTGAAGCTGAATTAGAGCCAATTCCCGACATATTGAAGGTCAGATCGTTAATAATAATATTTGAAGCCCCTGATACTGTTAATATGTATTCCGGATTTGATGAGGAAAATGATGTTTCTACGATTGCTTTAGAACTATCTCCTGAAGCTGAAGTAAAAGTAACCGTATTAGAGAGGGAACTTCCCTTTATTGCAATGAGAGTATTTTGCTCGTTATATGTTCCATTGGCTACTTCAAAAACAACTGCACCATTCACCCCTTTTCCATTAGCCGTTCCGCCATCATATCTCTTTCCCGAATCAAGGTCGCATATAGCTGAATGAAAATCCTTATAATTGGAAGTTGAGGCCGATTTGCCAGGATCAATCGTATATGTTCCCTTCAGCTGACCAAACCCCTGTTTTGGCGTCAGCAGTCCTGCGAACAATAGAGTCGCAAAACATATTGCGCTACGAGTTGATTTATAAAGAGAAAATAGTCTTTTGGGAGCGTTTCCACAGCCCGGGAGTGAATCCGTCAGTGGGTGATTTTTTAGTGCTTTCATGATTTTAAAAATCTAAGTTACGTAAAATGTTAAAATTGACGATACGAAGATTGGAAGAAAACAAGGCCTGAAAAAATACATATTCATCGTGTTCTCAATTCAAATTTATTCATATATTTGAACTTATAATATATTATATATCTAATTTACAAATACATACAATAATTTTTTCATGATTTTTTATGTAATTCTCAATATTTTATCCCATGCATAAAAGCAAACTCATCCGAACCCTCAGGAAACTCAGTGAGGACGAACTTGACTCCTTCAAACGATTTGTTTCTTCACCGTATTTCAATAATAGCAAAGATATTATTGCCTTGCTGAACATGATTTATACAGATGAATTGATACATAAAAGCCAGATCGATAATGAAAAGGTTTTGAAAAAACTATTCCCAGGGAAATCGCTTGAAATCCGCAGGCTCACCGATCTTTTGTATGCACTTACAAATCTTCTTGAAGAATATTTATCCATTGATGGATACCGCCAAAACAGGTTTCAGCAAAAGCTCAAATTAATGACCCTTGTTTATGAAAAAGACCTTGATGCTTTGGTAAACGGGGTAGAAAAAGACATGGATCAGCTTCATGATCAAAGCCCGGTTCGTGACAGCAATTATTTTTACGAAACTTATATGTTGTACTCTGAAAGGGACTATGGATTCAGGCTGCATGGCTCTATATCAGGCAATGAAAGCCTTCAGATCAAATCCGATCAACTGGATCTGTTTTTCATGGCACAAAAGCTGAAAGACGCCTGCGAAATGATAAACCGAAGCCGGATTTTATCAGTAGAATACGATCTTACCATGTTGGATATCATAGTACCATACCTTCAATTACATCCCGAACGATACGGAAACTATCCCGCTATCCAGATATACCTAAATATGTACTTAATGCTTACAAGCGAAGGACATGAAATATACTTTTTTCAACTCAAAAAACTTGCCCAGGAAAATGAAGCAAATTTCATTATTGAAGAACTACGGTCTATTTATGGATATGCCCAAAATTATTGCATCCGTCGCCTGAACCAGGGAGATACCGATTATCTATACCAGCTTTATGAAATATATAAGCATATCCTGAATAACGGACTCGTGTTCGCTGACAATAAAAATATGCAATGGGAATTTAAAAATTTTGTCTCCATTGGACTGCGCTTGAAAGAGTATGACTGGACTTTCAAAATCATTAATATTTTTAAAGATAAGCTGCCGGAAGATGTACGACAGAATTCTTACACTTATAACCTGGCGAATTATTATTACGAATCGGGTGACTATAAAAAAGCAACAAAACTGCTTAACTCTGTGGAGTTTACAGATATCTATTATAACCTGGATTCCAAGGCCATGCTCCTTAAAATCTATTATACACTTGAAGAAGATGAAAGTTTTTATGCCCTGGTTTCGGCATTCGGTATTTATCTGCGACGTAATAAACTGATTTCAAAAGATAATGCTGAGGTATATAACAACCTGATTCGTTTCGCAAAAAAAGCATTCCTGTTAAAATCCAAACTACCATACGAACGAGGAAAAAATTATGAAAAGAACCTGTCCCGGCTCAGGCAAACAATAAGTAAAACAAAAAACATAGCGAATGTCAACTGGCTCCAGGATGTAGTTTCTGAGCTGGAAATCAGGAAATAAACATAGATTATGGTAATGTCGTTACAAAACCGTTTTTAAAATTGATGCTGTTGTCCCATCCTGTGTACTGAACCTGCCAGACAAAAACATCATTCGAAGGCTGGCCGTTTTTATACATCCCATCCCACTGCTTATGACGATCATCAGTACTCCATATAAATTCTCCCCATCTATTAAAAACATTCATCTGAAAATCCTTGACAAATACAGGCACAAAGCCCCATTTATCATTAATATTGTCCCTGTTAGGCGTGAAAGCATTGGGTACGTAGAGAATTGGCTTCTGAACAATTCTTATTTCATTTGAAACACTTTTGGCTGAATTGGAATCTGCTCCCGAAAATGCAACAATATGATACCAGTAAACGCCTTCATCATAATTCAATGTATCATCTTTAAAGTTCACAACTCCAGACTGTGTTGTACCTACGACACGATCAGGTATTACAGGATCATGCCTGATGATCTCATATTTATAAACGCCATTGGTCCAGGTCTGATACGGGTTCCATGCCAAATCATTTTCAAAAGGAATCGAGCTCCCTTTCAATACAATAGAACAGCCATAATTGCCATCAGGACTTACCAGCCCACATTGATCTACGGATAATATTTTGTAAGAATAACTTGTGGTCTGCACATTGACATTTGAATCCAGGAAACTTGTGTCTTTGATATCGGTGAACATCCGGTAGAATTCAAACTGGGTATTCGGATCATTCCCTTCTTTGCGATATACAAAATAGGAATGGAAACTGGTATTGGGATACTTGTTCCATAATACCCTAACGGATTTATTGTTCTCAACGGAAACTGAGAAAACATTAATAGCATTCGGAATAGAATCCTTTTCCGGAATTGTATAAGCCACCCTTCCTGTATCATTAGCATCCCCGCATTGACTATATGAATAAAGAAAATATCCATAGTTCACATTTAAGTTATCAGGTGCATTAGGATCCGTAAATTCTCCCGGCACGAGCCCACTTCCATCCGCCATCACAGAATCAGTTCCATTCGGAAATATCTTAACCAGTTTTACACCTCCCAGATTTTTTGTCGGGGGTATCGCCGTCCATCTTATCTGCACGGTATTATTATTAATATGCTCAATACAGAACATATCGGGAACCGGAGGGAGCGGTGGTTTTCTGATTACTATTTTAATATAATGCGTAACAGTTCTGGGCACAGGGCAGCTGTTGTTACGGGCGAAAACAGAAACCACAATTGTATCACCGAGATACTGGTTGCATAAAACAGGCCATTTTAAAGCACCGGTAATTTGACCAAGACCTGAATCTGCGACAAATATTGCGGGAGGGTTAACAATCTTAAAGTTAAGAATATTTCCATCGGCATGGGCATATACAGAATCACCCTGGGGATCCTTAATGGTAAATTTATAATTAATGGTGTCACCAAGGTTGGTAACCAATAAGGTGTCCTTCATTTGAGGCGCAAAATTTGCAGAGTTCAGATCGATTTTAAACATAGCATTATTACATCCGCCACCCTGACCAACCGAAGTGGGGAAAGCTCTTCTTCCATTATTTTTGCGGCTCCATGCACCCGGAGTTGTCGGAAAATCTGAATAACCTCCACAACCTCCGCAAACTGATTGATATACGATTCCGTTCCTGTCGAATCTGCTTGTCCCTCCATCCACATGTTCTTCGCTGTTTGAGCTTAATCCACCGAAATAAGTCCCGTACACGAGGTTAGACATATTTTTAGACAGGATGATCAGGTAAAAATTAGAACCGTTTGTTTTAGTCTGAAAAGCATCCGGCGTTAGAGGCATGCCGAAAGTAGTGCCGGTATCATTCCGATAATAAAAATTTACCACCCCACCCCAGCCAGATACATAAACCCGGCCGCACAGATCGACCAGAAATGCCGAAGGCGATAGATTAATATGACCTGAACCCGAACCAAAAATAGTTGAACGGGTTATTTTTGTAAGATTGTTATCAAGCTGGGCTATATACTGCTTGCTGTTAGCATTGCTGAAAACAGTTCCAATTACAGGGAAATTACCTAATGACTGCCCGGTGACATAAACCTGATCGTTACCATCGGTTTGTACCAGGTAGCTCTGGTCATACGAATTTGTACCTATATATGTCGAAGCAAGCGTTTTCTTCCCGTCAGGACTTATTTTTACGAGAAAACCATCAATTCCTCCATTATAAGTTGGCGAATATGTTCCAAATGTTGTCGGGAAATTGGTACTTTGAGTACCACCACAAACAAAAATGTTCTGTTTACTGTCCAGATGAATTCCATAGGCTGCATCCTGATCGGAACCGCCAAGGAAACTCATCCAGTCTAACTTTTTAAGATCAGGAGATAATTTCATAACCAATCCATCCTGAACACCACCGAATTTTGATTGAAACGGAGTTTTCGTTATCAAATCCTGTGATTGTGTGCATGAAGCTACAAGTATGTCATCAGAATCATCTACAATAACTTCTCCTCTGTAAGCATCACCATAATTATAGGATAAAGGACCAGTGGGCTCATTATATGGCTGGTTTCCATTAAATCCATCTCTGCCGCTCCCGCCGATGTATGTGGAAGCAATCAATTTTGATCCATCTTCAGAGAATATCGTGATATAAATATCTCCCTGTCCATGGTAGACTGTATCATATGCTCCTGATGTTACGGGAAAATCCGAACTGGCCGTTGTACCGAAAACGATAAGTTCATCCTTGCTGTTTACGATCATACTATGGGGCTGCTCATTGTTTTTACCTCCGAGGTAAGTACACCAGATCAATTTGGTTCCATCCGGGGAATACTTCAAAATGCCAACATCACGTCCATATTCCTGCATATAACCATTTGCATCATAGGTAGTACTGCCCCCAGCATATTTGACCTGGAAAGCACCGGTCGTAGTTGGATATCCTGGCGCATAAACGGTACCACCTGAAAAGCCATTGCCAGCTGGATTGAAGGTTCCCGTAAATCCAAAATTATCAGCCTTAGAACCTGAAAATGTGGAAAAAATAACAATCGGATCAATTGTCAGCGTATCATGCGGGCTATAATTCTGAACATTAAAACCCACAAGATTTGACTCAAGCATGGTATAACTGGCACTCAGTTCGTGATATACCGTTGTTTTTGATAAAAACTTCGATTTATACTGGTAGGCAAAAGGCGGTTGCTCCACAATATTTATCATATGCGAATTGACCCTTAGTGTGTCGCTTTCGTCAACATTTGTGCTGTCTGCCCCAAGATATCGGAGTTTAATAAGGTCCGGATCTGCACCCGGATGTACAATAAAACTGTATTTGACCCCGTCTCCGCTTGTTTGAATAACCAGGTCAATGCCCTGCCAGAGGTTGTTCATGGTTACCTGGTCAGTACCATGTACTTTTCCAACCCATTTTGACCTGTCGTTGCCAATAAAATAATTATAATATTCTTCGCTTGTGTCCCCGCTGGAACTAACGGATGTTGGTCCTGTACTTCCCTCAAACTGTACCCTGAAGACCTGGTTTTGAATGATGGCGCTTTTTTTAAAATTATGCCAAACCTGGTGCAAAGAATCCTGATCGAAGAAAAAATAAGTAATCTGATTGTTTTCAAGGAAAAATTCACCGCTGGGTAAATCTGCCTTATAAAGGATGTTGGAAGCCCATTGCCCGTTATTCGGAATAAATTTTGTACCTGCATCTGCAACGAAAGAACACAAAATCCCAACCACAGTCATCATCAACACCTCCCGGAAATACCTGATAATCCTTCTGTTGCTGCGTAGCATTACTGTAGGCGACATTTAATTGGTTCAACGATGATAAAGCAAAATCCAAGCCGATCCATAGTATTTTATGGCCTGTTCTACCGCAATTTACGGTTTATTAATATAACTTGTATAACGAAGTAAATTGAGTTTTGGTTGCCTTGTCCGATCATTAAATATAAAAAAGGAACGCTCAGAATATCAGTAATACCTATATTGCATCAACAAAAGAACCGGATATGAAAATTTTTGTCGCCCTTATTTGTTTTTCTCTTTTCAGCCTGGTTTCAGCCGATGTAGCCCTTGCTCAAAACAACGAACAGAAAAATTTTGCAAAGGATTCAACACCCATTGAAAACCTGGATTACCATTTGTCAAAAGCCCAGTTTATGTATTATTATGGCTTAGATGATACAGCCAGGGCCATTATTAATATGTTTTATAGGAAACGTGGTATTGGCATACTTGATTTTTTTGTTTATCCGATAGCCGCTTCAGCGGTTGGAGATGCCGCAGCAGGCATTGGTGCCGCAATGGTTTATTCGAGTGCTGCAGCAAGTGCACTTATCTATGGAGGTGCAGCCCTATCATTAATTGGGCTTTATGCGATACCAATTTATTACCTTATTCAAAGATCAAATTATTCACGACAAAAATTGATTTACGTGCTTGCAGGACGAGAACGCGGAATGGGAATCCCATACAATACCTTGAATAATCTCATAGGTCTTGATTTTCAGTGAGTAATCTTTTGAAGGACTTCCTTGTTATTTTAATCCGGCTCTGACTTCTTTAACTTCTTCAGGCCTAACTTTTGTGCCATTATTTCCAAAACTGGCATAGACATAAGTGAGTACATGAGCTATTTCTTCGTCACTGAGTTGTTGGGGAGGCATGATGTTATTATATGGTAATCCATTTACAATAATAGAACCTGTTTTACCTTTAATGACCTGAATAATGGCAGCCGTCTTACTACGCACCAGGAAATCTGAATTTGCCAGAGGCGGGAAAGTATTGGCTATGCCTTTTCCATCGGACAGGTGGCACGCAGTACAAGTTCGGGCATACACTTCCTTGCCCTTGTCAAAATCGCTGCCATTTGACGCTGTTTTAGGCGTTCCGTTATTGCATGAATCGAAAACAAATGCAAAAACAAACACCAATCCCGAAAAAATTTTATTTCTACCCGGCATCTATCGTATTATCTCCTGTCAAAAATAGGATTTCTAAAATTCCCCTTCTTTAAAAAATGAGAGAATTTGAAATAATATCAGAACAGGAACGCAAAATGTCAAAATCTCAGCAACTTTGCCGGAATATTCAGTTCTTAAATTTCAATAAACAAATTGCTGCTTATTTCTGGTTTATGAATGCTATTACAAATACAAAACCCATCGTAACCTGGCTTTTCGCGGGTTGTTTTCTTATTTTTTCAATGGTTATTCTGGGTGGTATTACCCGGCTTACAGGCTCAGGTCTTTCTATTACCGAATGGGATGTCATTATGGGAACCATACCACCCATGAACCAGGACGATTGGAATATTGCCTTTGATAAATACAAACAGTCGCCTCAATATCAAAAAGTAAATACAGGCATGGATGTAGAACAGTTTAAATCCATCTTTTACTGGGAATATTTTCATCGCCTGGTAGGTAGGTTGCTTGGCGTGGTATTTATCATTCCTTTCCTTTATTTTCTGATCAATAAAATGCTGAACAGGGTATTAATACGCCGCCTGATTATCGTTTTCTTATTGGGAGGACTCCAAGGTTTCCTCGGCTGGTACATGGTAGAAAGCGGACTGATCAATAATCCACATGTGAGCCATTACCGGCTTGCTTTGCACCTTATCACCGCATTTATAACTTTCGGCTATACCCTATGGATTGCCTTGGACCTGATCTACCAGGATAAAAAAACAAATACAACTTCCGTCAGCAAGCTTTTTAGAAATCTTGTCCTGATTATTTCAGTACTTGTGATCATTCAAATTATTTATGGGGCATTCACAGCCGGACTTCATGGAGGCAAGGTTTACAATACTTTCCCAAAAATGGGTGATGAATGGTTCCCGTCTACTATAGTGGCCATGACCCCACTATGGACTAATTTTTTTGAAAATTTTATCGGCGTCCAATTCATTCACAGATACCTGGGTACATTACTTGTGCTGCTGGGTTTTGGCCTGGTATATTTATACAGAAAACAACCTTTGCCAGAGCTTAGCAGCCCCGTATTGTTTTTTATCCTGGCTCTGGTTGTTCAGTTTACTTTAGGTGTAACAACACTGCTATATGCCGCACCTATAACCCTTGCGGCCCTTCACCAGATAGGAGGATTTGTTTTATTCAGTTCCATCGTATTTTTAGCCAACAGAACTTTTGCAAAATAATGTTTTTCGAGTAGAAATTATTCCACCACAAATTTCTGGCTGAATATCGTTTGACCTGAACCAATTGATAATAAATATATCCCGGGCTTCAAAGGACTGGTTGAAAATGTAAACATATTTTTGCCGGCCTGCACTTTTTCACGTAACAGACTGGTAATCAACTTTCCTTGTATATCATAGATCCTGAAATCGCAATAGGCTTCGCCCGGACTTGTAAAAACAACATTTATGGGCTTATAATTATTGGCAGGCACAGGATACAAAGAAATATTATCAGTAATAGAAGCCTGCGGAATTATGGATGATTTCGGTAAAAGAGGGCTTTGAATTTCAGATATAATAACATCATGCCTCCCCAACAACTCAGTGACGAAGAAATAGCTCATGTACTCACTTATGTCTATGCCAGTTTTGGAAATAATGGCACCCATCGTTCATTAGCGCTGGAAATTTCTGCATAGCTGGTTCCTGAATAAAGTCTCCGGGAAGGTGAATAACTGCCTCCTTTAAAGAATATGACAGAGTTACCCGGATTGGTGGTATCAGATACATGATCCACAAGTATCAAAGCATCGTCATCACCTGTATTAAGCCCTGCATAGCATATGGAAGGATAGCCAAATTCAAGAGTATCACCAAGGATATCGATAGATAATGATGGGGCCGTACTCACACCAGTAATTGTGCCATGCATGACTCCTGCTTTACCTGCTGATGTAACACTATTACCAACAAACTGTATTTCATCGTTTTCGATAAAGGCATCCAGAACCCTGGCATCATTGGTCTGTAAGGTTCTGTTAATTTTAGTTGTAGAAGGCTGATGCGCACTGGGTGCAACACCATATTTTCCGGTTTTCGAATGCAATAAACTAATAGTCAATGCGGAATTCGGATCACTCATCAAACCGCTAAGTTTCAAAAGAAATATGCTGTCTGTCCCGTTTGAAAAATTCTTATCCGAAATAAAATAACTCTCAGGACCTGTAAGTTTAGATCCTCCCTGCACAGGGCATATATTCCTGATATTAGCTTTATTGTAAACAATACCGCTATGAACTTTGGTCTTCAAAGATCCTCCGCTAAACCCGGCTGTTTTATCAATCTGCCAAATATAATCCTGTTTAAAACCTGCCTGCCAGGTACTGTTGTTGTGCAGGGCATTCAAGGTTAGGAAAAGTTCATTCTGTGTGATTTTAATAGTCGGAAAATCACTCCAGGTTGTATCATTTAAAGGATTGCCTGAAACTTTATATAAGTTCCAGTTTCCGGCAGGGTCGTCAGTCTGAGAAAATCCTATAATTGCGTAAGAATTAGTGTCATATGTGCCATTGAGACAAACCACGATAAAGCGGTCAGCTGCTTCATCATAAATCACTTTTGGGTCATATTTACCTTGAGGCAGTCCAAGACTGGCGCTAAAAGCACCCAAAGAAACATTCTTAATAAGTTTACCCGTTGAGTCATAAACATTCAAAGATGAATTCATGGCGGATAATATTTTCCCGGAATCTGACACAGCAATATTGTTATCATCGGGGATACCGTTATCATAGCTGTTGCCTTCAAAATTGATCAATTCATAGGGTGCTTTCAGGCTACTTCCACCACCCTGTTTGTTCTGAGGTTGTGGAGCTGCAGGAATTGCGTGAACACGGGCCTTAACAGCATTGAGTTCGCTGTCATCTTCTTCAGTTGACATGCCCGGTTTGGGCATTTCGATATTCTGAAGCTTGGGGAAATAATCTTCTTTAATATCCCGAATATTAACGACTCCCGCCCTTGGCGATTCAATTATTAACGTTTTATGTTCTTTTATAACAGTCTGATCCTGGGCAGAAACCAGTTTGCTAAAAACCAGTATAAGAACTATTAAAACCAATAAACACTTATTCATAGATCCAAATTTGAACCAAATATACAGGAATCAGGCCAAAATTGAATTTACGAATAAAAAACAACCATTATTATCGGGATATCTGAACCTTGTACTATTTGCAAAAATAG
>JABDBQ010000035.1 GCA_013288555.1 Bacteroidota bacterium | reverse complement strand
GTAAAGTTGTTAAAACTCTTAATGATAGACAAATAGAAAAAGTCCGAAAAAACGCTCAGACATATGTTGACCTGGCTAAAAAATATCTTGGAAATGAGATTTGACAACTTTTGAAAAGTTGCAAATATATACTGGTCACTATTTTCATACTTTTGCAAATATCATAAAATCATAAAACTTAAATTTTGGAAAAACCCAAAGGAATATTCAGCCTTATTGTTATCGTTGCGGCATTAGGCTATTTCGTTGATCTATATGACCTTGTACTATTTGGGGTAGTGAGGGACGACAGCCTTAAAGCCATAGGATACAGTGGTCAGGCATTGAGAGATGCAGGTGTTTCTCTTTTCAATTACCAGATGGTCGGGTTTTTAATCGGTGGTATTGTATGGGGTGTTTTTGGTGACTTAAGAGGCAGACTTTCAGTACTGTTTGGAACCATCATCTTATACTCTGCAGCCAATATCGCGAATGGTTTTGTTCATGACCTGACATCCTATTCCATTTTGAGATTTATAGCAGGTATAGGCCTGGCTGGGGAACTTGGCGTAGGTATTACACTTGTTTCCGAATCGCTACCCATAGAAAAAAGAACCCTTGGCACCATGCTTGTCGTTGTTTTTGGTGCACTTGGCGCTGTTGTAGCTGCACAAGTGGGAGATATTGGCTGGAGAACAGCTTATTTTGTTGGCGGAGGATTAGGTTTTGTATTGCTTTTACTTAGGATCGGCACCCATGAATCGACTATTTATAAAAACATCAGCAAATCGAACATAAGTAAAGGCTCATTTCATGAATTGTTTACCTCAAAAGAGCGTTTTCTGAAATATCTGGCCTGTATTTGCATTGGTCTGCCGGTCTGGTTTACAGTAGGTGTATTGATCTTTTATGCTAAGGATTTTGCGGGACTTATTGGTGTAAAAGGGACAGTAGTTGTTGGCAAATGTATCATGTACAGCTATTTTGGACTTGCTGCCGGTGATCTTTGTTGCGGCCTCCTCAGCTATGTCCTCAAAAGCCGGCGAAAAGCCATCTTTATTTTCCTTGGAACAAGTGTTATTTCATTTGTCTGGTATTTTTTAGTGAGAGATATAAGCCTCGGATATTTTTATTTCCTTACTTTTATACTGGGTGCATTTACAGG
This sequence comes from Bacteroidota bacterium, assembly GCA_013288555.1. Lineage (GTDB taxonomy): Bacteria > Bacteroidota > Bacteroidia > CAILMK01 > CAILMK01 > JABDEJ01. Next base: position 25,818 of record JABDBQ010000035.1, on the reverse strand, counting down.
ATATTGGGGAATATTTGTAACGATTGCTGCAGAACAATTTGGCACCAACCTGCGTGCCACAGTAACCACAACAGTACCGAACTTTGTGAGAGGCGCAGCCGTGCCCATAACTTTATCTTATGTAGCTTTGCAAAAAAATCTGGGAGTATTAACAGCGGCTACTATTGTAGGAACTGCATGTATCGGATTGGCTTTGGTGGCGATCTTAAGCATCAAAGAATCATTCTCTAAGGACCTGGATTATATAGAAGAAATAAACTGAACCAGCATTTCAAAATAACAACATAATGGATTTCAATAGTTTAAAAGAGTGGGTAAGACCGGAGCATATCGTTAAAGTTGGTGGGGCAGCACTCGTCATGGGGGTTATTTTTGCCGAAACCGGTTTATTGATCGGCTTTTTCTTTCCCGGTGATTCTCTTTTGTTTACGGCTGGGTTATTGGCTGCAATACCCGGCCCGGATGGGTTCACTCCTGTACTTGATATAAATATCTACCTGCTTCTTGCTGGGGTTTTTGCAGCGGCTGTAATTGGAAACACCGTTGGATATTTTGTTGGGAAGACGCTTGGGCCAAGATTGTTCACGAAAGAAGATTCATTACTTTTTAAGAAACAGTACCTGGATATGACCCGGAGTTTTTATGAGAAATATGGAAGACTGGCCATTATAGCAGGTCGTTTTTTACCTATTATCAGGACTTTTGTTCCGGTATTGGCGGGCGCCATCAAACTCGATTTTGTCAGGTTTACCATTTACAATATCGTCGGTGCTTTGGCCTGGACTGCATCCTTTATTTTATTAGGGTATTTTCTTGGCGCCAGTTTCCCGGGGCCAATTACCAAAAACCTGGATTATATCGTTATTGTACTGATTGTCATTACCATCATTCCAGTTATAAGAACATATCGAAAAGAAAGGAAAAGACATTTGAAGAGCCTTGAAGAGAACAAATAAATACAATTTAATTCTATTCTTTAGTGGCCAGTCTGCTCTTTTTTCTCCCGTAGGCAAAATAAATAACCAATCCTACGATCAGCCAGATTACAAACCGAAGCCAGTTAATATATCCAAGCCCGGTCATGATATAGAGGCAACTAATAAGTCCTAGAACCGGAATCAATGATAGTCTTTTCACGAAAGATCCTATAGCCAAAGCTAAGGAAGAAAGGATGAATATCAGCATTGGAAGTTTTTCTGTAATGCTCTCATCATTACCAATTGTAAAAAAATCTTTTAATGAGTCGGAGAAGAACTGCACCATAATCCATATGGTAATCAAAAACATCCCCGGTACAATATATCTTCCGCTCACAAATGGAACCTTGAATCTTTTTTCCGACATATCAGGATTATTTTTCATGAGCAATATCCCTCCGCATACCAATACAAATGCAAACAAAGTCCCAATACTGGTAAGATCAGTTAGCTCATCGCTTTTCATAAAAAATGTTGGAATAACCACCACAAAACCAGTGAGAATGGTAGAAAAAGAAGGCGTTTTATAGACAGGATGTATTCTTGAAAACACTTTAGGCAAGAGTCCGTCACGGCTCATACTCATCCAGATACGTGGCTGGCCTAATTGAAATACCAACAAAACGCTGCTCATGGCTACAATGGCACTTACACTAACAATAGCATGCATCCATGAAACTCCCTTTGCCGCAAAAACATAAGAAAGCGGGTCTCCGACCCTGAGATTTGTATAAGATGTCATCCCGGTAAGAACAAAAGCAACTGCAACATACAATACCGTGCAGATAATCAGCGAATAAATAATCCCCCTTGGAAGATCCCTCCTCGGATTTTCGCATTCTTCAGCAGTTGTTGAAATGGCATCAAACCCAATATATGCAAAGAAAACCGCAGAAGCCCCTTTCATGACACCTGTAAGACCGTGTGGTGCAAAAGGAATCCAGTTGTCAGAACTGATATAAAATGATCCTACTGCGATAACAAGTAAAATAACAAGTAACTTAATGACAACCATTATATTATTGGCATTCTTGGAGTCCTTAATTCCGATATATACCAGCCAGGTAATAATAACCGTAATTAAAATGGCTGGCAGATTCATGATCAGAGGAATTCCTGCCACATTTGGGGCATCATGCCAGGCTGAAAAAGAATTTTGAAGGGTAGGACTAAGTTTGGTTAAAATATGTCCTTGCCGTATGGAATCCTGTACCTGGCTGAATCCATCGTAAGCTGAACGATAATCAGTAGTGAGAAAAGCGGGCATGTGCTTTCCATAGTGTCCGGCAAATTCATTGAAAAAACCAGTAAAATAATCTGACCAGGATATTGCAACGACCACATTACCAATAGCATACTCCAATAATAAATCCCAGCCAATGATCCAGGCAACCAGTTCTCCGAATGCGATATAAGAATATGTATAAGCACTGCCTGAAACAGGGACAATGGAAGCAAATTCAGCATAGCATAAAGCAGAAAAAGCGCAGGCAATTCCTGTGAAAATAAAAAGCAGCGAAACCGCAGGACCGCCGTCAGCGGCAGCGGTACCAATTGTGCTAAAAATACCTGCACCAACTACTGCTGCAACACCAAAAGCCGTAAGATCCCTGACCCTGAGTGTTTTTTTTAGTCCGAAATTCTCTCCCTCAAGCATACCAAGCCGGGCATCTTCCATCACCATGGGAAGTGATTTTTTTCGGAGCAACGATTTAAATTCCATAATTCAAGAATAGGGATTTTTTGAAGAATGATGAGCGCCACCAAAAATTATTGGGCAAAATAAATCAATTTAATCTATTCCAGAGCTTTTTCAAATTCGTCGATTCTCGCTATTAACCATGACATATTCACAATATCTTTATCCATCTGTATCTCATTTTTTAGTTTTTTAACAGAATATCTTATGGCGTTTTTAACATTCTTTACCTTGGGATTTAATTTGAGTTTCTCCCGCTGATGAATTAATTTCTTTGTGTATTTGAGCAGGTTAAGATATATTTTCCGCTGTCTATCTGACAATTTTCTATTCCTTAAAAGGTATGATTTAAAAGACTCTATGGTAGCCCATAATATATCTTCTTCTAATGATTCATAATATATTTTTAAAAACATAGAGCGAGAATCAAGATTATAAAAAGTATCATTGAATTCAGAATCGGAAACCTTTTTTAGTGCCTCATTAAATAGGTTCAAGGTTTTTAAAGCCGAAGCGAATTCCTTCTTTTCATATAGCAGCGAAGCGAGATTATAATTATAGGCCACTTCCCTGAAATCCGGATGAAGTTTGGCTTTATTATACTGAATAAAATTTTCTGTCCATTCAAATTCTGCAAGCCTCAGACTTGTGGAGATAATATTTTTATAATCCCATTGAGAAATACTGTTATTGTCATAGATCAGGCCCGTTTCTATCAGTCTGCAATAAAGTCTGAACAGATGCCCTTCATAGTCTACCCTTCCACTGTTTAACTTTTTAATGCAATAATTCTTGGCATAGAGGTACATTTCTTTTAATTCTTCCCTCGTAAAATCGTTGGAAGCCTTGTCAAGGAGATCAATGAGTTTAAAATAATTTTCTTCCTCCTGAGATTTTGTTAGTGTAAGTAAAATGCGATAATAAATACTTACTGCAGAATGATTTTCAAACTTATCATTATTGGCTTCCACATAATCCAGAATAATATCAAGCATTGAAATTTCATAATCATATGAAAGGATATTTTTACGGTTCACCATATCACATACAACTCTCAATTTGGAAGAAATAAAGAATGTATCAAGCGCATTAGCCTTTTTTTGGAGATACTGAGAATACCCTAAATGCTCTTTGCTCAGATTGTAATAGTTATCCAATTCATTTTCAAAGCGCATCTGATGATAATAATGCTGCTGATCTTTTTTCCCGGATTCAAATTCCTCATTCAGTTTTGTTGCAACCCGCTGAAATTCATTCCAAATACCCTTTTTACGCAGTTCCTCCAATAACCTGGGGCCCTGGTCTTCGTAATCTTTCCTGTAATTTTCAAATGCAAGAAATTGGTTCACACATGCGATCATCTGGTTCATAAGTTTGAAAAGAGTAGTTCTTTTAAACTTATTACCGGGATATAATTTTTGATACAATGCTTCGTCATCCAGGTCAAGGCTCTCAAAAAATGGATATTCTTTTAAAATTATTGAAGCAAAATCAATGATGCTTTGCTGTTTAATAAAATATGGAGACGAAATAAACTGCTGCAGAAGCGCTATTTCATCCATTTCAAACCTCTTTAATATGTCAATCAATTTATAATTTTTCACAAATCAAATTTTTAACTTATGAGCCCATCACAAATTCTCAAATTCATGACGAAATTTAAAATTGCTATATATCTATATTTTAACATTTTACAATAAATATTCGTATTAATTTGCTCAAATTTATGAATATATTCCATCACAACACCCTTTAAAATTTATTTTTTTTTACCCATAATTAAGTAAATCTTTGTAACAGAATTTGAATTGGGATAAGCAGTATTTAAAAAAAAGAGAGAGATGTTTCGCAAATTTATACTTGTATTTACAACGGTATTGATTGCATGCATGCAGTCATACGCTGATCCGGGCGGCCTCAAAATTGGCAATGATACGACCATTTGTTTAGGTAATTGTATTACTTTAACCTCAAGCATTTCAGGAATATATCAATGGTCAACGGGTGACACTTCAGCTTCTATTAAGGTTTGTCCAACCAATTCAACGGTAGTTACTTTAAAAGTTGCATCCGGAACAAAGTTATATACAAGCCAAATAAAAATTACAGTTGACAAAAAAGGTGTTTATCCAGGAGACGTCAATGATAATGGTATCGTTAGTGGGAAAGACGTGCTTTATCTTGGTTTAGCCTACGGCAGCAAGGGCACAGCCCGGTCAAATGCTACTATTAACTGGGATGCCCAGCATGCCAGTGACTGGAGCAAACATTTCAAGAGTGGCATTAATTACAAATACGCAGATTGCAATGGTGATGGTATAGCGGATTCTAACGATCTCGCAGCCATCCATGCCAATTGGAGTGAATCTCATTCTAAAACGGCTTCGGATACGACGTCAATTCCCGGAAACGCGCAACTATACATGGTTGCTAATTCAGATACTTTCTATCCTGGAGAAAATGTTCAATTCAAAATTTATCTTGGAACATCTTCAAACCAGGCGTCTAATGTTTACGGTGTAGACTTTTCATACCAGTTTACACCGGGCTCCATTCAATCGGGATCCATGAATTTAACTGTAAATCAATCAAATTGTTGGTTATATGGAAGCGACGGGCCTACGGCAGTTATGCCTTTCTTACAAGCAGATTATGCTAATGACGTTGCCAGTGTTGCTATAACAAGAACGGTTCTGCCTTCAGTCTCGGGCTATGGGGAAATCGGCGTTTTAGGTATTAGCATTAACGATAATGTAGGTGGAAAACGCTCCGGGACTATGCCCTTAACCTATGGTTTTACCAACTCTGATGCAATAAGCGGAGATGGTTCAGATATTGCCCTCACAACAGAAAATAAAACAATATATATGCAAAACAACACATTAGGAATCAAAGCAGCCGTCCATATGGCCGTTCCGGTTGACATTTACCCTAACCCAGTCACTGGCGATCTATTAAATATAGACCTTCATTCCCTTAAATCAGACCATATCATTATTGTGGATATGTTAGGCAAAACAGTTTTCAGTTCCGTACAGCAAAATAGCGGTTTAACACAGCTTCAACTTCCGAGTCTCAGTTCAGGAATATATATCCTGAAAGTAGCCACTCAGCAAGGACTCGTAACAAGAAAAATCAATATTAACCGTTAACAAATCTGACCCCAATTTTCTAAATATATTATTTCACATGCTCCCCAACAATTACTCTTCAAATTCTGAACCCCCCAATTGTGTGAAATAATAGTCTCCCATTCTAACTTTCCATGTTATTGTGACTGCTTCAGAACCCCCATTCTGAAGCAGTTTCTTTTTGTAGCAGGTAACAACTGCTACTGTTCCCAATAAGGTCTCATTTTTAAGCCCTACCTTCGTTCCATGAACATTCTCCTGGCCCAAAATCTTTCAAAATCATTCTCAGAACGCGTCTTATTCAAAAATATCAGTTTTTCGATCGAAAAAGGTCAAAAAATTGCTCTCGTTGCACGAAATGGTACGGGCAAATCAACGTTGTTTAAAATACTTGCAGGCAAGGAGATAGCCGATGAAGGAAGCTTTCGGCTTAATAAAGATTTCCGGATGGCATACCTTCCCCAGGAACCTGACCTTGATCATGATATGACAATTTTAGACAGTGTCCTTGCCGGCGGCAATAAAATGATCGAAGCTGTGAAACAGTATGAGGAAGCTATGGATGATATTGCTGAGAACGACATACCTGTAAATCATAAGAAGCTGGAAATTGCAATGAATGAGATGGACAATTTGCAGGCCTGGGATTATGAGCAAAAAATAACCCAGATTCTCACCCGGCTAAAAATAAACCATCTACATCAAAAAATCGGGTCCCTTTCGGGGGGGCAGAAAAAGCGGGTTGCCCTTGCAAAAGTGCTAATTGATGAACCTGACCTGGTATTAATGGATGAGCCGACAAATCACCTTGATATCGAAATGGTGGAGTGGCTTGAAGAGTATCTCACCCGCTCTTCATTGGCACTCATGCTAATTACCCACGACAGGTATTTTCTGGACAGGATCACAACAGAAATCCTTGAATTGGACAATGGCCAATTGTACAGATACATAGGCAATTATGGTAATTTTTTAGAGAAAAAAACCGAAAGGGAAGAAAGCTTTATGAATGAGGTGACAAAAAGCAAAAACCTGCTCCGTACCGAACTGGAATGGATGCGTCGTCAGCCTAAAGCGCGTACCACCAAATCAAAATCAAGGATTGATTCATTTTATGATCTGAAAGATAAAGCAAGCGGCAAAATTTCAACCGATAAGATAGAGCTTAATGTTCAAATGACACGAATGGGCAATAAAGTGCTTGAAATGAAGCATGTATCCAAAGCATTTGAAACTTTAAATATCCTTGATGATTTTTCATATTTATTTCAGAAAAAAGAACGGATTGGGTTGGTGGGCTCTAACGGAGTAGGTAAAACAACTTTCCTCGAATTAATTACAGGGAAACAAAAAGCAGATTCGGGCATTATTGATACAGGTTCAACTATTGTGTTCGGTTATTACTCTCAGGCTGGCATTGTTTTGCCTGAAGATAAAAGGGTTATAGAAGTTGTCACAGATATTGCAGAATATATACCCCTTGGAAATGATGAAACACTAAGTGCTGCCCAGTTTCTCCAGAAATTTGGATTTGAACCAGCCCGGCAGTACACTTATGTTTCAAAATTGAGCGGAGGCGAAAAAAGGCGCTTATATCTGCTTACAGTTCTTGTCACCAATCCAAATTTCCTTATCCTGGATGAACCCACTAATGATCTGGATATTGTAACGCTTAATATATTGGAGGAATTCCTGGTGACTTTTGGTGGATGTTTGCTCATTGTTTCACACGACAGGTATTTTCTTGACAGGCTGGCTCAACATCTCTTTATTTTTGAAGGCAATGGTGTAATCAAAGACTTTAACGGGACATATACTGAATACAGAGATATGCTGATCGATGAAGAGAAAGAGTTGAAATCAGCACGAAAAAATGAATCAATTGCCCCCCCTCCTGCAGCAACAGTTGCTGCTACAAAAGCAAGAAAAATGACCTTTAAGGAAAAAAGAGAACTGGAGTTACTCGATATTGAGATTGCCCGACTCGAAAAACTTAAAGCTGAACTGGAGCTTAAACTTGCCTCTGGTAATGGCAGCCCTGCTGATTTTGGAGAATGGTCTAAAGAACTCGTAAAAACAAATGAACTTCTGGGTTCATCCGGAGAAAGGTGGCTTGAATTATCGCTTAACGAAGAATGATCTTTGTTAATCTAAACTTTTTCGACCAAAGATAAAATAGAATTAAACAGGTATTTCCCGTCCGAATTTCCTAAAGCCGGATCAGATGCTCTTTCAGGGTGAGGCATCATCCCGAAAACATTGCGACCTTCATTACAAATTCCGGCTATATTATCGAGGGATCCATTTGGGTTTGAATCAGTTGTCATTTTCCCATTCTCATCACAGTAACGGAACAAAACCTGGTTATTCAACTGAAGTTGTTTTAATGTATCATCATCACAATAATACCGTCCTTCGGCATGGGCTATCGGGATTGTAAGAACTTTATCCAAAGGTATCTCAGAAGTTACAAATGAGTCAGGTGTTTGTGATTTAACATGGATATTCTTACAGATAAATTTCTGATTATCATTCCGAAGCAATACGCCAGGAAGTAGATGAGCTTCGCACAATACCTGGAAGCCATTGCATATTCCCATTACATATCCGCCTCCTTTTGCAAATTCGATAACCTGCTCCATTACAGGTGAAAAGCGGGCAATAGCACCAGTTCGCAAATAATCACCATAAGAAAACCCTCCCGGAAGTATAATGAGATCACAATTTTTGAGATCTGAATCCTTATGCCATAGAAAAACTGTTTCTACACCATATAGATTATTCATCACATAGAAAGCATCCTGATCACAATTTGAGCCCGGAAAAACGATAATTCCACATTTCATAGTGCAAAGTTCGGTTTTTTCTGGCTTGTTTGATATATACTTTATTAACGATTGCTTTTTTTATTATGAAATGATGAAAGAATTGGAATTTTTTATGGCAGGAAAATTGTTAGGAATTAAAACATCAAAGGAGTTAAAATCTAAGTTTCTTAGTTTTTTTGGATTTTTTATTAAGAAGCTTTATGGGAAGGGGCGCAAGCCCCTTTTCTTATTTGTCTTATTTTACAATATTCCGGTTTGCTTTACGACTTATTGATTTAAAGAGCCCCGATTATTATGCCATTGAATAAGGCCTTAAAAGACAATAAAAACAAATACCAGAATCCGATCCCAACCACTATGGCATCATTCTCTGAAATGCCGGCTATTTTGAAGAGATATTGGAATGCGGACAGTAAAAACAGGAAACCATCCGGACTAATTCCTGTAATTCAGATGGATCCAAAAATTCTCGACTATCCGCCTTCAGAGGACATACAGATATATTGGATGGGACATACTTCATTATTACTGGAAACTGGAGGACGCAGATATTTATTGGATCCTGTTTTGAGTGAAAGGGCATCTATGTCGCAAAGCATCGGTCCGAAGAGAATGCATCCTTCTCCAATTGCCATAAATGATCTGAAAAACATTGACGCAGTTATTCTCTCGCATGATCATTATGACCATCTTGATTATCATGTGATGAAAGCTTTATCAAAAACCGGAACTTTGTTTTATGTTCCTGTTGGAGTTGGAAAAATTCTGCAGGGTTGGGGCTGCAATAGAGAAAATATTTTTGAATTGAACTGGTGGGACGAAATAAATGATGGTGCAAACAAGCTGATCGCAACCCCGGCAAGACATTTTTCAGGAAGAGGATTAACCAACAGGAATACGACGCTATGGTGTTCATGGTGTATTATCAATACCAAAAACAGGATCTATTTCGGTGGTGATTCCGGCATTATGCCTCAATATGAAGATATTGGTAATGAATTCGGGCCTTTCGATCTGACTATTATGCCAATTGGGGCATATGACGAGGCATGGCATGATATACATATATTTCCATTTGAGGCAGTTGATGCACATATTAAATTGAAAGGTAAAAAAATGCTTCCGGTACACTGGGCTACCTTTAACCTTGCATTTCATCCCTGGAGCGAGCCTATTGAGCAGCTTCTGAATGAGGCAGATAAAAAGGGAATTGAACTTATTACGCCAATTGTTGGCGAGCAAATAACAATCGATTACAAAAGCAAATCAAAATGGTGGAATTTTGATAATTAGAGTTCTTTATTCATGCTCCTTCCATTATCAATATCTCTTCTTTATTCATTGCTTCATTCAAAGCATGTTTCTGTTTTATCGTTTCTCCAATAGGAGTTGGTGATCCATCATCATCTATGCGGACAAATGTAATATTGGTAGTACATACTATCGTTTCTTCCCCGCTATACAGACTGAATTTGCATACCACAATATTCAAAGTAATTGAAGTATTTCCAAGATGAGATACATCGCCATAAATACGAAGGTGATTACCCGACTTTACCGGTTTTTTGAAAAATAACTCCCCTACTCTTAGGGTTACCATATTAGGTGTACAGCAATATTCAGTCGCAAAAGCGGCGGCTGCTTCATCAATCCAGGACATAAGTATTCCGCCAAATAGGTTCCCATGAATTCCAATGTCTTTCGACATACAGATTCTTTTAGTGATCAGGTTCATTTTCATTGTGTTAATAAAGTTCAAAAAAAAAGCCCCTCGTTTCCGAAGGGCTTGATTATATTTATATAAATTATTTAAAATAATATCATACCCTTCCTGATTGGATCACCCATTTATAGCAAAGGATACAATTGTGCTTTAAAAAATTCATGCTGCAAAGATGAGGTAAAATGATGGGTTTTGTGACAATTGTCATGATACTACTTCAAAAAAAATTAATTTCCGTCACTTTTTTTCTTGAAATAACCTTTTAACAGAATACTATGCTGAAGAGCTACGAGATCCTGGTTTAGCGTTGCAGATGCTTTCCTGATATTTACAACACTGGCTTTTAAGTTATTGGCCATGACAGTATCGGTAAGTAATGTATTTACAGTACCATTACCTGAGTTTGCATGCTGCATGGTGAGGTTCGCCTGGTCCGCAATAGTACCTAGTTTATCAGAAGTCTCCTTCAATTTCAAAACCGTATTGTTAAGATTGTTTTTTAAATCAGGGTTTGAGATCAAATCTGCCAGAACACCATTCCCATGCGTAATTTCATTTGTTGTTTTTCTAAGATCATCACCTTCCTGAAGAAACACCTCGCTCATTCTTTTCAGATTTGCTATGGACTGTTGAAGATTGGCTGTCATTGTCGTATCTTTAAACAGGGTCTGTATTGTATTGTTTTTGGTGTTTAGCGCTCCGGTAAGATTTTTAATTTCAGAAGTTATTGCATTAATATTATCGTTGGTACCACTCAGCGTAGCAATTTCTTTATCCATATTTATAGGCTGCTTGCTTTGAATTCTATCCCCATTTTCTGCCTCAGGGCTTCCATAAGAGCCCGAAGTAATATTAACGAGTTCATCACCCATTAGGCCATCGGAGGCGATAGATGCAACAGCAGTTTTTGTAATAAATTCATGCTTGCTCTCATCAATATTCATATCAACGCGAACACTGCTGTCGTTTATAATCGTTACACTTTTAACAATCCCGACTTTTACGCCATCAAAACGAATGTTGCCTCCTGGCTTTAACCCTGATGTGTTTTTAAAAATAGAGTACACCGCGAAACTTTTAGAAAAAAGTCCGCTTTTAGCCCCTACCAGAAATATTCCGAATATGAAAATAATGAGGCCAAGGATCACAAATAAACCCAGTTTAATGTTCCGTTTCGTATCTTGATCCATGATTTTATTGTTTAATATTAATGCTTTATTTTATTCAAAAAATGGCTTGACCTTAGGGTCTTCCGTTTTAACGAGCTCTTCATATGTGCCTTGCATATAGGCAATTCCGTCCATTACAAAAACAATGTGGTTTGAAGCCTGCTTAGCCAGTTCAACATCGTGAGTTATAATTATTGATGTGGTATTAGACTGATGCTGAAGATCCATGATCAGGTTTATTATTTCTTTGGACGTTATTGGGTCCAAACCTGTTGTGGGCTCGTCATATAGTACTATTTCAGGCTTCAAAATCAGACTTCTTGCAATTCCGATTCTTTTCCGCATTCCTCCACTCAGTTCTGAGGGCATCAGGTCTATGGTGTTTTCAAGTCCGACACTTATCAAGGACTCACGCACAAGCTTATTTAGGTCCCCTTTCATCGGTTTTATTTTCTGCCTCCGCAGCGGGAACTCAAGGTTTTGTCTGATTGTCATCGAATCGTATAAAGCACTGCTTTGGAATACGAATCCAATATTGAGTCTAAGGAGATCAAGGTCTCTGCGTGTTATCTTGGAAATATCCTTACCAAATACCTTTAATGTGCCACCGTCTGGCTTCAATAAACCAATAATGCATTTTATTAGCACTGTTTTACCAATCCCCGACCTGCCCATCACTACCATACTTTCACCTTTGTTGACAATAAGGTTGAAATCACTTAAAACCACCTTTTCCCCGAAATTCTTTTTCAGGTGCTCTACTATGATAACGGGTTCTCCCTTCTTATCATCCTGTGCTACAGGCTTTTCTGATGTTATTGCATTCTCCATTTCTAAATATAGCCAAGCATTCCTGAAATCTGTGTTACAACCAGATCAATAACGATTACACTAAGCATGGCAACTACGACAGATTCATTGGCAGACATTCCTACACCTTCAGTCCCGTTCTGAGAATGATAGCCTTTGGTGCAACCCACAAGACCGATGGCAAAACCAAAAATAAAAGTTTTGATAAACGATGGAAAAACATCTGTAAAATGCAGTGCCTCAAACACCCTGTTGAAAAAGAAATTAAAATTTATAGTTCCTGTTATATTTGTGCCTAAAAAAGCACCCATCAAGGCCAGCATATCTGCATAAATGCACAATATGGGTATCATCAGCATGCAGGCCATAATTCTTGTTGCAACCAGGAATTTAAACGGATTGGTACCAGAAACTTCCATAGCATCTATCTGCTCAGTTACTTTCATAGAGCCTATTTCGGCACTGATCCCGGAACCAATTTTGCCGGCACAAATGAGGGCAGTAACTAAAGGGCCAACTTCGCGGATTATTGAAATAGACGACATAGCAGGAAGATAGGACCCCGCACCAAATTCAACAAGAGTAGGTTGCGATTGCAATACGAGTACAAGTCCCAATATCAATCCTGTAAACCCTACAAGGGGGAACGAATTTACTCCGATCAGATAACATTGTCTGAATGTTTCCTGGAATTCAAAAGGTGGGTATACTGCTTCGCGTATGGATCGCCATCCGAATTGAGCCAGTTGCGCAGCACTCACAAAAAACGGGTCTAATGTTTCAGATAAAAACGCCTTTTTGGCCTTATTCTGTTTAATCATTTATTGCGTAAAAATGGAATTACAAAGATATGGAATTAAAGCTGATCTTTTGGGATCGCTGAGACGTAAGTTCGTCTGGCATAGGATGCATAAAAGTGGTTTTGTTTTTAATTTAAGACTGATTATTGAGGAACAACCCAACGGCTTAAATTGTTTCAGTGATATACTTTAATAAAAGAGATTCGTCCTTTCAACTTTCAAATATTTTGCCTTTCTCCTTATCTATTGAAATACTTTTATTATCCAGTCTGAGTCATGAATCATAAGATGACTAATAGCTTATAGAAAAAAAAATATATCAGTATCCTATCTGATTATTTATAAATTCGTACTTTGGCTCCTTTAATAGAAATACACCTATGAGAATTTTTACAAAACTGACATTTGCAATCATTTTCCTGCTCTTTGCAAAAAATATCGAAGCCCAGGACATCCCTGGGTATAATTTGAGCAACTATGCCGGTGTTTCAGGCATTGACATTCAGCCTGCTTCTATTGCTGATATGCGATATAAATTTGACCTGGGTATTGGAGCAGGCGTTGATATTAATAATAATTATGTTTCGGTAAATGGATCAAGCATACGGGATGGGTCTATTTTCAAACCTTTTACCGGAAATTTTCAGACACAGTTTTTAAATGAAAATACAAGTAGCACTGATAAGGCAGTCGGTATTAATGCATTTGCTCAATTACCTTCTTTTGCTGTCAGTGTTTCAAAAAATATTTCTATTGGATTTACCTGGCGAATCAGGTCATTGTTCAATGTCGATAATGTAAGTACGCCTCTTGCGCACTTTATCTACACAGGACTAAACCCAAATGATAAAACCAATCTACTGTATTTTAACCAGGGATTGACCAACAATGGGTTCAATCTTAATCAAATGACATGGCAGGAATATGGCATTGATTTCGCAATGGTTATTAAAAGAAAAGGCCCTCATTTTTTAAAATTTGGTGTGCGCCCTAAAATAGTAGAAGGTCTTGAGGCTACATATCTTTACGCAACCAACCTCGATTATAATTTTGTTAACAGCAGTACATTAAGCCTTTACAACTCGCATTTTTCAGAAGGTCAGACCCAGAATTTGAATGATATAGCGGGAGGGAAGACAAGTGTGCAGGACATACTTCAGAAAGTTTCAAGTACTTCTTTTGCCGCAGATATTGGTGTTGTATATGAATGGAGGCCTGATTATAACGACTATCTGTATGACATGGATGGACAAACTGGACTGGAAAGGAGAGACAAAAACAAATATAAACTAAGGGTTGGAGCCTCAATCCTGGATATCGGAAGTATTAATTTTCAAAAAGGGAATGATGCCCTTGATTTTGCAGCAAATTCATTGCAAAACTGGGATGTCAGTCATTTGAATTTTGGGAAAAATGTTGTAGCCGGTTTTGATTCAATCGTTAAAAACAGCCCGCAAACTGTAAATAGTGCGCTACGTAACTTCGTAACTACTGACTCAAAAGGTACTTTTGCGTTTTCATTGCCTACTACTTTTAGTTTTCAGGTTGATTATAATCTATATAAAGATTTATATGTCAACTTTACCTCTAATACAGCGCCAAGATGGCTGAATGTTCAAAGCCAGGTGAGTACATTGAGCTATTACCAGATAACACCTAGATGGGATAACAAATGGTTTGGATTATTTATCCCAATGGGTATCAATGGATACGGGCAGGGAACTATGGGTGCTACTGTGAGACTTGGACCTATTGTCGTTGGTACAAGCAACGGACTTAATGTTTTACTTGCAAAGAATATTTATGGTCTGAACGCTTATGCTGCTGTAAAACTCCCCATATTCCAAAGCAAGCCACCCCGCGACCGTGATCATGACGGTGTTTCAGACAAGTATGACCAATGCCCGGACAAACCAGGTACATGGGCACATCATGGATGTCCGGATACGGATGGCGATGGCGTATATGATGATGTAGATAAATGCCCAACCGTCAAAGGCCCACCTGAAAACTTCGGCTGCCCATGGCCTGATGCCGATAGCGATGGCGTTATTGATAAACTCGATTCATGTCCGCATGTTAAAGGTCCTGCAGCAAATCATGGCTGTCCTTGGGGAGATGCCGATGGTGACGGTGTACCTGATAACCTGGATAGTTGTCCACACGTAGCGGGTCCTGCGTCTAACCATGGTTGTCCTTATGGTGATGCAGATGGTGATGGCGTACCAGATAACCTGGATAGCTGCCCTCACGTACCCGGACCAGTCGCTAACCATGGTTGTCCTTATGGCGATGATGATGGAGATGGCGTACCTGATAACCTGGATAGTTGTCCGCATACACCTGGACCTGTTTCGAATCATGGATGTCCCGTTATTGAAAAGCAGACTCAGGAAGTATTGGATACAGCATTCTCCAATCTAGAATTTGAGCTTGGGAAGACAGTTATAAAACAATCATCCATGCCATCACTTGATACGCTAGCAAAAACGCTTAATGCACATCCGAAATTTATCCTGAAACTCAGCGGATATACTGACAATACGGGTACTGAAGCAGAAAACCTGAAACTGTCTAAAGGAAGAGCTGAAGCTGTCAAAGTTGCCTTAATAAATAAAGGCGTCGATCCGGCCAGAATCATTACAGAGTATCATGGATCTGCTAACCCGATTGCTCCGAATACGACCGAAGCTGGAAGGGCTAAAAACCGAAGGGTTGAAATGAAGATTACATTTAAGTAATATTAAATTTAATATTCGGGAATAAAAAAACCCGGTTGAGGAATGAAAAACTCAACCGGGTTTTTTTATTAAGTTTGGCTAAAGGAAATTAAACGCTGATTCAGAAGCAATAGAAATTGGAAAGGCAAATCAGATTGATTTTAGATCAACTGAAAAATATAGAATGCAACATGAGTATTTGATAATGAAACAGTTGCCAAATTTTTGAGTGATCCCGACAGGAATCGAACCTGTATCTAAAGTTTAGGAAACTTCTATTCTATCCGTTGAACTACGGGATCAAGGGCGCAAAGATAGGAAAATGATGGATTTGAGATAATCGAAAGAGTAAGAAGTGAGAAGTGAAATGTAAGAAGTTAGATGTGAGCAGCATTGAAAAATATAAGTGCTATGTTGAATTGCTTTAACGGCAACACGAATTAAAAATCGTCAATTTGGCCTAAATTGCACCTCATTTTATATTTTTATTTCATTATCTGAAAATGCGGCTATGAACTTTTCACATCTTACCCCTCACTTCTCACTCTAAAAACGATGTCAAATCAACCCCAACCCGGTGACAGGGTTTCCTATATCAACGATAACCTCAGCGGTATTGTCAAGAGAATCATAGATAAAAAACAGGTATTATTGTTATTAGACGACGGTTTCGAAATACCTGCCAACATAAGCGAACTTATTATTACTAAGAAATTTGGGGATAAAGATGTCGAAATTGAATCTGATCCGAGGGTCACTATTGCGGATTCGGTTGATAATTCAGATAGAATATATTTTGGGGCTATCACCGAGGAAACCTCTGGTGGACTAATTGTTAAAACTTATCTGATTAATACTACTTCTGTACTTGTCAAGTTCACGATATATAAATCAACCGATGGATATATAAAAGGCATAGCAAATGGGGATATTGAGCCATCAAGAGCCATGGAACTATCAACTTTCCCGATGTCGGAAGCCTCAGAATTCAGAAATATAATTCTGCAATACTTGTTATTCGCAGAGGAACCAGAAAAGATTATTTCTCCAACTGAAATAAGTTTCAAAATGAAACCCGTGGCCCTTTTTAAAGAAAAAAGCATGCTACCCGTAATTAAAGTACAAGGGTTTTTAATGGATCTGACCAGTGAAAATCAGGCTAAATCAATTGATAGTAATGGCTTTAACCGTGAGCAACAAAAAGCAGCCCCGGTTCCGGATATTGTAGACCTCCACCTGGAAGAACTTACCGATCAGCCTAAAAAATTAACCCCCGCTGAAGCCATTCAACTGCAAATGAGGGTTTTTATCCAATCACTGGAAAAAGCTATGGTACAGGATCTCGATGATATTACTTTTATACACGGCGTAGGGAAAGGAATACTAAAAAATGAAATCAGAAGAAATTTAGGTTCAAATGTTCATATTCATGGCTTTGCAGATGCAGACCCCAAAAAATTCGGTTATGGCGCAACCATTGTATATTTAAAAAGTCGTTAATTTGCCTGAATTGGGCGAGAGGTCAATCAATTAAAAGTGAAAGAAGGAAAATAAATGGCATCCATAGGGATAGTTATAAAAAATGGTTTGATACTTTCCAAAAGGATCCCTACGGCTAGAAAAGAGCCTTATATTATACAGGAAAGATTGCTGGTAAGGCATTTGCGAAAATCGCAGTTCACGGTATTCGGGCAGGAATACAATTTTTCAAAAATCCTCAAAAGTACAGATGTGGTTCAGGCATTCCAGGATACTGTTCCTGTTCTGTCATACGAATCCATGCAGAAATGGTGGCAAATGTGCCTCCAGGGCGAAAGTTCTGTATGCTGGCCGGGTAAAGTTGATTATTTCGCACTAAGTTCCGGAACAAGCACAGGGGCTTCAAAATATATCCCCATCACACGAAGCATGATTCGGGCCATTCAACGTTCTTCTGTAAAACAGATTTTATCACTTGCCTATTGTAAACTGCCTGATAATTTCTACGAAAAAGATATTCTAATGCTGGGCAGCAGTACAAGTCTGGATTATAACGGTATATACTATGCAGGAGACCTGAGTGGGATTACTTCTAAAGACCTTCCTTTCTGGTTTCAACCTTTTTATAAACCCGGCCGCGAAATAGCCAAAACAAAAAACTGGCAGGATAAACTGGATCTTATCACCAGGGAAGCACATAAATGGGATGTTGGTGCTATAGTAGGCGTTCCGGCATGGTTTCAATTGCTAATGGAGCGGATCATTGAGCTTCACCAGGTTAAAACCATTCATGACGTATGGCCAAACCTGATGGTATTTACCCATGGTGGCGTCGCACTTGAGCCGTACAAACGTGGCTTTGAATCCCTTCTGGCACACCCTCTTATATATCTCGAAACCTATCTTGCCTCAGAAGGTTTTATTGCCTACCAGGCAAGACCTGAAAGTGAGGGCATGCGTATGTTTATGAAAGGAGGTATTTTCTTTGAATTCATTCCTTTTAATGATCGCAATTTTGATATTGACGGTAATGTGCTTCCAAATCCCGAAGTGTTGACCATTGCTGATGTAGAACAGGGTCAGGAATATGCTTTACTATTAAGTACCTGTGCAGGGGCATGGCGCTATGTTATCGGAGATGTTATTAAATTTACAGATGTCGAGAATCATGAAATAAAAATAACAGGAAGAACAAGGCATTTTCTTAGCCTTTGCGGAGAACATCTTTCCGTTGAAAACATGAACAGAGCTATTGAATTGGTCTCAGATGAATTTAAAGTTAAAATCAGGGAGTTTACCGTAGCAGGAACATCAGTTGGAAGTTTGTTCGGACATCATTGGTTTATTTCTACTGATAATGAATCCATTGATAAAGACCTCTTTAAAGAAAGACTTGATTTTTACTTAAAACAAACGAATGACGATTATATCACGGAAAGGAAACATGCCCTCAAAGATATTTTCGTTGATTTTATACCAAATGAATTATTCCATAGCTGGCTGAAAGATAAAGGCCGGGAAGGTGCACAAATTAAATTTCCACGCGTGTTAAAAAAAGAACAGTATCAGGACTGGAAACAATATCTGCAATCGAAGGCCGGAATGACCATAAACAACTAACAAACAGATATGGCAGAAATATGGCATGCCATTATAGAAGGCGCAGGAGCAGGATTGCTTCTTGCCGTGCTTATTGGTGGACCAGTGTTTGTAGCTTTGATCAAAACAAGCATTGAGAAAGGTTTTCTTATCGGGCTCCTTTTTGCCATGGGGGTTTTAACCAGCGATACTTCTTATTTTCTTTTGGTTTACCTGGGTATTTCACAGCTTCAGAATACAAAACTTGTTGAAGAAATTCTGGGTGCCGGGGGTGGCGCTTTCCTTATAGGGTTCGGAATAAGATTGATGGTGAGCAAAGAAAAACCTAAAGAATTGAACGATAAAATAGTTCAGGGATCACTTGTAAAAAGCTATATCAGTGGATTCCTTATAAATACGTTAAACCCTGCAGCATTTTTATTCTGGGTCGCAACCGTAAGTGCTGTAACTGTTGAGTTTTCGGGACAGTCGAGATATATTTTTACATTTCTTATTGTTTGTATGTCATTTGTATTTGGCACAGATGTTCTCAAGGCATTCCTGGCGGGGAAAGTGAAGAACCTAGTTACTCCGAAATTTATGCTCTGGCTTCACCGCATTTCCGGGCTAATATTGATGGGTGTAGGATGTGAAAAACTGGGTGCGGCCGTTTTAAATTATTTTAGGATTCATCCAATAAATCTGATGGTTTTAGGTTTATTGCATTAACAATGGCAAATCATATTATTTTGCATGAAAAATTCCTCAACATATATTCTTTTTTCCGTTTTGATCCTGGCATCCTGCGGCAGTAATAATGTACCAAAACCAGCGGGTTATCCACGTATTATATTTCCTGATCGTGCCTATCAGAATTATAATTCAAAATGCCCATTCAGTTTCAGGTATCCCGCTTATGCCAAAGTAGTTGCTGATAGCAGCGATGCCAACGAACCATGCTTTCTGGATATGAAATTCCCGCAATTCAATGCAACTGTTCACCTCACCTACAAACCTGTTTCGTCTTTTAAAAATCTTTACGCTATGAGTGAAGACGCCCGTACTTTCGCCTACAAGCATACGGTAAAAGCCGAAGATATTATTGATAGTTTTTTTACAAATTCCAAAACACATGTATCCGGGATTTTTTATGATATAGAAGGGAATACTGCCTCATCTTTGCAGTTTTATGCCACCGACAGCCAATATCATTATATCAGGGCGGCACTTTATTTCAATACCCACCCTAATAAGGATTCACTGGCTCCTGTGATCCATTTTATTCACGCGGATATGGATACGATGCTGAGGAGTTTGAGGTGGCATTAATTAATTGAAAAATTAAAAGATTGGAATATTAAAAGATTGAATTCATAATTAATTCTTCAGCAAATCCTCAATGTGCCCTTCCAGGTTCTGGATATCGAAGTAAGCATTTGATTCCCTGATAATTCCAAACTTGTCAATGAGAACATAATGCGGATAAGAATTGAAGAAATATTTGTCATTTAGGTGGGCATCAAAATTATTGAAAAGATGGATTCCTTTCCATTGTTGTTTGACAATCATGCCTTTCCATTCTTTTTGCTTACTATCAAAACAAACCGTAACCACTACAAAATCTTTTCCTTTCAGTTTGTCCTGAAGCGTGTTCGAATTCGGTATCTCTTTGATGCACGGCGCGCAGTGTACCGACCAGAAATCCAATAAGATAACTTTCCCTCTATAATTGGTTAAAGATACTATTGAGTCATTCAGATCTTTGAGTTTGAAATCGGGAGCGGGTTGATTCATGAGCGAAAAATTTTGATTTTTCTCTTTAAGAAAATACTCATAAAAATCTATTTGCTTGGCATCATGGTCTTTTTTGAAGATTTCAAGCAGCGAATCAGTAAATTGAATTTTGGCCTGATTGTCTTTTGTTCCCGGCCATTTCAAAATGTCTTCAAAAACCTGCCCATAGGCAATAACCCTGATTTTACCTCTGTATAGGCTGTCGATTACAGACAATCTCGCCCGGATCTGGTTTTCAAATTTATACTGGTCTTTGTATGGGTTCCGGTGTAGTTTTTGCTCCCATATTTCTGTAACATAGTCTTTTACACAGAAATAATATCGCCGAACATTGAACGCAAGTTTATGCTGAATATCAAGCTTGTCAATAAAATCAAAATATCCTGGCTTGGCTTCAACAACCCCTTTCATATGATGGAAATAAGTATATTTCCAAAGGTATTGCAGCTTATCTAATGCCCAATTGTATTCAATATCCTGGTTTGCCTGGTTGATAAAAGCATCAGATAAAGGTTTTTCGTCTGCAAATTTTTGAAGGAAATGATACCTTGCTTCTTTCCGCTCATCTATGTAAGAGTTAAAAGAATCAAGTGACATTTTGAAAGATCCTGTATATTTTTTCCCTTCGTCTCCTCTATAAAATACTTGTGGGAAACTATCATTATAAGCAACATTATTCTGCCCGTTACCTTCATAACCAATTGCATTATCGCTCATATTTATTCTAATACTATCTCCAGCCGAAAAAAACACATTGAAGAAAATATACTTGTCCCCTTGTTTCAGTGTAAACTCCTTCCCTTCTTTCATTTGATAGATAAAGCGAAAAAAGCCATTTGAATCCGGCTTTACAGAAGATACCGGCGACATCCCTTCCAGGTAGTCGCCGGTATTCTGATAAGTATATAAATACAGGGAATCTTTATCTTTTGTATGCGTATATCCCTGTATAACAAGCGGCTTTGCATAGATATGAGACACTATTGCCATCAATCCAAAAAATAATATAAACCGGCTTGCTTTTACCATTTGAATTCAATTGTCTTCATCATCGAAATTAACCATTTTGTCAGGAGGAATATTGTATTATAAATGATTCCTTCAATATTACCTGGTTATCATAACCTTATTGGTGATAACCTCGCCTGTATTAAGTTTATAAACTATAAGGTAAATGCCGGGTTTCACACCTTCCAGGTTCATCTCTGCCGTTCTTCCATACCATGGAGACTCATTTTTCTGAATAACCCTTCCATTAAGATCGGTTAATTCGACTGTAGTGTAAACCGTTCCGTCATTTTTCGGTGGCCAGAACTCGAGGTTGATCTTATCTTTTGCGGGATTCGGATAAATCTTAACCCCATATTCCTGTTCCAATGGTACCTGGCATACATCAAAATATTTGCATGTAGTCACAGTCGTATCAGGTGTTTTAGATTCAGTATTTACAAGTTTTTCATACTCTTTACCCATGTCTTTTGAAATGGTATCCGGAAGCAAAGCAAGGAATGAAGGCGTTACATTGAACCAGAAAACAAGGTCTTCGCTACCGGGGTAATCCTGCTTTACAAGTACCGGTACCAGTTTGCGAATGGCAGAAAGGAAGTATGCATCCGTCCATTTATCCGATGCCTCAAAATTACCAAATTTATATTTAACCCTCTGAATACCAAGTAAGTTTGAAATAAATACTGGATAAAAATCCTGTTTTCTAAAGCTCGTATTCTTATGAGTAGCAGACGCATTAATATCTATGTTCATTCCTCCGGGCTGGCATGAAAAATAAAAAGTCCCGTTACCTGCAAAATAGGTCCGTTCATGCCTTGCTTCGGTTCCGTTATTCGTAATCTGCATCCCGCTATCTTTATTAAAATTTGGAATCTCGCAGTCATATTCAACTTTTAACCCATTAAACTTAAAGCCAAGTTTTCTTAACTGGTCTTTAGTGAGATCCAGGTATTTAGTCCCCAGCATGTCAGAAGGTTTAATTTTATTGGAGTTTGTATTGCGATGCAAGGTGAACTGCTGCCCATTAATTGTTGCCTGAATTGTTTTAGTCGCATCCAGATCATGACCTAAAAAATTGACTTTAGTACCAGGATCGTAAGGTGGAATGGTAACAGCCATGGGATGCATTTTCCGATAATCAGATTCATACCTGTTTACATAGACAATTGGTAATGACTGATTTACATCGCTCAGGATTTCTTTTAGTTTATTAGTTACTGTAAACCAGAAAATCAGATCAGAATGTCCCTGAAAACCATTATAATCAGACTGTTTAAAAAGTACCGGAATCAGGGTAAAGTTCTTTTGATAGTTTGTATATGGCTTTTTATCACTGGCCCGCAATTCAGAATCAAGATTAATAGCACCGATTCCTCCTCCGGCATCCGGGTTTTCTCCTAAAGTGTCTGTAATAAATGCAGGGTAGAAATCAAAGGTTTTGCCTAAATTCATCAGTTTAAAATCATTGACATTCAACTCAACAGATGTGTCATTGTTTTTATAATGAAGGTTACCAACATGCGGAATGGAAGCGCTGTATTCCAGGAATTTCGTTTTTAAATCGAATCCCATCTTTTCCAGGTGATTTCTATCAAGTTCTAAAGGCCTGATATTTCCTGATAACACATAATTATCGAATTTGAGGGGACCCGTAGCTCCTGAGTTATTCTGAGGGTAGACAGATTTATTTGCCAGCCCGCCATCAGCATTAACAGGTTTAAGACCTGGCACATATTTTAAAAAATCATCGTCCTGTAAACTGCTCCTATTTGATCCAGTATTTGTAAGATCAGTTAAAATTTTACCCATCTTTTTAATGACAGGTTTATCAGATATATTCGAGAGTGGTCAGACTGCCGAAAAACTTTATCAACGGGTTGCAGAAATGCTCCGAGAAAAGGGAGTAAATAAATTGATCGGGATTGGCTCGGCAATTTTAGGTCATGCAGATTTATTTGCAGAAGGGTCTGAATTCTATACAAATACAGAAGAATTTCTAAGTAATTATAACTTTCAAAGTCTACGAAATGAAGCCATACTTCTGAAAGGAAGTCGCGCCTTTGGTTTTGAAGCGATTGCGATGCGTTTGCAGCAAAAAACGCATCAAACTATTCTTGAAATTAACCTCAATGCATTAGCCCATAACCTGAATGTATACAGGGAATTGCTGAAGCCAGCCACGAAGATCATGGCTATGGTGAAGGCATTTTCTTACGGAAGTGGATCGTATGAAATTGCCAATATGCTGCAGTTTCATAAAGTTGACTATCTCGCTGTAGCATATGCAGATGAAGGGGTTTATCTTCGCGAGCAAGGTATTACAGTACCCATCATGGTAATGAACCCTGAAGAGACTGCCTTTGAGCAGATTATCCGATATAAACTGGAGCCTGAAATATATTCTTTCAGAACACTGGAAGCTTTTCAGGATGCACTCAGTTTATATCATAAAGAAGTCAACCCGTTATCTGTTCACATAAAGCTGGATACAGGCATGCACCGGCTCGGATTTGGGGAGCAGGATGTTGATTTGCTGATCGATAAATTGCTTTCAGTTACAAAGATAAATGTAGCATCTATCTTTACCCATTTGGCTTCTGCTGATGATGAGAGAGAAGATGCATTTACCAGAAACCAGGCAGCATCATTTAAAAAGCTTTCAGACAGGATCATGGATAGGCTTGGCTACAAGGCCATCAGGCATGTTTTGAATTCACCAGGCGTTGCCAGGTTTAATGATCTGCAGTTTGATATGATCCGTCTTGGGATCGGACTATATGGCATTGATCCAAGCGGAAATATACAGACTAAACTTGAAAATGTTACCACACTTAAAACCCATATTTCGCAGATCAGGAATGTTGCCAAAGGTGAATCAGTTGGCTATTCCCGAAAGGCAATTATGGATAAAGATTCTGTGATTGCTACGATTGGAATCGGCTATGCAGACGGATTTCCGAGATTGCTAGGCAACGGACGGTTTAAAGTCTCTATAAACGGTTATGAGGCTGCTGTAGTCGGTAATGTATGCATGGACATGAGTATGATCGATATTACGGATATCGCAGCCAGTGAAGGCGATGAAGTACTCATCTTCGGGGCTGATAAACCAATAGAACAGATGGCCGAAGCACTTGGCACCATTCCATATGAAATATTAACCCAGGTAAGTCAACGGGTGAAACGGGTGTATTATAGGGAATAGTGATTTGTAATTAGTGATTTGTGTTCCCATTCGTAATTCCTAATTCCTAATTCATAATTGAATATGTAACTTTATCCTCTCCTCAGGGTACATACTCCTGATACCGGAATTTCATGAGCGAAAAAGCGCATATTGATAAGAGCAAAAACAAACAAATACAGTTCATGGCACTGTATGGCCCAAACCATTCCAGGCTTTCCCGCTTCTGCAGGGCGATAAGCAGAGATAATGAAGAGGCCAAGGATCTCCTTTCTGAAACTGCGCTCAATGCTTTTGAACATTTCGATAAGTTGCGGAAACCTGAAAGTTTTGTGTATTACCTGTTCGGCATGGCCAGCCGGCTGCATCGTAAAAAGACAAGAAGGTTAAAGTTTCGCGGTGTTTTCAGTCAGGAACAGGCTGAGAATATCATCGACCGTTCGGCAAGGCCTGACGACGGTCTGGAACTGCAGCTATTATTTGAAGCCATGCAAAAATTACCAATCGAGCAGCGTGAAGCGCTCACGCTGTTTGAAATATCAGGGTTCAGCCTGGTTGAAATTTCCGAAATGCAGCATTGCAGCCTGAGTGCTGCCAAGGCAAGGATCAGTCGTGCACGACAGAAACTTAGTTCTATGCTGCAAACCGGAGAAGAATTCATGATTCAACCAAATGACCCTGAAAGAATTGATACTGAGAAATTAAGAACAACATGGGTTAACTTTTTTTAAAATGGAAAAGCAACACATATCAAACAACAATCTGGACGATTATTTCGCCCTGGCCCGTGACATGAAACCCATTGAAGGTATTCAGGATCTCGAAAATCAGATCATGAATGCGCAGATGGGTGCGAAAAAATCAATGTTTCACAACCTAAAATTTAAAATTGTTATGTCAACTTCTATTATAGTTATT
>JABDBQ010000034.1 GCA_013288555.1 Bacteroidota bacterium | reverse complement strand
ATCAGGTAACCTTTATCTGGATACAACCAAGGGAGCTATCACAGGTGTTCCATTCTGCACACCGGCTACAACAAGTACTATCGCATTTTCTGGTGTAAACCATGATATTACTGGCAGACAGCGTTGTCAATTGTTCCCTACAGTAGGAGCATTTGAAGATCCTTATGGCAAAGCACCGAAAAAAACCAAGATATATGTACCTTCATCAGGTGTATATCCTGGATCTCCTGCTACCATATACCAAAGCCATACTACAGGCGACCCTGCGATCTATGTTTGGTATATTGAAAACTCAAATTACAGCAGCTGGCATGCCATCAGCACCAGTACTGACCTGTACTACAGTGGCTGGACCACCGGTACCAACCAATTGAAACTTGTAACCCAATCATGCTATGGTCTTGATTCTGATCAGGTTTCATTCACAGTTACCGCTCCTACCGCTGTTCCTGTTACAGACTTCATTGCAAGTGCAAACACCATTCAGCAAAACTCTTCAGTACAATTTACTGACTTGAGTACGAATGGTCCTCAAAAATGGTTATGGGCAATTACCCCAGACTCTATTACTATTGGAAGCACTAAAGTGCCAACAACAACTGAATATAATGGTAGCCCTGCGTTGAACGTTACGCAAAACCCATCTGTTCAATTCTTGTATCCTGGTTTCTACAAAGTATGCCTTACAGCATATAATGGCCTGGGTAAAGGTGCTATAGATTGCAAAACCAATTATATTAATGTAGTACCTGCTACTAACCTGAGCAGTACACCACAGACCGTGAATACACCTACGGGTTATATTTATGACAATGGTGGTCCTGGTACCGGTACCGTAGGCAACTACGTAGCTGTAGGATCTCCATATATCCAGTCAATTTTAATTCAACCATGTGCTGATAGTATTTATTTAACATTCAGCCAGTTTGATACCAAATGCGGTACTGACTATGTAAGGTTGTACAATGGCTCAACGCCATCAGCTAAAGTTCTGAATACTGCTTGTACCACAAATGCAGGTACTGTAGGAACTGGCCCTGGATTTACTGGCGGACCTACTAACCCTTGTTCTGCTTCTTGTATTCCTAATGTAAACAAACCGGATACTTTCAAAGCAGGCAAAACAATGTTGCTGCAAATGGCTTGCTACACGGGTGGCGCTCCTGGTTTTGCTGCATATTACTGGGTTAAACCAAGTTCAGATACTAAAGTTATGCCATCATTTGCGACAGCAAACGGAAGCGATTCAGTTTGTGCCGGTCAGATTGTTTCATGGGTAAATACCACTACAATCAATCCTGCAGACCCACCATCATTCCAATGGGATTTGAACGGTGACCTTACGGATGGTTTTGAGTGTACAGGTACTTGCGCTTCAGCTATATGGCCATATTTCCTTCCAGGAAACGTGAACATTACGCTTATCGCTACCAATTGCGGTGGTTCTGACACACTGGTGAAAACAATCACCATTATCAGTCCTCCAAAACCTGTTGCAGCTTTCACAGCAAGTATCCTTGCTCCTACAACATCTGATATCGATGTGTTCACTTCAGGTACTGTACAGTGTGTTGACAATTACAAATGGAATATTACACCTTCAACGGGCAATACCGGTGGTGTGGTACCAACTTATGTAAACAACACAACCAATACATCTGCAAGTCCACAGGTAACATTTGCTGATACGGGATACTATGATGTATCACTTTATGTAGATAATGCATCTGCAACACAAACCAATACGTTGACAAAAACCAAATACATTCACGTACGTGCACCATATTGCCAGCCATCAGTTGCGCAGTTAAGTTCAGGTATCGGAATAAGCCAGGTTGTTTTCAACACTATTAACAATTATACCAAACCTCAGGCATCTGCAGGCTACCTGAACTTTACAACCAATAGCAGCATCAGCACCAATATCGCTATCGGTGCATCATATACTGTTACAGTTGCAAGGGATGCGAGCAGCATATTCAGCCCGATAAACAGGGACGTATATATTGACTGGAACCAGGATGGCTACTTTACCGGAACCGGTGAATTGGTTGCCCAGGATTCAAACTCCACTAAAACTTCATTCTCAGCAACAGTAAAAGTACCAACAACTGCAAAGCTTGGTGCAACTGTAATGAGGGTAGCAGTGAACCTGTACCTGTATCCAAACGTACCATGCGGTCCAAACCAATTCGGTCAGTTTGAAGACTACAGGGTATATGTAACACCATACAACATTCTTCCTGTGATCACATTGAAAGGCGTAAGCACCCTTCAGGACACAATCAAGGTAGAACAAGGTTATGCATATAAAGAACCAGGCGACTCAGCTTCTTCTTACCTTTATGGTGATATCAGCAAGAACATTGTAGTAACATCTAAAATTGTAGGCGGAACATCTTCGTTCAATATTTTAGTACCTGGTACTTATGTATTCAGCTACAATGTAACAGATGCAGCAGGCAACAAAGCGATTACCAAATACAGGATAGTTAAGGTAACACCAGACAAGACCCCACCTGCATTGAAGGTAGCTAAGAACAGTGTAAGCGGAACTGATACCATTTATCAGGAAGTATCCAGCTCACCAGTGAACCTGAAACCATCATTGAGCTCATATGTTATCAGCTCAATAGACCTGGTAGATGGTAACCTGACCAGCAGTGTGTATATAGACTCAAGTCTGGTACAAACTACCGTAGTTGGTGTATATCCTGTTACCTACAGTTCTACTGACATCAGTGGCAACAGGGCAACAGTAACCCGTTATGTAGATGTAATTGACACGATCAAACCGGTATTGACGCTGAATGGCGCCAGCCCATACACATTGGAAGTATACACACCATTCAATGATCCTGGCGTTAAGATAACTATTCCAAATAACTATCTTACCCCGGCACAGGTGTCACGTTACTTACATGTGGTAAGCTCGGTTGATGATTCACTTCTGGGAACATACAAAGTAACTTACAGCCTTACTGATACCTTTGGCAACAAAGCAGTATCTGTAACCCGTATAGTACTTGTAGTGGACAACATTCCACCAACATTAACATTGTTTGGTGCATTGAATGACAGTCTTCCTGTATTCAACAATTATGTTGATCCGGGTTATACATTCTCAGATAATTACACCAAAACTGCAAACATCAAATTTGCTATCACAGGAACGTTCTATACAGCATTCCCAGGTGGTAAAGGTGTGAACAAAGTAGGTGGTGGCCGTTATGCAGGTCAGAAAGGCGTAGCACCTGTATACACAATTGTATATACAGCTACAGATGGTGCAGGAAACGTAACATCAATCACAAGGAACGTAGAAGTATATGATGCAATAGCTCCAACCATTCAACTGGTAGGACCATATAACGTATCAGTATGCCGCTGGTTCCCATACATTGACCTTGGTTACACATTGTCTGATAACTACGAAGACTCTACAAGCATGGTTACAAATGGTTGGGTTAAAACCCTTGGTGATTTCACCAGCGCAGGCGGAACAAGCCTTCCATTCAAAACCTTGTATCTGTACTATACCGCAATGGACCAGTCACATAACTTAGGTCAAACGGCAGTTCGTGAAATTTCTGTTCTTCCTTCAGGTACTTATCCTTGCCAGTCAGGGATCGAGCCAAACCTGAGCCTGGATAAATACATCACGATATTCCCGAACCCAAGTAATGGTATCTTTACACTTGACGCCAATCTGCCATCGGCACAAAACGTTCGCATCAGTGTAATGAATATGCTTGGCCAGGAAATTGCAGTGGTACACAACGGTACGCTGTCAAACAATAGCTTCAGGGTTGACCTGAGCGATCAGGCAAGTGGTGTATACTTCCTGAATATTGTTACTGACAATCAAACCCTCACCAAGAGGATTGAAGTATCTAAATAAGCAATAAAGCGGGGTTTATCCCGAACTTTATATAATTGATAAAAAGCCCGTCCCTTTTCAGGGGGCGGGCTTTTTTTAATTACAGTGCTAAGGGGTCAGGAATCAGAAATGATCAATGATGCAATGATCAATAATTCCAAATCAGAGACAGATGAAAATAGCGGATCATTGTTAATTGATCATTGATCAGGGATACTTACCCCTTATTACTTACCAATATTTTTTAAGGAACAAAAAGAAATCCGTTCGGCTCTACGCCGGTATGATGTGATTTGAGGAGCTTACCGGAAGAATTATATTGAAATACAATCCCCGGTTGGACATAATCAAGCGCATCGCCTGCATAAATATCTCCGTTTGAAGGATTAACGCCGAGACCATAGAAATTATGCCCGGAGCCACTAATAATGCTTTTGCCAGGCAAGGTTCCCTGATTTATCCCCATTTTAAATACGCCGTCATAAAAATAAAACAATGTGTCTTTTGCGGCATTCATAGTGAGGTTACCAGGGCCTGTGTTTATATCAGGGAAAGTATAAGCATTAAGGATTTTGCCAGAAGTATCGAGGCAATATAGTTTTGAATTGATGATAGGATTGGCAATGGTGCCGTCACATAGCACCCATATCCTGTTTTGGTTGTCCAGCACTACGTCTTCAGCCCCTTTGCTTAGCGATATGGTATCATTGATCTTATCTGTTAGAGCGTTAATGACAAGCAGTTTTCCTCTTTCCACACCTGCAACATATACTTTATTGCCGTACTGTACCATTTGCTCTGTCCAGCTTGCATAAGCGGAATCCGGTTTGGGATTATAGGGTATCTGCCCTGAAACTGTATTGGACTGGAGATCAATAATGTTGATGCCTTTCCCTGTATTATCAGTTACATAAGCTTTTTTACTACTTACCGGCAAAAAATAGCGGGGATAAGTGATGTTTGGAATAACAGCCGAAACTTTCAAGGTTTTATCATCTGCTACGAGGATTTCATTAGAAGCATTTACAACCAGGTAATACTTGTTATTATAGTGGTACATACATTGGCATACATCTCCAAGCGGTTTGCCATTCACATTTTCAAATACATTGCTTTCGAGCGTATCCTTGTCTAGATGGTAAAAGTCAAGGCCTGCATTGCCAGACATGAATAGTCCTTCATCAATAAACCAAACACCGTGCTGGTAGTTACCGGAAGGAGCCGGGTTATCAACTGTTTTCTGACACGAAAAAAATAACAGACCCATGGCAAATAGAACTGCGAGTGATATTCTTTTTATTTCCATAGATCAGCTTTTAAACTCAGTTCATACCATCTACCGGGCATCGGCCTCCAGATAATGGCCTGGTAAGACATGTTGAGTAGATTATAACAGCGGGCTGTAAGATCAAATTGGATTTTATGAATTCTGAAGGTCTTCCCCATAAAAATATTTACCAATGAATAACCCGGCAGTGGAATATCTGTTGTATTTCTTGCTCCCGTGTAAGTATATTCAAGTGAAGCGTGGTATTGCTTAAAGGAAGCCTTGCAGAGCGCCTGTGCCGCTTCCAGCGGGATATAGATCAATTGAGTACCGAGTGTGT
Source organism: Bacteroidota bacterium (assembly GCA_013288555.1). Classification (GTDB taxonomy): domain Bacteria; phylum Bacteroidota; class Bacteroidia; order CAILMK01; family CAILMK01; genus JABDEJ01. The sequence goes on along the minus strand of JABDBQ010000034.1, from coordinate 24,900 downwards.
GGTCATACGGAGAAAGAAGGCTCTGATCAGTAGATGGCGTATATTGAAATGAACCTCTGATCTCATAATTTAAATTATTGCTTTTATGATTATAACTCATTGAAGCCTCCATGCCTCTTGCCCATACTTTTTTAAGATTTTGTGCCTCCCAGAAGCTGCCGGAACCCGGGGTCCACAGGATATAATTATCAACCCAGTTGCTGAATGCTGTGAGTTCAGAATGAATGATATTTGTTTTCGATATGGAAATATCTGAGGTAAATCCGGCTTCTCCAAACCAGGTATGTTCCGGCTGAAGATTGGGATTGCCGCCCGGATACCAGTACAGGTCATTAAGGTTTGGGTAATTGTAATTTCTTCCACCATTAATGTGCAGATCCAACAGATCTTTTTTCAGGATTTTATAAGATGCAGAAGCTGTAAATGCAGTTTCTAAAGTTTTGAAATTCACTTCTTCAGTTCTGGCAACCAAACCAACCTGGAATTTTTTAGAGAGATCATAACCGGCATCAGCCCAGGCACCAAGCCTGTTGCGTTGTTTTGGCCCATTATACTCCTGGGTATTGGCAACTTCTTCTATTTCTTCTGTGCCTGCATTTAAATGCAAAGGCAATTTAAATTCCGGGTTGATATCGGCTTTTAAATTATACCGCTGATTCGTACTTGGTTCATTGATGTCATCCAGTTCATTATGATAAAAAAGAAATTCATTCGCATAAGATCCATCAATACCCCAGTTATAATTGCTTTCATAATGCCGGTAATTTATATCAGATCTCAGGGAAGCGTCAATCTGGTATTCACGGTTGAGGTCCGAAATCATGGTTTGAGGTAATTGCCTGTCCGTGTATTGATACCAGATATTTGCGGTGAGCATATCTTTTTCGGTTGGTCTCCAACCGATTGATTGTAAGAGACCGTATTCTTTAGTTGCTGCATCATTTTCAGTTTGTACCGGATTTCCCCATTGGAAATTGTTGATAAAAGGGAAATTATTTTGCGCAGTTTCTTCATATATTTTTGTGCCGGCCCATATTTTATTTGTGCCATAATTTACACTTAATCCGTTTTCTATTTTGCCAAAACTCCCGATTGTTGAAATCAGTTCGGCCTGGTAAGGAGCTGTTTTGCCGTCGCTTATAAGGTTCATACTGCCTCCGAAACCACCACTTCCGTTTACAAGACTGGCGCCTCCAAAATTGATATCGACACCATCGAGTAAAAATACCGGAATCAGGTTAAGATCCTGTGTACCATACATCGATGAATTGAGCAGAATGCCATTCCAATAGATTTTTGTCTGGTCATAGGATGTACCTCTGAATCCGGGAGTAGCCATCATTCCGGGCCCGTAATCTTTAACGAAAACAGAACTCTGAGAAAGTAAATCGGCCAGGGTTTCTGACTGATGATTATTTAATAGGGATGAATCAATGTGTATTGTTTTCAGTCGTTCTTTATCCTGTTTTTTTTGTGCGTTGAGCTCTACCTCCTTCATCCGGAAGGTATCCTTATCCAGTCTGGATTGTCCAAGAATCGGAAAGGACATGAGCAAAAACCATATCAGTGTCAGGTATCTCATGGATTGACAATGATCAGCTTTTGAAAATAATTGAATTCTGCATTATAAATCCTCACAATATAAGTTCCGGCTTGAAACCCTGATAAAGGTAAAGATGCATTTTCTGTGGCATAATTCTTAAAAAAAAGCATTCTCCCAGGCAAGTCGGAAATCTCCAAATAATATGGCATCGGATTTGAAATATTAATTTTCAGATTTTCCGAAGTTTTGATGGGATTGGGATATAAATTAATGGATTGAAACTTGTTTGATACAGAATTGATATTCAGTACAATATTACTTATTTCAGCAGAGGCATAGCCATCGCCCTTGCCTCCATGGTAAGCGGATTGGGCACTTGTACTCATGGAAAAGCAAATCAATAGGGCTGTTATTAATAATTGCATCAAATACTTATGTAGTTTATGAACGATCATAATTACTCTTTTTAGTCTTACTGTTTTCTCCAGCGTTTGCTGCATTCGAGGGCTGCACCCCCTGGCTGATATATTGCGCCCTTTCAGGGCTGTTTCTATTTTCCGTTCTCCGCTTTAATCAATCAATCGTATCAATTTTTGCGTCGGCCAATTTTCAAATTTTCAAATCTCCAAATTTTCAAATAGCTTATCTCACACCCCGTCCTCCGGATGTATTTCGTCTGTCACCAGGTAAAAGGGTTATGTAAAACCTGTCTGATACGGCAAGGTCCCGAAACTGGCCTGCTATACCACTATTCCACGCACCTCCTTTATATCCGGCACCATTGCAATCTTTGGCCGGCCAGCCCGTCGTGTTTGCAAATCCATCGCCCGGCATTGTGCCGTCTCCCGTTATTCCGGTAAAATTTAATCCGGCTTTCGTTAAAACAATGCACATTTCCCAGAGGTTGCCACTCATTTCCATCGCGCCATAATAGGATGCCCCGGATTGAAGTCTGTTTGTATTCTTATTAGCCGCAAATCCGGTTCTTTGCGGCCCCGTTGGTGCCGTATATCCATAACTGGCCAGACCGGTATCCGCCCCGGGAACTTCCTTTACGCGCTGACTGTCTGTTCCATCATATTCAGGGGTATTGGCATCAATAGCATAAGGGGTACCCCATGCAAATTCGTGTGCAACAGGCTTGTTTGACCCCCTGCATATTTTTTCAAATTCAAGCTCTGTCATAGGCCTTAAAGACGCCCATTGAAGATAGGCAGCAAGATCATTCCAGTTCATAAAATTGCAGGCCCTTGTCTGCCCGTCTTCGGGGTCATTATATATGGTATTTGCATCGGCATTGCATGTAAAAACTGCGGGCAGATTATTATTTGTTCCACTGGATTGAATGACAATACCATTTCGGTTTGCCATGTTGGCGCCGAATGCAAAAGAACCGGGTGCAGCATCGGGGGATGTTGTCACGTGTGTAGTTTGTTGGTTATAAGTCAGGCAATTCAGAAAATCAACATATTGGTCCTGGCTGATTTCATATTTCATGCAGTAAAAGCCATGATACCCCTTTGGGAAGGCCTGAGGTATATTTCCTCCGGGAGCAAAAGAACCGGTATCAAGCATTGAAGAGGAATCCTTCCCGACCTTTATGCTGTTTTCTGATTGAATAAAATAAGGCATAATTTTATCTCCCCTGCTTAATGTTTCATAACTAACCCCATCACCAACATAAAAACTACCCTGCGGAACCCAGACCATTTCAATTCCGAAGACCTTAAAATCGAAAGTCCCGGATGAAAGATAACCAGACCATTTCAAATTGACATTTGCATTTTGGATGGTTCCTGAGCCCTGGTGTTTTCGCTTAAGAAACACACCCGCGCCGTCGCTTACTGTTTCAATGGCAAGGGAATCGGACTGATGCAACGCGCCATCAGTTGAAAGCAGGAGGGGAGCCCAGTTCCCATTTGCGGCACGGAATTTTATAAATATCCAGACGGCATCATGATTAAAAGGAGCTGTACTGCTATCCAAAGCCCAGCTGTTTTCCCAACTTATATTGAACGATATATTGTTATTCCCGGAAACCTGTACATTATTGATATGCAAATTATTGGCATGGCAATGCCAGCGGCATATCAATAATGCAAGGCAGAACAATATCCATATCCGGAATATTTTCATTTTCTGAATTAGTTTTTAACAAATTGCCTTGAAACGGTACCTTCATTACTTTGAACGGTAATAAAATAAATGCCCGATACAAGACCTGGAACCGGAATACTTAAACTGCCTGTTGCATTCAGATTTGTGTACTGACTGTATAGAACCCGACCCGTAATATCCATAATCCTGATTTCAGCATGATCTGCTGTAATCCCGGAAATATTAAGCTTGTCATTAGTAGGGTTCGGATAGATATTTATGTTTTGACCAATATTTTCAGCTTCATTGATGCCTGATTTGAGTTCATAATCTATAGCTATACCTTCAGGTGCAATTCCAATATCAAAGGAATCAACAGGCGTACCTTTATAATTATAAATCCATGTTTTAGTTGGTTTTGAATAGCTTGCTCCGGTGCAATAGAATAATTTGTTTAACGTATCAAGAGCCGCAGCAGCGTATCCGGCATTGAGATTGAAATATTTATTGATACTAAAATTTGAAGCGTTAAAACCCTGGATATCATTTTCAATTTCTGAATAAAGCGTGTCATCATAAAAAGCAAATGGGGTTGATATGCTACTAGCACCTAAAGAAAGGATTTTTTTAGCACCGGTCAGGATGTTCATTTCGGAAATACGTGTGTATGGATATTCCGTAACTCCTATTATCGTTGTAGAATTTGAAAACATATCACTGATGCCCCTGGTACTCGTATCAAGAGTAATAATTCTCTTAAATTTTTGATGGGCAAGATCTTCAACAGCAATTCTGCCTGTGTCGTTATATCCGGGATATTGCCCTTGTAAGGCAATATAGGCAGAATCGCCTACAATCGTAATGCCATTGCAATAAATATTCGGGATTTTGTTTTCAGAATAAATAAGGCTTAAGTCACTCTTTTTAAATATTTTAAGATGGGTTGTGGTCAGGTCGTACCCAATGGCTGCAACAATATTTCCTTTGTATGCTGCAATATACCTGAGGCTCTGGCATTTTGCAATGGCAACCCTTTTCAGACCGGCTAGTTCATATTTGACGAGATAACTATCAGTAGCCATGTACGCAAAACCGCTATCAATAATGATCTGGGTAACACTGCCGCCTGTAACAGAATCAAACAGCGAATATTTTTTTAATATCGGGTTGTAAGAACCAATGGTTATATAATTGCCATTGAAGCCAAAAGCACCACCGTTTGCCACAAGCACTTGTTTTACTTTGTATTGGGCGTTTGAGGTAAAACATATAAGCAGTAATGCAAATCCCAGGAGGTTTTTTAGAGCGTTTCGGTTTATCATATTATCATTTATTAAAGTTGCAAACATCTAATTGCATACGGGAATTAATAAAAGCAGGGATAAATGACAAAAAACCATCAACAGACCATTTATCCATTGCCTTTCATCCCGAAAGCATGAACCTAAAACACCTCATTACAACTTTCCTTCTCCTTTAGGAGAGGGGTAGGGGTGAGGCCTATGTCATGGCAGGTCTTCTGGCTTACTCTTCTTTTTTCAGGCCTTCCCATCCCGAGTAATCAGGACAGTGGCGAATGGTGAGAAAAAAGATTCTAAAGAGCTTACAGCAGCGGGGACTACTCCGGATTTTCACCGGATTCCCTATTATGGCCATGTTTTCGGCATTCCGAACTTACGCTGGCCACCATAACGGGGCAAATATAGGAAGTTTTTCGATGGACAAGAAAAATTTTGAGGGCGTCAAATGTCAACAAAAAGATAATTAAGACATAACCCCAAAGAACCCAAAGGTTTGGCTAACTGGCTAAAGTTTTTACTTTATGTGCTCAAAAGTGTTCACTCGAATATTTATACGGCCACGTTATCAGGAAACCGTTAAATTTGCCATCCAATTATGAAAAGATATTATTTAATCATATTAGTTCTTTTTCTTTTCTCCGGATGCGGGAATGGAGCCGATGATCTTGCGGAGCTATCCGGAAAAGTTTTTAAAGCACTGAAGTCCCAGGATCAAACATTACTGGCAAAATGCGAACCTTCCGTGCCGGAAATGGAAAAAGCCATTGAGCAAAACCTGGAAGATTCAAAAAGAAGCAAGGATGCCAGGCATGATGCCGCTGTGAATAAAACAGCTTCCATGATGCTGAACCTCGATCAGTCTTATGCCAATGTAATTGCAGGTGCCAAACAAAAAAATATCGACTGGAAAAACTGCCAGTTAAAGGATTTTCACTACTCCATTCATGAGCAGGTTGAGGATTATAAAGACGCAGATGTATTGATTACGATTAAATCAGGTAAAATTGAAAACAATATAAGGTTTAAAGCTTACCTGTTTGGTAACAGGTGGTATCTGATGGAAGGGTTGGGATGGGATAATTAGGAAAAAGGCGTAAGGCATATGGGGTAAGGCGTAAGCAAAAGAAAAGTCATAAAATGATAACTATTATTTCAGGCACAAACAGGGAAGGCTCTTATTCAAGGGTTGTGGCAGAGATATATGGTGAAATACTCGAGCAAAAAGGCCATACTTTTCGTATTGTAGATCTGAAAGATCTGCCGCCTGATTTTATTTTCAGCGCATCTTTTGAAAAGACGGGTGCCCATACCGGTTTCAATGAAATTCAGGCCCAGGTAGACGCATCTGATCGGTTCGTTTTCGTCGTTCCTGAATATAATGGTTCGTTCCCTGGGGTATTGAAAGCTTTTATTGACGGATTACGATACCCTGGTTCTTTTGAAGGTAAAAAAGCCGCACTTGTCGGCCTGGCATCTGGGCATATGGGAGGCGCACTTGCATTAAGTCATCTTACGGATGTATTGCATTACATGGGCATGATGGTGCTGCCTATCAAGCCAAGATTGCCCCGAATAAGCAAAATACTGGTGAACCGAAAATTTGCAGATGAAGTATACACAGGCTTGCTGGAATCACAGGCTGAGATGCTGATCGCGTAAAGTTGTCAACTTTAAAAAGCTACTCCTTCCCCTTTACAAATATCTGTGTAAAATAGTAATCTCCATTGGCAGCTTTGGCAACCCCCATACCGGAAAGATTATAATCACCTTCAATATTTACCCTGTGGCCATGGCTTTTAAGCCATCCCGCAACAGCAGTGCCGGCAAGGTTTTCATAGTTGCCGGTACAGTAAAACACATTCTCAGCCCCTCCTTTCATATCTTTTAATGATTTTGAAATGATATCCAGTCGTGCATTGGCGCCATCATGGCCGAAATCCACCTTACCAGAAGCCATGTCTTTGCTGTGCTGCCTGGCCTGTGCGGCAATATAATCCCTGTTGACCAGCGCGGGCAGCGCAATGCTTTTTCGGTGTTCATTTACCAGGTCGAATGCTTGTTTTTCAATCTGTTCTATGGTAGCACTGTTGTCAGTGGCTGCTTTATTTTTACTGTTTTTATCAATCCGTTTTGCGGGTGCAAAAGCCAGAAATAAAAGGGCAGGTAGCAAAATCAGTATTTTATTGTTTTTTTTCAATATTTTATAAATGTTTAAGCGATAAAATGGCAAAAAACGTGCCTCGAAGTTCAAACGTCAGAAGGGATTTGATTGTTTTGCTAAAATATTCACCAAAAGCAGCTTTTAAATATTTTTTTCAGATTGGAAACGTGTTCCCGATTTTTATACGACTTTTGTGCAAACTTTTTAAGTATATGGATTTCAAATTCACACTGAAGAAATACTTTTATATGGTATTCTTCTTCGTTATCTGCCCCATTGTAGGATGGATTGTTTATGCACACAGGCATAATGCACCTGCCAATCAGTTTCTTAATGAACAAACCGGGGATGTAAATTCAAATAATATCACGATTCCGGATAACCAGTTGGATTTTTCAACTCCATATTACCAGAATGATGCCGCTCAGAAACTTGAAACTGAAAAAGGCAGGCCTACCATTTCTAATTCTGAAGATAAATATTTCGATGGACAGCCAAAGGAATCAAAAGAACAAGGTAAAAAGGAAGGTTCTTCAGAAGCAACACAAAAAGAAAACAAGTAAAATGAAGATTAAATATTTTATTTCGCTGTGCGTTATTGCTGTAATATTGAGTTCCTGCGGGGCAAGATATAATAATGCTGAAGAACTAACAGTTCCTGTTTTACAAGCCATAAAATCAGATGATATGGGCAAACTGAGGCATTTGCTTCCGCCCAAAGATAAAATCAATAACGTTTTTACAGCCAATAAGGGAACTGTGGGCTGGACCTATTATAACAAATATGGCAAAGATTACCACGAAATGCATTTGCTGGCACGTTTACGAACCAATATGGATATTATTAAAACCATTTCAGACGATAATAAACTGGACTGGGATAATGTGGAATATACCAAGCCTAAAAAGGACGATGTAACTGACAGCTTATCCTCATATTCCATCATTTCTACAAATCTGAAATTTCCTACTGGTGGTGAATATGAACTGAAATTCCATGCAGCTAATGATAATGGCAAATGGTACCTGCTGGACGATATCTATTTCGGGACCAAGCAACAGGCTAGTAATTAGGTTGAAATTTGTATTTCGTACCCGGCGATAACAGGAATACAAACCCTAAGAACAAAAAGAAAAATACAAAGCGGCTGTTCATCACTTGGACAGCCGCTTTTTTATTGGTTCTGATTCTGTTTCTAAAGTTATTCCATCATTTCTATCATCAAAGCCTGATCGACATCATTCATGCCAATACCAGAAACCGCCCGCCCCAGATAGACCTGACGCTTTTGGAATCTAAAGATTTCGGGTTGCCGGAGATCAAACCTCTGGATGAAATTGTGCGGCACTATGCCTATACCCTCAGCTTTAGCAATAAGGACAAGGAAGCGTATTGGGTCGCTTATACCTTTAAAGCAAGTTATCTGAATGGTGAGATAAAGCGTTCAAACCATTTCGAAGCAGATCCATATGTACCTAAGGGTTCTGCAGTCCCTGATGATTATAGAAACAGCGGTTATGATAAAGGCCATCTTGCACCTGCGGCAGATATGAAATGGGATAAAAAAGCCATGGAGGAGTCTTTTTATTTATCAAATGTTTGTCCACAAGACCATAGATGCAATGATGGTATCTGGGCCGACCTCGAAAAGGCCGTGCGGAGCTGGACAAAAGATGATTCGATAGAATATATTGTTACTGGCCCTGTATTGCCTGCTATCGGCCAGCCAAAAATAGGAGAAGACAGTGTTACCGTTCCCGCTTATTTTTATAAAGTGATCTTAACGCCTTTTCCATATCCCAAAGCCATAGGTTTCATTGTTCCCAACCAGCCCGGCAAAGTATCATTCTGGCACTATGCCTGTTCAGTAAGCCAGGTGGAAAAAACAACAGGAATCCATTTTTATAAAGCGCTTCCGGTTGCTGTTGCGAACATTGTAAAAACAGAATACAATATCAGAGACTGGAAAAGCGGAGATTCATTTAATCCCTGATATAAAGCATGGTTGTTCTTTATAATCCCGAAATTTGAATCATGAAAATAAAGGAAAGATTAAAAGCATGGGCACCTTATATCATGTCTGACGGTTTAATGTATATCATTATGTTCGTCGTCATTGGTCTTGGTGTTTTGATTATGGTTGTGTTCAAGTTGTAAACTTTATTTTCAAAACCGACTTCTCTTTATTATCTCTCCGGCCAGGCTTTCCCCAATTTTTTCAACAATGGCTTTTCAAGATATCGGTAAAGCATAAAACTCAGCCAGATTGTAAATATTACAACAGGAATAGACAGATTCATTATCCAGTTTGCGGAAAGTTTTAACGGTATAAATATAGTATCGCTGATAAAAATGAATAGGTTTAAATGAATCAGGTACAATGTATAAGAAGCGTCTCCAAGCATAACAAAAATTCGTGGTGTTTTAAGCAAATTAAGATGGTCTACGGCTGCAAATGTTAGTACAGCTGCAAAAGCAGGTAGTCCAAACGGAATGATGCGTTTCCCGTAGGCCATGTCCTCAAAATTTAAACCTGTAAGGAATAATATTTCAAGGATCATTGTGATCAGTAGACAAATCAATAATATGATTATCATTGATTTGTTTATTTTCGGGTAAATCAGGAATGCAAGAATCCCAAATAAAAATTCAATGTTAAAAGGAGAGAAGAGATCATTTAGTTGCTTATTCTGAAACAAGCCATAAGTTCCGGTATTCTGAAGTACAGCATTGATAATAGAAATGATGGCGATAAGAGTTATGATTACAAGACTCCATGGGCTGAATATGAGTATTGCAAATAATGCGTAAAAAAAGATTTCAAATTTGAGAGTCCAGCTTGTCTTAATGATATGCGGATGTCCGGGAAATAATGTAATGGTTTTCCAGATGTTATCGAATATATGCATATCATGGTATTGGAGAAAACATACTGCTAAAACAACCATCAGGTAAACCCAATAGATGGGGTAAACTCTTAAAAATCTTTTTCTTATAAAGGATATTGTTTTTTCTTTATGGCCAATAAAATGATAAGAAGTATAAGCAATAATAAATCCGCTGAGCACAAAAAAGAAATCTACACCGGCAAAACCCAGGCTGAACATATGCCCGAAAAAGTGATTGCCTCCGAAACCGTATTTGATATTGGCGTGATAGAGCACAACCATGAGCGCGGCTATACCCCTGCCGGCTTGTAGACTATTCAGTTTTTTGGTTATCACGATTGCAATTTAGGAATTCGGTTTAAGAGATTGCCGGTTTCATTCCGGAGCCTCTTCCCTGGCAAGGGGTTTTTGCGAGGTAATGAGGATCAAAGCGAACACTATAAATACCGAACCGATAACAGTATATTTATCAATAGTTTCATGAAGAAAGAGCCACCCCAGGAATATTGCGATTACGGGATTAACATAGGCATAAGTTGAAACCAAAGCAGGGGAGACAACTCTTAACAACCAGCTATATGCAGAAAAAGCGATAATGGAACCGAATGTAATCAGGTAAATCATTGCTAATATAGAATGTGATGATATAGATTCATAATGCACCTGTTGATATTCCCCTTTAACCAGCCCTGCAACAGTCAGTAAAAAGCCACCGCACAGCATTTGCATCCCAATGGTTGTGAGGTGATTTTCAGGCAATTTGGCTTTGGAAACATACAAAGAACCTATAGACCAGCCCATACTTCCTGTGATGATGATCATGACACCTGAAAGATTGATCCCCTGTCCGATATGAAATATATTTTTGGGACCAACAAGGATAATAATACCAATAAAGCCAAGGATAATCCCGGCAATGGTCAAAGCTCTGGGTTTGCCTTTATTAAAGAAAAGCCACCCAAAAAGTGCGAACCACATGGGTACAGAACAGACGATGAGTGAAGCGATACCGGATGGAATAAGTGACTCAGCCAGTGCAACCCCGCCATTGCCCATTAAAACCAATAATGCACCAATAATAAAGGTATTGCGCCAATGAATTTTTTTAGGTGCCGGAGCTCCGGTTGAAATGGCTATAAGGTATACAATAAGTCCTGCTATAAAATACCTCACCCCAGACATGAGCAAAGGGGGTATAGTCTGGATGGCATATTTAATTCCCAGATAAGTGGATCCCCATATGATATATACAGCGGCAAATGCAAGAATGATAGAAATACGAGAAGGTTTTTGACTGGGTTGCATGATGGCAAAATTATGCTATTAATCTTACTGGCAGCATTACATTTTAAAAAGAAGAAGCTTGTTTTATAGCTATTTATTATTCTGTTTCATTGTAATCATATCTTTGCTTCAAATGGGCTATGTTGCTAAATTATGAATCACTTACATGAAAGACATTGAAAATAAAGAAGATGTAAAATTGCTTGTGGATTTGTTTTATGAAAAAGCAATGAAAGATGAATTGCTCGGGCCGATATTTGACCATGCTATAAAAGACATGAGTGCCCATCTTCCTAAAATTTACAGTTTTTGGGGAACGTTGTTGATCGGCGAGATGAGTTACCATGGCAGTCCTTTTGGAGTCCATAGGAATGCCGGTCTTGACAAGAGGCATTTTGACAGGTGGGTGAAATTGTTTTCAGACACGGTGGATGAAAACTTTGAAGGTCCCGTTGCAGTTTCCGCAAAGAATTTTGCCAAAACCAACGGGTACATTTTCGAGTCGAAATTAAAGATGCTCGAAGGATCTCGTAAAGATATCTGATCGTTAGTCAAATAGAAATGCATTTTTTACTTTTTTAAATATTACAGTCAAATTGTATAATCTTTGCTGAAGTTTTCGGAATTTATGAACAGAAGGATATTTAAAGGGATGAGACTATTATGTTTGCCGATCATTTTGGTATTTATCTATATTCCATCACGTGCCGTTCATATTCAGCATCACAGGATGTCAATTGATTCTTTAAAAACCGATTCGGATTCAACAGATGACACCAATGATGAATCTAAATCGGATCATACAAGATATATCGATATATCTACCGAATACGGAAGTAATTTCACCTATAGAAACCAGGTCGGGCCAACTGCAGTAGATGCACCCTATCTCTATCCATCCGTTTTATATCATGATAAAACAGGGTTATGGGCTTCAATTTCCGCATATCGACTCATCAATCCATACAAGCAGATACAGATTGATGGAACGGTCTCATCTATCGCTCCCACATGGATTGAAGGCGATCTAAATGTCGGATGGGATTTCAAATTGGGAAAAACAAATGACGCAACCGTTTCATATCTGTTCAGTAGGTTTGACCGGAATATTGAATTGGTAAAAGAAGCACCGGAAAATACTTTTGAAGGATATTTTGCGCATAATTTCACCTGGCTCTATTCAGGGATCCGGGGTGATTATACCTATGAAAATTTTACCGGCATTATTCACGGGAAGAGAGTAAATGTGCCGGTTGCCGATTATTATGCTTCCTGGGAAACATCAAAAGAGTGGTTTATAGATGCGATACTAACCCACAAAGATTATTTTGACATTAACCCGATGTTTACTTTGCTCGCGGGGACTGATAATTTTATCGGGAAATTCATAGTAGCCCGTTATCCAACAAGTAAGCTTGCAGCACATTATGCCAATATTGCCAGCGAGTTCCTGATCCAGGAATTCATTCTCGATATACCGGTAGCCTATAATATCGGTAACTTTACGATAACGCCTTCGTTTGAATATACAGTTCTGACGCAGAAAGTTACAGAAACGGCACCTACATCCTACCCCATATATCGGTTAGCGCTTGCGTACCGGTTTAATTTTAAATAAAATTTTAATTTTAGCTGATTTGGATATTATGGAATCAGTGATTGATAATATTCGTTAGACTCTAAATATGAAACAAAATATCAGGCATTTGAGTCTTGAGGAAATTCAGGAGCAGTTCATTGAACTTGGTGAACCGAAATTCAGGGCGGGACAGATATGGCAATGGTTGTGGCAAAAAGGAGCGCCGGGTTTTCATGAAATGACCAATCTGCCAAAAGCTTTCCGGGAAAAGCTGGAATCGCATTATGATGTTTATAAAATGTCTGTCAGCGATCGGCAGCTCAGCAGCGATAAAACGATAAAATGCGGGTTCAAACTCTACGATGGTGAATTTGTTGAGGGTGTGTTGATTCCGCAGGAGGACAGGATGACTGCCTGTATATCAAGCCAGGTAGGTTGTAGTCTCACATGCTCTTTTTGTGCAACGGCCAGGCTGCCACGGAAAAGAAATCTTTTTTATGACGAAATATACGACCAGGTTGACCTGATTAATAGAATGGCCCTGGATGCCTATGGCACAAGGCTTTCCAATATTGTTTTTATGGGAATGGGCGAGCCGTTATTAAACTATAACCAGGTAATGAAAGCTATAGAACGTATTACAGCTGAAGATGGTTTAGGGATGTCGCCGAAAAGAATAACTGTTTCAACGGCAGGTATTGCAAAAATGATCCGCAAGCTGGGTGAAGATGAAGTGAAATTCAATCTTGCTTTATCGCTTCATGCTGCAAATGACGAAAAACGAAATAAAATCATGCCTATCAATGAAACAAATTCATTGTCGGCTTTGATGGATGCATTGATCTACTTTTATGATAAAACAGGAACCCGTATTACCTACGAATACGTGATGCTCAAGGACGAGAATGATACGCTGCAGGATGCCAGAGAGTTATCAGCATTTGCAAGACAGATTCCTTCCAAAATAAACCTGATTGAATACAATCCGATTGAAAACGGACTATATGAAAAGTCAAGCGGAAATGCCATGCATCGCTTTAAAGATATGCTTGAACAAAACGGGTGCATTGTAAATATCCGCCGCAGTCGTGGTCAGGATATAGATGCCGCCTGTGGACAATTGGCTAATAAGCAATTGTCATCCTTATAGGAATAAGACCGATTTTTTGTTCTCTTCGATTCGTTTTTTTTAGCAGGGATTTTAGCTAAGCTATATTTATAGGTTCATTTCGTATAGACTTTGTTTGTGTTTTTTTATGTTATTCCGAATGGTAACATATTTTTTATATTAACAAAAAGCCCTAAATGTTGTTACATGATTAAAATCAGTCAACAATATGATTTAGATCATCTTTTAATCAGCGTTATAACAGGAATATTGCATGTCTTTCTTAATGAATAAATGAAACCCGGGAATATGAAAAAAAACAAAAGCAACGGAAAGCTAAAAGAATACGGCATTTTTATAGTGCTCCTCACAATTTGTAGTATCTATTCTACAGCATTCAAAAGTTATAAAGGAGGCCCACGGCCGCCATGGGTTGCACCAACAGCTGCGAGTGCTGTCGCAAATCCTTTAAAAGGCAATGTCTCCGCTACAGATGCAGGGAAAAAAACATATACCACCTATTGTGTAGTTTGTCATGGCAATAAGGGTAAGGGAGATGGTTTAGCAGCCTCAGGTTTGCAGGTTCAGCCGGCAGATCATTCATCAGCGAAAGTTCAGGCGCAACAAGATGGCGCTCTGTTCTGGAAAATGAGCGAAGGCAGAAGCCCCATGCCTCCTTATAAAGGGGTATTGAACGAAACTCAAAGATGGCAATTGGTCAACTATATCAGAACCCTTGCCAAGCATTAATCATAAAATTAAATTTTTATAAAAGATGAAAAAACTCCTACTTACTTCTTTTGGTTTTTTTGTAACCCTCTGCTCTCTTTCTGCACAGCAATTGGATTCAACATCGCAAACACCGGGCACAAAGAAATTTTTTATGCCGGGCGCTGCCGTGGCCATGTATCAGTTAAATAGTACGAGCGGATCTCCTGCAATTGGCAGTTTCATGCCCGTTAACCTGGCGCTGTTCCCATTGGTAAAAGCGAGCGACCGTTTGTTCCTGGATGCTGGTTTGAATTTTAGTGTAAATCCTGACGGAACAGTTACGCCTTCGCTTATTGAACTTATTGCATATTATCGTATCAATCATTGGATGTCGGTTTTTGCGGGTAATTTTAGTCCGCACTACGGTGTCTACCTTGGCCTTTTAGATGACTATACCAATCGTTTTGGGGTAGGTGTTCCTCCGGTAGGAATGGGACATGGTTTGCAAAACGAGAATGGGGTGGGGATTCAAGGCGGCGTTCAGGCCGGATATTCGAAATTTACTTATCAATTATATATTGCTAACGGGCCACAACTTACCGTAGATAGTACTACTGTTGGCAGTAGCAATCAAAGTGGTAAATTGGATTATGGTAGCATTCTTGATAATAATAAAAATAAATCCATCGGCTGGCATCTTGGATACTTACCTTTTTCAAATTCATGTCTCGAACTTACTTTTTCAGGTGAATATGTAGGTAAAACAGGCCCGGCCGGGTCTGCACTTGAAAATGTGAGTGCATTATCCTGGGCTGTCGGTTTAAATTATTATCATATTTTCAACCCTATTATGGTAAGAGTAATCGGTGAATACGATAAAATCCAGGTAGGGAATGCGAATTATTACAATCCGGATACTTCACTTAAAAACCATGTCTACACATTCAGCAATCAGCAAAACGGTTGGTTTGCAGGAGCAACCTTGCGTGCGGCAGGTTCCCGCAGGCAATTTTTGAAAAACCTCGAATTAGGGGGGCGGGTTGGAGAGTACACCCCACCAACTGGTGCGCTTTGGGGAAGCACTCCAATAAATCAGACTACTGTGGCTCTTACAGAGTATGTTAAATGGGATATCCCCGTAACTCTGGAATATGATATTCTTACCCAGAGTGGAGCTCCCAAACAAAATATTTTATCAGCAATCATTTTCTTCAGATTTTAAAAGAAAACCAAAATGAAAATAAAAATAAAACTCTTATATATTCTCGTGTCTGCTTTGATTGTTTCTACAGCAATAATGAATGCATGCAAAACCCCTGAGGCAATATCCTCCAAATCTGGGGCACAACTTTGGGGCGAAAACTGCAACCGTTGTCATAATGCACCTGACCCATCAACTTACGGCGATGATCAATGGGAAGTAATCGTAGAACACATGCGTCAGAAAGCATTATTAACAGATACTGAAATAGCCAAGGTTCTGGATTTTATGAAAACGGCTAATAAACAATAATTTATTTTTACATTTTAAGAAACAGTACTTCAATTCTTACAAATATGAATCAGAAAATTTTCTTCCTCTTAGGCGTTCTGGCAAGCTTCTTCACGGCCAGTTGCAATTCCGGCAAGAGTCCTGAAGGTCAGGGCTCTCAAAAAGTTGAAACAATCATAAAACATGATACCGTTGTTGTGTCAGAAGGAATAAACTCCAAAGGCATCGGGAGGTTTAAGGATGTAAAACTCAGCCATCCTATTGATGAGGCGATGGCAGCAAAAGGAGAAGCGATTTTCAACGCCAAATGTTTTGCCTGTCATAAACTTACCACCGAGAAACTGGTTGGGCCGGGCTGGAAAGGAATAACAGACAGAAGGAGTCCTGAATGGGTGATGAATTTTATAACCAATACACAGGTAATGCTTGACAGGGATCTCACTGCCCAGGCTGATCTTGTTACTTGCCTGGTAAGGATGCCGAACCAGGATCTCACGGATGAGCAGGCAAGAAATGTTCTTGAGTACATGAGGAAGAATGATGGCAAAAACTAAATAAAGTATTCTGGGATTTTTGCATTCGTATTTAATCTGAATGAACGAACGCGAGTCGTATTTGCATTCAACACGCATTAAAATGAGAATACCAAAAATATGGCTTAACCTTTCCATATTTAATCTTTGTATTGTCGCGCTGCTTGGGTTCCTCTTGCGGAGTAAGCAATTGTTTGAAATGCAGTTTATTGATTATAATCATCTTGTCGATGCACATGGTCGTTTTGCTTTCGGCGCCTGGGTTACCCTTACATTATTTTCATTGTTAATATATGAAGTGTTACCTGAAGCAATTTCTAAAAAGCGGATTTATTCATGGTTATTAGCTGGTATATTTATTTTCTCCTGGGCTGCGTTAATCAGCATGTCCATCCTTGGTGGCAACAGTATGCTCTCCAATATATTCGCTACGTTATTCATTTTCGTATGCTATATTCTAAGTGGTGTTTTTATTCGTGATATCCTGCAAACTTCAGTCCATAAAACAGTGATGATGCTGTCAATTTCGGCTGTGGTTTTTCTGATAATGTCTTCGGGGGCCACGTTCTCTTTTGTTATATTGTTTTATCTAAAATCTTTAAATGCCATATATTATCGGGATGCGCTATTTACATATCTGCACATGCAGTACAATGGATTTTTTACGCTTGCCGTATTTGCATTGCTTTTTCATAAACTTCTTCCGAAAGTTTCAGACAATGCAAACCGTCAGATATTCAGGTTTTCTGTTTTGATAATCTGCTCTATAATACCATCATTATTTCTTTCATATTTGTGGAGTGATCCTCCTCAAATTTTCTGGATACTGGCAGGTATAGGGAGTCTGTTTGTTTTTTTGACTTTTATCTCGTTTGTTATTTTATCATTATCTGTTCGTCATGTTATTCATCTTGTTAGCCCAATAGTGAGATATTTCGGAATTCTTTCTATGTGCGCCTTCGGTATTAAAGAATTTTTGCAGGGGTTTACCATATTTCCGATAATCAATAATGCTGTTTTTGCGAGCCGACCCACCATTATCGGTTTTTTACATCTTGTTTTCCTGGGATTTGCAACGCATTTTATTTTGGGGTGGTATTACAATCGGGAAGTTTTTGGGCCACCTAATAAAAATGCCATAATCGCTTTGGTATTCTTTAGCATAGGCGTTGTTATGAATGAAGTTATTTTAATGATACAGGGACTTGGGTCCATGTTTATTATCGGATATTCTATCTTCGCCTGGTTCCTTTGGGCTGCGAGCATCTGGATGCTTGTAGGGACTCTTATGATAGGATTCTCAAGAATCGCCGCAAAGAAGGTTTAATAAGTCCTCTGAAGGCCGGAATGATTTCAAATAATTTCAGATTCAAACATAAATTTCTACAAAATATAACCCATGAAATAATCTGTTCGGTGATTTTATAAATTAAAGACCATTCGCCAAGCATTTTACTGGAGTGAAGGAACGATAACTGATATCTCCATATTTGTCCAAAAATATCCAATAAAAAAGCCCTCAAAAATGAGGGCTTTTTATCATAACCATTTACTAACCCGAATGATGGGCTAATTTTTGAACATTACTTCTTTTTAGCAGGAGCAGCTTTCTTAGCTGCAGGTTTTGCCGCTGCTTTTTTAGCAGGGGCAGCTTTCTTAGCTGCTGGTTTCGCTGCTGCTTTTTTAGCAGGAGCTGCTTTCTTAGCTGCTGCTGGTTTTGCTGCTGCTTTTTTAGCAGGAGCTGCTTTCTTAGCTGCTGCTGGTTTTGCTGCTGCTTTCTTTACAGGAGCTGCTTTTTTAGCTGCTGGTTTCGCTGCTGCTTTTTTAGCAGGAGCTGCTTTTTTAGCTGCTGGTTTCGCTGCTGCCTTTTTAGCGGGAGCTGCTGATTTAGTTGCTGCTTTTTTAGCCGGAGCTGCTGCCTTTTTTACTGCTTTTTTTGCTTTTGTTTTTGTTGCCATGACATTAAAATTTAGTGAATTAAGTTGTTTAAAAATTTGCAAATCACAAACATAATTACGCATTAGTTTTGCAACCGCATGAAAACTGATTAATATTTTATCCACGATTTTTTTACACAGTGATTGTCAGCGATTAGTGAAGTCTGTGTTTCAATGAATGTAATTGATAGTTATTCAGTGAGATATGAATTATTGAAAATATGTAGATAACTTCGTTTCATATTTTTACAATTGTTGAAAACCTCATATTTGCATAATGTGATTTTAGTAAAATATTTTCAGATTTTTCAACAAAATTGCCAGTTCAGTCCTTTCGATATTTATACTATTTTGTATCACATTTTTAATGTAACATAGCTTACCTTTGCAGTATAATTAATCAATCAATAATCATATGCCATTTGACCTTGATCTCATCCGCAGTGTTTATGAAAAATTTCCTGAAAAAATTAGAAAAGCAAGAGAGGTTCTTCAACGGCCACTTACGCTTTCTGAGAAAATATTATATGGACATTTGTTTGAAGGAGATGCGGATCGGAAACTGGAAAGAGGAAAGGATTATGTAAATTTTGCTCCGGACAGAGTGGCGATGCAGGATGCTACTGCACAGATGGCATTGCTTCAATTTATGCTCGCCGGCAAAAAAACAACAGCCGTTCCTACTACAGTTCATTGCGATCATCTTATAGAAGCAGAAGTAGGTGCCGCTAAAGATCTTAAAACGGCTTTGCATCAAAATGAGGAAGTTTATCATTTTCTTTCATCGGTCTCTAATAAATACGGTATTGGTTTCTGGAAACCCGGCGCAGGTATTATCCACCAGGTTGTTCTTGAAAATTATGCATTCCCGGGCGGAATGATGATCGGGACTGATTCACATACCCCAAATGCAGGCGGATTAGGAATGATTGCCATAGGCGTAGGAGGGGCAGATGCCGTAGATGTTATGGCCGGGATGGCCTGGGAATTAAAAATGCCCAAACTGATTGGCGTTAAGCTTACGGGAAAACTTAATGGATGGGCCTCTCCTAAAGATATTATCCTGAGGGTAGCCGGAATTCTTACTGTTAAAGGAGGAACGGGTTGCATTGTAGAATATTTTGGTGACGGTGCTGATAGTTTTTCTGCCACGGGTAAAGGAACCATTTGTAATATGGGTGCTGAAATAGGAGCTACAACATCTTTGTTTGGATATGATGCAAAAATGAGTGATTATCTGCGGGCAACCGGAAGGGAAGAAGTTGCTGCTCTTGCTGATCAGATCCGAGGAGACCTTAGAGCTGATAAAGAAGTTTACGAAAAACCATCTGAATATTATGACCAGGTCATTGAAATAAATCTTGATGAACTTGAGCCCTATATTAATGGCCCGTTTACACCTGATGCAGCTTGGCCAATAAGTAAATTTGCCGAAGCTGTTAAACAACATGGCTGGCCTGAGACATTGGAAGTAGGGTTGATAGGATCCTGCACCAATTCTTCTTATGAAGACATGACCCGTGCTGCCTCGGTTGCCAGACAAGCCAGGGACAAACACCTTAAAGCAAAATCAGAATATACCATTACGCCCGGATCTGAACAGATCAGGTTTACAATTGAGCGTGATGGATTAATCGATGATTTTTCTGCAATGGGCGGAGTGGTACTGGCCAATGCTTGCGGGCCTTGTATAGGACAGTGGGCAAGGCATACCAATGACCCCAATAAAAAGAATTCTATTATTACATCCTTCAATAGGAATTTTGCCAAAAGGAATGATGGCAATCCTAATACGCATGCTTTTGTAGCTTCCCCAGAAATTGTGACTGCCATGGTTTTAGGAGGTAAACTCAGCTTTAATCCGCTCAAGGATAAAATCATGAACGAAGACGGGCAGGAAATTATGCTTGATGTTCCTGTTGGTATTGAATTGCCTCCAAAAGGATTTGCTGTAGATGATCCTGGATATCAGGCCCCTGCCAAGAATAGTGAAGCTGTTCAGGTTAAAGTTGATCCTGATTCAGACCGTTTACAGTTGCTTACGCCTTTTGCGCCATGGGATGGTCATGACCTCAAAGGACTAAGATTGCTGATCAAAGCAAAAGGAAAATGCACAACGGATCATATTTCAATGGCTGGTCCCTGGTTAAAGTACCGTGGTCATCTTGATAATATTTCCAACAACCTTCTGATGGGTGCTTTGAATTATTTCAATGAGCAGACAAACTCAGTAAAAGACGAAATTACAGGTGCTTACGGCAAAGTTTCTGATGTAGCAAGGGATTATAAATCCCACAATATCGGTAGTGTTATTGTTGGTGATGAAAATTATGGAGAAGGATCTTCCCGAGAACATGCAGCAATGGAGCCCCGGTTTCTTGGTGTGAGGGCTGTGGTTGTGAAATCATTCGCAAGGATTCATGAAACAAATCTTAAAAAACAAGGGATGCTCGCTTTGACTTTTGCGAATCTTGAAGATTATGATAAAATTCTCGAGGATGATAGTATTGATATTACAGGTCTTGAACATGATTTTGTCCCTGGCAAACCATTAACACTTGTATTGAACCATAGTAACGGTAGTAAAGAAGAAATTAAGGTTAACCATACCTACAATGAGCTGCAAATTGATTGGTTTAAAGCGGGTAGCGCTCTTAATTTAATCAGTGCCGCTGCTGAGGCCGGGAAATAAACAAGACTGTTTCACATCGATCTATAATCCTGGAATGGATTATTGCATTTTAATGGCTTTGCCTCTGTAAATAACCTGATTGTCAGAGGTTAATGTAAAGAAATAGCATCCATTGGTTAAAAATGGTAAATCAGCGCCTCCTGATCCGGAAGATAAATTCAACTGCATATTGCATACATTTTTACCAAGGCAGTCGTATATCTTTAGCGTGCATTTTTTCTGTGCTAAACTTTCATCCAGCGTTTTAAAATCCAGTTTCTGATTGCTGAAATAACATTGAATTTCAGGAGCGTAAATGGTTGTGTTTTCAGATATTGAGGCACGGTGTTTGGGGTTTATACCCAGTTTCAGGCTTACGGGCATGTGATTAGACATGTGGTACACATCTGATACAATTTGTGACGGAGCAATAGTATCAGTAGGAGAAGATAACAAAGCATTTCCTGTATGCTTGCCATCCTGGGCCACAACTGTAAAACTCCCTGGTACATAAGTTAATGCATCTGATCCATTCATAATATAATCTGAACACATAATGTGATCAAACCAATCCGTTAAACCGCCTGATGCCCCGCAATCGGTGAGGACAGCTGTGCGGGTTGAGTTGTTTATATACTTACTGAAACTTGCAGAATTTGAACTCCAATTGCCTAAAGCGCCGGTGGGTTCATTAAATTTTACATTTGAATTTGACGGGTTCAACATGGCCTGAAAACAGCCTTCATTCGAAGATGTTACATTAAAATCGCCCATGAATATATAATTACCGGGGTTCTTCACGTTTGCATCCAGCCAGGCCATGGCGCCGCCGATCTCGGTAGCCCTCTGGGCTGAACTTGACCCTCCTGAAAGGTCATGAACCAATATAATATTGAGGAATATTGTGTCGTGAGTTCTTGCCAGTGAAGTATCTTTAATATACAACTGGTGCATATTAATGTCACTGATGGATGCATCTGCCGAATAAATTGTTTTAGTGCCGATAAACCCAAATTTCGAAGTCTTGAAATAGAGCTGATTGCCTTTGCTGTATCTGGAATAATCTGTAAAAACACCATGATCCCAGCAGCCATTGCAAACGGAATCCAATACAAATTTCGGGATGCTGTCATTTACAAACGAGGGATCCTGGTTCATTTTTACAAGGCCAAGAATATCAGGGTTTACATATCTTACAATATCCCGTAAATATTTGTTCTTCAGGGAATTTATATTTGTCGGGCAGCTTCCGTCATATATGTCATAATTCAAAGTGTTATATGACATAATTTTGATGGTATCTGTTTGGGCTTTTGCATAGAAAGTTTGCATTTGTGAAACAAAAGCAAGAGAAAAAGCAATAAAAACGGAGTTTTTAGTCATAGCAAGCCAACTGATAATTGGCGCGAAACTAAACAGACGAATGTTTCCTTTTTATTAAGTTATTCAGCTTCCTTTAACCTGATCCCGATTTCAGAAATCCCTTCCAGTTTGTCAACCCGCATATTATGGCGAATAGAAAAGGAGTACTGCCCTTTAGAAGGGAAATTCAGGGTGAGTTGTTGGGCTTCCATCTGTCCATCCGGGAAATTCCGGTCATAGAATTTTCCGGCAAATGAACCCAGTGGTCTGCCGGTGATATCAAATAATGGGATATTAATGCGCATTGCCGCATGTTTGCCATTGGGGCTTTTTTCATCGAGGGCCACCCATATATTGCTAAAGGAATATTCCTGGGTATATCTCAGCTGGATCAGCATTTTATAGACACCCGGACTTGTAATGTTGACAACAAAATTTTCCGGGCTGTCAAATAGCCATGTTCTGTCAGAAATTGTTTTGAACTGCTCAATAGGCTGCTTTCCACATGCGGAAAACAGAAATAATGAAAGGATTATCAGCGCAAAAACTCTCATCAGGATTCGGGATTCTCAGGTTTATTGCCGCCCGGATTATTATTGGGGTTTTGACCACGATTGTTGCTGTTTCCCCGAGGCGGATTATTTCGGTTGTCATTACGGGGTGGCCTCTGGTTGGTGTTTCTCTGGTTTTGATTGCCTGGGTTCGGCTGATTTGGAGGCCTGTTACCCTGACCCTGCGGCGGCCCCTGCCTGTTTTTGCTTTTCTTCTTTTTATTAGTTCTTTTAGTATCAAACCGGTCAAGACGTTCTTCTCCTACTGTGTCCTTAAATTCAATTTCTTTTTCAGGAGCTTCAGATTCAGAAAGATGTTCTTCAAGTTCAGTCGGCAATACACCGTCACGGTTTAATGCCATCAGTTGATTGAATTTTGATAATTCAAGGGGGAATAATTTCCCTGACGGATCATCAATATATTTCAACCATATAATTTTCTTCAGGATATCAGTTTTATCAATCCTGCAATCTCCTTTGGCAGTCTTTAAGATCACATTATCATTAGGAAATTCACGAATGGCTTCAACATAAGTGTCTAATTCATAATTCAGGCAGCATTTCAGCCTTCCGCACTGTCCTGATAGTTTTAATGGATTCAGAAACAGGTTCTGATATCGGGCCGCTGTTGTTGGCACCGAATGGAAATCAGTGAGCCAGGTAGAACAGCAGAGTTCCCTGCCGCAAGAACCTATACCACCAAGCCGACCTGCTTCCTGCCTGAGTCCGATCTGGCGCATTTCTACTTTTATTTTAAAAGAATGAGCCAGGTTTTTAATGAGTTCCCTGAAATCAACCCTGCCTTCTGCCGTATAAAAAAAAGTAGCCTTGGTCCGGTCTCCCTGATATTCCACATCGCTGATCTTCATCTGCAAACCAAAGCCATAAGCAATTTGCCTGGCTTTGATCATCGTTTCCTGTTCCAGGCCTTTGCCTTCATCATAGCGATGCATATCCATATCATTGGCCCTGCGAAGCACCTTTTTCATCATGTCACTGTTCTCATCTATCTTGTATTTGCGCATCTGCAGCTGCACCAGTTCACCTGTAAGGGAGATATAGCCAAGATCCCAGCCCCCGGTTGAACTTTCAACCACTACTGGGTCGCCCGTTTCCAGCTCGTGATTAAATACGTTTTTATAATATTCCTTGCGGGTTCCCTTGAATTTTACCTCAATGATGGGAGGACGATGGTAAGATTTTTCAGAAACGTATATATTCGAAAGCCAATCATATACATCAAGTTTGCTGCCGCATCCGCCCGTCTGGCACGTCCCATTATTTTTGCAGCCCATCGGAAGCCCGACACTTCCTTTCACACTACATCCTTCACAACCCATTTTATATGTTTTATACTAATTCGTTAAAACCGATACTATTGAATCAATAAAACTTATTAATTATTGCATTAATTACGCTTTTTATAGCGTTGCAAAAGTTCATTGATGAGCAAAGATAAGTTAAAAAACATAATCTTGGGATGGGCATTGCGTTCGATATGGTAATGTGCGGTGCTGAACGCATCATTAAAATCCGCAATATTATCAGGTCCGATAAATGCCGAAAACTTTGAAACAAAGTCTTTTTCGCTGTCAAGAAGATGATTCATGGCTGTTAATCCCTGGTTCTGGAGAAGGCATTCCCGGAGTATAGCGAGGCCATAAAGCAAAAAATTCTTCTG
>JABDBQ010000033.1 GCA_013288555.1 Bacteroidota bacterium | reverse complement strand
CAAATGCATTGCCGTTTTATGTGCTGATCGATAACAAAGAACAAATGATAGGCAAATACGATGGCTATGATCCTGATATTGCCAAATTCGTTGGGTTCCTTGAAAATGGTAAGTCTGAGTTTCAGAAATCCTCTCCGACCGCTTCTGCAAATTAATATCGGGAGTTCTGTATTAATTTTATTCTTAAAACCATCTTAATCCTGATTGCGAAAAACTTTGCGTTCTTTGCGATACCTTAGCGTCCTTTGCGGTTTACTTCTTTGCATGTATATGTTTATCTCTAACTTTGTGTGAAATATTTATTAATATAAGATGACAATTTCCGAAAACCTGGATGCCGCGTTACATACGCTGAAATCATTTATAGATAAAAAAGATAACCTTGAAGCTATTGATAAAGCCGGTGCCGTGATGGTTGAAGCTTTAAAATCAGGGAATAAAATTATTTCATGCGGCAATGGAGGCTCCATGTGCGACGCCATGCATTTTGCCCAGGAAATGACAGGGAAGTTCAAACACTACCGCGAAGCCATGCCTGCCATCGCCATTTCAGATCCAACCTACCTGACATGTGCCGCGAATGATTTCGGATATGACAAAGTATTTTCAAGATATGTAGAAGGAATGGGAAATAAGGGGGATATCCTCCTGGCCATCTCCACCTCAGGAAATTCTGAAAATGTCATCGCTGCAGTGCACGCTGCACAAAAGAAAGGAATGAAAACCATAGGGCTCACCGGCAAAGACGGCGGGCAGATCGGTCCTCTTTGTGATGTCGAAATACGTGCCCCGCATACCCATCATGCAGACAGAGCCCAGGAAATCCACATCAAAGTAATCCATTGCCTCATAGATTATATCGAGTCTTCAATGATCAGTTAGCAATGATCAATATTTTTTTTCGCTCGAGCCAGTTTCTAACTGGTTCGAAAATATCCACGCAGTTAAAAAATGCAACCGAATTTTCTTGCTTGCTATGAAAGGATAATTCGATACAGCGAACAATTCCCCCTCTGAATCCTTATTTTTGCAACTTAACAATTATCTAAGATGATTACACCTGCTCCGGATCTACAGGAACTGAATGAAAAAATTGCAGAGGCAAGTGCCTTTGCCGATGTCCTTACGGCTGAAATTGAAAAGAATATTATTGGCCAGAAGGCTATGCTTAACAACCTCTTGATTGGGTTGCTGGCAAACGGGCATATCCTGCTTGAGGGCGTACCCGGACTGGCCAAAACCCTGGCCATAAAAACAATGGCAACAGCAATTGATGCCAAATTCAATCGCATCCAGTTTACACCCGACCTGCTGCCGGCCGACCTCGTAGGCACGATGGTTTATAATATGCCTGCCAATAAATTTGAAGTAAAAAAGGGACCTGTTTTTGCAAACTTTATCCTGGCAGATGAAATAAACCGGGCACCGGCCAAAGTGCAGAGTGCGTTGCTGGAAGCCATGCAGGAAAGGCAGGTTACCATCGGCGAACAAAGTTACAAGCTTGATGATCCTTTTCTTGTATTGGCCACACAAAACCCATTGGAACAGGAAGGTACTTATCCTCTGCCCGAAGCACAGGTTGACAGGTTTCTTATGAAAATAGTGATCAGTTATCCAAGTCAGGAAGAAGAGAAATTAATTCTTCGAAAAGCCATCCATGAAGATTTCAGTAACATTAAACCGGTTGTAAAACCCGGTACCATTCTCAAGGCCAGAGAAATGATGCGCGAGGTATATATGGACGAAAAAATTGAGCAATATATTGTGGACCTGGTTTTTGCCAGCCGGAATCCTGAGAATTTCAGGTTAGCAGATCTGAAACCTTTTATCAGTTATGGTGCTTCGCCAAGGGCAAGTATAGGGTTGGCACAATCTGCTAAAGCATTGGCATTTATAAAGCACCGGGGCTTTGTGATCCCCGAAGATGTCCGTGCCGTAGCTCAGAATGTAATGAGACATCGTATCGGGCTTACCTATGAAGCTGAAGCCGAAAGCCTGACCACAGAATATATTATTTCTCAAATCATGAATCATGTTGAAGTGCCCTAATCAATTAGTGAATTGGCGAATTGGTGAATTTGTGAATTAACAACCACCAAATCACTAATTCACTAAATCACCAATTATCTTTTAATGAACGATATCAAAAAAACCGACGATGCACTGGCTGAACTTTTCAAGAAGGTGAGGCGGGTAGAGATCAAAAGCAAACATGTAAGCCGCCAGTTATTTTCGGGGGAATATCATAGTGCTTTTAAGGGTAAGGGGATGTCATTTTCAGAAGTACGGCCATACCAGTACGGAGATGATGTGCGTTTTATTGAATGGAACGTAACGGCTAGATTAAAAGAACCTTATGTAAAAATATTTGAGGAAGAAAGAGAGCTTACGATCATCCTGATGATAGATATGAGCCGCTCTGATATTTTCGGAACCATGAAAATGACGAAGAAAGAACTGGTTACCGAACTCGCCGCTGTACTCGCGGTGTCAGCGAACGTAAACAACGATAAAGTAGGTGCTGTTTTTTTTACTGATAAAATTGAACGCTTTATCCCGGCCCGGAAAGGCCGAAGTCACGTGCTCCGGATCATTCGCGAACTTATTGATTATTTGCCGGTTGGCACCGGGACAAATATTGCAGGGGCATTGGATTTTATCACCAAAGCCGTGAAACGCAAATCTATTGTTTTTCTGATCTCAGATTTCATTGACCTGAGATATGATAAACAACTTGGCATGGCTACCAGAAAACATGATCTTATCGGGGTGCATGTCTATGATCGCGCCGAAGAAGAATTGCCTGATGCAGGATTGGTCCTGGTTAAAAATCCGGAAACAATGGAAGCAAACTGGATGGATACATCTTCGATAAAAGCCAGGAATGCGCATAAAGCTGCATTCATCCTTAAGAAGCGTTATTTTGAGCAGAGTTTTCAAAAAGCCGGGGCTGATAGTATGAATATCAGGACTGATCAGGCTTATCTGCCGGTATTGCACGAGTTATTTAAAAAGAGGGGATAAGAGAATGAATATCATTGATAAATACATTGAAAGTCCTAGCGTCTTTGCGCCTTTACGAGAGGAAAATAGCTCGCAAAGGCGCAAAGGCGCTAAGAAAAAACCATCTGGCAAAGCTATTTGTTTTATCCTGGCTGTATTTATATTTTTGGCAAATATTTTACCTGCAAGTGCACAGGAAATTTCTGCCGAAGCATCTGCAAAAGTGAAAGATTACCTCGTTGGTGACAGGATATTAGTGACACTGATCGTAAAAAGGCCCGATAATTTTTCTGTAAAATGGATTAAACAGGACCCCGATCCGGCAAAACTGGAACTGGTTGACAGCATAGCAAAAGACTCCGCGAAACAAAATGGTTTCGAAAAGATTGATTACCTGCTCCCGCTTGCAGGGTTTGATTCAGGAGTTGCTATATATCCTGCACAATTGTTCGTCTTTCACAAACAAGGAGATACAGCTTCATTTATTCTTAAAACAAAGCCCATTACCTTCCATGTCAGTTCCATAACGGTTGATCTGAAAAAAGATATCAAGCCTATTGTTGACCCCTTTGATCCGGGTATGGATTGGAGAATTGTAATGTTGTATATCATTGCCGGCCTGGCAGTTATAGCCATGTTAGTAGTAGGTTTTCTTTTGTGGAGAAGATATTCAAAGAATAAAAAAGTACAGCTATTGGAACAGCCTGTACTAACAAGGCCATACTGGGAAATAGCTATTGAAAACCTGGCGCAATTGCAAAAAGATGATCTGCCAAATAAAGGGGAAGTGAAAGAATATTATAGCAGTCTTTCGAATATTATCAGGCTGTTTGTTTCAGATCAATTTGAGATTGATGCCTTGGAGTTAACTACCGAAGAACTTGCTGAAGTATTGAATAGGAAATCACTAAATACATATGCCAATCAAATCCTGTTTTATATCCTGGAACTATCAGATTCCGTGAAGTTTGCGAAGTATAAACCGGATGCATCCGACCACGAAAAAGCCATGAGCGTAGCTTACGAATTTATTGAGTTATTACGGGGTCTTTAGCTTGCGTCAGCCACTTATGCCTCCCGAATAAGTCGGGACAGGTTACCCCTTACGCCTGTATCTTTTCATATATAATCGCTGCCCCCTGACCTACGCCAATGCACATGGTGGCGAGTCCGTAACGCACGCCTTCCCGCTTTTGCATTTCATGGATCAGCGTCGTACTTATCCTTGCACCGCTGCAACCCAGAGGATGCCCGATGGCTATGGATCCACCATTTACGTTGATGATATCGGTATTGAATCCGAGATCCCGGATGCAGGCAATGGATTGTGAAGCGAAGGCTTCATTGAGTTCGATGAGGTCGAGATCTTCAATTTTCAGATTGGCACGTTGCAAAGCTTTTCGTGTTGCGGGTACAGGACCAATGCCCATATAAGCAGGATCAACACCGGCCGCGGCAAAACTAACCACCCTTGCAATCGGCTTTAAACCAAGTTCTTTCACAATGCTGCCACTCACAATTAACATCACTGCTGCACCGTCGTTGAGCCCGGAAGAATTGGCTGCAGTCACAGTGCCATCTTTCCTGAAAACCGGTTTTAAAGCGGCCAGTTTGTCTATTGGGGATAAACGGGGCTGCTCGTCTTTATCAAACCAAATGGTTTCACCTTTTCCCTGTGGTACAGGCACCCGGATGATCTCATTTTTGAATTTACCTGCGGCATGGGCAGCTTCATATTTTTGCTGGGTTAGCAATGCAAATTCATCCTGTTCTTCTCGGGATATTTTATATTTTTCGGCCACATTTTCTGCCGTTTCACCCATGGCATATGGATGGTACATCTCAGCCAATTTAGGGTTTGTAAAGCGCCAGCCCAATGAGGTGTCAAATATCTTTACGTTTTTATCAAAAGGCGTTTCTGATTTGTTCATTACAAAAGGGGCGCGACTCATACTTTCAACACCACCGGCGATAAAAATATCACCATTACCGGTCATGATGGATTTAGAAGCATCCATGATCGCCTGCAAACCTGAAGCACAAAGTCTGTTAACCGTAACTCCAGCCACTGAAACCGGCAATCCGGCCAGCAATGCCGCCATTCTTCCTACATTCCGGTTGTCTTCACCGGCCTGGTTAGCGGCACCCAGAACCACTTCTTCGATCCTGTATGGATCAATAGACGGATTTCTTTCCAGGATGGCTTTAATGACAAGGGCGGCAAGGTCATCAGGCCTTACTGCGCTGAGGGTTCCCGCGTATTTGCCTATGGGAGTGCGCACTGCATCAATGATATATGCTGATTCCATACTATGCTTAAATATTGTTGGCGCAAAGGTACGATGTTTTGACCGGAGGTGTAAAACCGCTATGATTTGTATAACTTCATTTTTAATAAATATGACCTTGCAGGAAATGTTATAACTTGCATGAAATTAATTCGAATTATATGATCCAGCGCATACAGACGGTTTATTTGTTATTGGTGGTTGGCATTTGTGTTGCCATGTTTTTTGCCCCGATTTACAGCGGACAAAGTGCACAGAATGACCCGACTAAGGGCGTTCAGGCTATTACATTCAAACAGAATGACGTGAGCATGACGAATTCTACAAACGATAATTCTCCGGGCTCTGTTGGCCGGATGACAGTGATCCTGAATACCCTTGATATAGTGATCATTGCATTGACAATAGTTGCCATAGGGCTTTTTACTTCGAGAAAAAATCAGTTACGTCTCACACGTTATATCCTATTATTCAGTCTCATTTATGCAGGTGTGATGATCTATGCGGTGAAAGAGGCCAGTGCTTTGATTCACAGTGCAAATGATCATTATGGTATCGGAATGTCATTGCCATTTCTTTCGCCAATTCTCTTGTTCCTCGCCAGCCTCGGTATCGCCAAAGATATCAGGATTGTAAAATCTGCCGATAGGTTGAGATAAAACCCATTTATTGAAATCGTTATCTATAGATGAATTCATTGTCAGGCATAGCGAAGGCATACTTATAGATGTACGTACTCCAACAGAATTTGAAAAAGGTCATATTCCCGGTGCAAAAAATCTCCCGTTATTTTCGGACGAAGAACGTGGAATTATAGGTACAATCTATAAGCAGGTCGGCCGCAAACCCGCCATATTGAAAGGGTTGGAAATTACAGGCCCGAAGATGAAGGATTTTGTTAAAATGACTGAATCAATTGCCGGGGATAATAATAAACTTTTTTTGTATTGCTGGCGGGGTGGTATGCGAAGCGGCAGCATGGCATGGTTGCTGGATTTGTATGGATATGAGGTATATACGCTCAAAAGAGGCTATAAGGCTTTCCGGAATTTTGTACTGAAATCTTTTAATGATAAAAAAGATGTTGTGATTCTGGGCGGAAAGACCGGCTCCGGCAAGACCATCATTTTACACGAACTTAAAAAACATGGAGAACAGGTTATTGACCTCGAAGGACTTGCCCATCATAAAGGTTCTGCTTTCGGAATGATCGGGGAACGTGAGAATTGCAGCCAGGAACATTTTGAAAATAAAGTGGCGATGGAATGGATCAAAATGAGTCCGGAAAGAAAAGTCTGGATTGAAGATGAAAGCAGGAGTATCGGCAAAAAAATTATCCCTGAAGAAGTCTGGATACAGATGCGAAATGCACCTGTTATCAACCTCGAAATTCCTTTTGAAACCCGGCTTCAAAATGTAATGCAATTATATGGCTCATACCCTGCTTCAGAACTCATTGCTTCTGTTGAAAAGATTAAAAAACGACTTGGAGGATTAGCTTACAAGCAAGTCATCGATTATCTTAATCAGGGTATACTTTATGAGGCTGCCGGTATTCTGCTCATTTATTACGATAAAAGTTACCGGTTTGGATTAAACAGCCGGGAAGCAAAATCCATTTTAGATTTTGTAACGAGTGAAACTGATTTTAAAATAATATCGGAGAATATTTTAAAATTTGCTGAAACTATCCCTAAACAGATTACACATCATGTCTGAAATAAAACTAACCCAATATAGCCACGGGGCGGGATGCGGATGTAAAATATCACCTGAAGTGCTTGGTAAAATTCTGCATACCAATGAAGCATTCCCGGATTTTAAGAACCTGATCGTTGGCAACAATACCCGCGATGATGCGGCTGTTCTCGACCTCGGTAACGGGACTGCATTGATCAGTACTACAGACTTTTTTATGCCTATTGTTGATGATGCATTCGATTTCGGAAGGATCGCCTCTGTCAATGCCATCAGCGATGTATACGCTATGGGAGGAACGCCGGTTCTGGCAATTGCTATTCTTGGCTGGCCGATAGATAAATTATCTCCTGATATCGCTGCAAAGGTGATTGAAGGAAGCCGTAAAATTTGTGCCGAAGCAGGGATACCCCTGGCGGGTGGACACAGCATTGATAGTCTGGAACCAATATTCGGGCTGGCAGTGAATGGGATTGTACCAACCGGCCAGATAAAAACCAACAGCAATGCCAAACCCGGCAATGTTCTATTTCTTACCAAACCCTTAGGCATAGGAATTTACACCACAGCTGAAAAGAAAGGATTACTCAAACCTGAACATAAAATCCTTGCCATTGACAATATGACGAAACTGAATAAGATCGGAGCTGCTTTGGGTGGCATGAAAGAAGTGAGTTCTATGACCGATGTGACTGGTTTCGGATTGGCAGGACATTTAAAAGAAATGTGCGAAGGCAGTGGTGTTCATGCTGAGATCTATTTCAATAAGATTCCTTTTTTGCAGGGTATTACGTATTATATTGATAAAAAATGCATTCCAGGAGGAACCATACGTAACTGGAAAAGTTACGGAGATTCTTTTGATGAAATTACCGATTTCCAAAGAACAATTCTTGCGGATCCTCAGACCAGCGGAGGATTATTGATCGCCGTAGAAAAAGAAGGCATAGGAGCTATGAAAAAAGTATTAAAAGATAATGGCTATGAGTGGTTTATGGAGCCGGTTGGTGCCATTACCGAAATGAATGAGGGGAAAGTGATTGTGGTGAGATAAAAAGTTTTGACAACTTTATAATGTTATCAAAAGGCACTTTAATGTGCTATGGCCACTGAATCTGGTCTTTCGTGCGGAATTGGTATAGCTAATTCAGAAAGTGAAGGAAGAGGATTTTTTTTAGAATTCAGGGGTATGTCAGGCTTGGTTGCAGGACGAACAATTACTCTGTGGCTAAAATTTGAATAATTGCTTTTCCCATTCATCTCTTTAAATACTATTGTGGATTCAATCAAATATTCGCCTGTTGAATCAAATTTCCATTTAAAATGAAAATTATTGTCGAATGTTTGGGGAGGCAGGCATTTAAAGCTTTTTAAATCAGAACCATACTTGTCAAAATCTTTTAAGTTTACAAAATCAACAATTATCCGACTTCGTGAAAAATCGCAAATCCCTTTTAGCTTAATACTAGCTTCATACTCATCACCAACTTTTATTGTGTCGGACTTAGAAATAAAAATACTTGGATGTATTAGTCTATAAATACTACCAAGTGAATTAAAGGCAGCACCCGTATCTAAACTTCCTTTTGTATAGTGCTCTAATTCACGTATTTCGCCATTTTTTGAATAATAGTCGGTCAATCCATTCTGAAAGTCATTCTCCCAATGAGATATTACATCCACGTAACCACCTTTTGCATATCCCGTATCAACCCCATTTCTTTTGCCCATCAAAAAACTACCTTTTTCTTTTAATTTCCCATCTTCAAAATATATCATGAAATCACCGTCCAATAAATTATTTTTAAAGTTAGCAACATATTCTAGTTCCCCATTTGGATAATACATTCTAGCAATGCCATTCAATTTCGAATCCCCGGATATTCGATATAAGCTCTTTAATACACCATTTTTATAAAATTCTTGTTTTTTGATTTCTCCTTGATTACAAGAACAAAGAGTAAGAACCACAAAATATAATACATAAAACCTTAAATGCATGCAGATTAATATTAATACATAATATACTGCGGTACGTTCGGATGGGCAGGGTTAGGCATTATTTTTTGGGTAGAAGGATGGACAACAAGGTCCATTTCTTCCATGGGCACGGCACCCAGGAGTGCTTCATTGCCTAAAACAAATGCCCCGGTGAAGCAAAAGCGGTTTTCAAAATCGATACGGATAGGCCCTACAAATGGGACTTGTCTTATGGTTCCATCGGCTATGGTTACCGATCTCTTTTCCAGTTCGTCAAGCTGTAACTGCACTGTTATTGTTTCAGTTATGCTCATCATCAAAGCTCCTGTATCAACCAGACATCGGACGTCAATTGGCTTTAATTCGGGTTTTCGTGGATTGCTTAATTTAATAGTGGTATAGGTGAGTCCCATGATATGATAGTTTAAATCAAATATAGCAAATTTTCAACACTTCTTACCTCTCACTCCTCTACACCTACTTCTCTCCAAAGAACCTGATCACAGTCTCAGCCAGTTCCTTACTCACTCTTGCCTGGCCTTCTATGGTTGAAGCGCCGATATGCGGTGAGAAAGAAATATTTTTCGTCTTAAGGATATTTTCGTTGATATCCGGTTCACCCACAAATACATCCAAAGCTGCAAAACCAACCTGCCCGCTATTGATGGCATCGGTCAGAGCTGTTTCATCAATTACACCACCGCGGGCTGTATTCACGAGTACAACACCCTTTTTCATTTTTGCAAATTCACTTGTTGAAAGCAAGGCAGGGGCGCCACTCTGGTGTGGAACATGAAGGGTAATAAAATCACTGTTTTTGAGAATATCTTCAAAAGAAGAAACATCAATATGAAGAACAGGAGCGGGTTTAAATGGCAGGTGATCAAAAACCAGGTCGGCCTGTTTTACAAACGGGTCATAGGCAATGACTTTCATGCCCAGTCCGGTTGCTATTTTAGCCGTTTCCTGTCCGATGCGTCCAAAGCCAATAATGCCGAGTGTTTTACCCCGAAGCTCAAATCCTTTTTCGTATTTTTTCTTCAGGTCTTTAAATTTTGCCCTACCGTTTTCAGGCATTTCGCGGTTTGATTCAAACAAAAACCTTGCTATACTAAACAGATGTGCTATAACAAGTTCCGCAACCGAAAGTGTCGATGAATTTGGTGTATTTGATACCTTTACTCCCGCAGCTTCTGCGGCTTTGAGATCGATATTGTCAATACCAACTCCGGCACGAACCACAAGTTTCAAACGGGTTGCATTCTTAAGAATATCGGCATTTACTTTGGTTGCACTGCGCACGGCCAATACATCAAATTCATTGATTCTTGAAGCAAGATCTTCCTGAGCTATTTTTTCAGTTATTACTTCAAAACCTGCTTGTTCCAGGAGTTCTTTTCCATCCGGGGCGATGCCGTCGTTTGCTAATATTCTCATTTTATTTACGAATGTTTTTGTTCAAATTCTTTCATCGTATCTACCAGGAACTGCACACTTTCCAATGGCAATGCATTGTAGGTTGAAGTACGGAAACCACCTACCGAACGGTGGCCTTTAATCCCAACGATATGACGTTCTTCAGCGAATTTCAGGAAGTCCTTTTCAAGCTCAGGTTTGGTCATAATGAAGGTTGGGTTCATCAGGCTGCGGTCTTCAACGGCTGTTGTTCCCTGGAACAAGCTATTGCGTTCTATTTCACCGTACAATACAGCGCCCTTTTCTTTGTTTCTTTTTTCCATGACGGCAACGCCTCCCATTTTCTTTACCCATTTTAATGTTAAGTATGAGAGATATATCGCAAATACCGGCGGGGTATTAAACATAGATTCTCCTTTGATGTGAACATTATAATCCATCATCGTTGGAATCTTGCGACCACTCTTACCAACAATTGATTTTTTCACTATAACAAGTGTTGCACCGGCAGGCCCCATGTTTTTCTGTGCACCTGCATATATGAGCGAAAATTTACTCACATCCACAGGTTTGCTGAAAATATCAGAACTCATATCTGCAACCAAAGGAATCGGACTGTCCGGAATGCTTTGCATCTGGGTACCGAAAATGGTATTATTAGTCGTGATATGGAAATAAGCGGCATCCGTAGGAATGGTATAATTTTTAGGGATA
The DNA here is from genome assembly GCA_013288555.1 of Bacteroidota bacterium. Classification (GTDB taxonomy): domain Bacteria; phylum Bacteroidota; class Bacteroidia; order CAILMK01; family CAILMK01; genus JABDEJ01. The sequence continues at coordinate 21,684 of JABDBQ010000033.1, read as the reverse complement.
TAGCTGAAATTTTTATCTTCTGATGAAGCAACTACATCCACATTTCCAAAAAATCCGGCTTCTTTTACGGCATTGCTGGCCCAGGTCCCGGTTTTTAAATAAGCGGCCTTGCCGTTTTCAGGCATCAGGTTAAAGGGAATCATGCAGAACTGTGTACTTGCGCCCCCCTGCAGAAATAAAACGGCATATTCATCACTCACGCCAAGAAGCTCTCTTACCAGCGCTTCAGCTTCAGCCATAACAGCCTCCCATTCGGGGGTACGATGTGAAATTTCGACAACAGACATACCTGTTCCCTTGAAGTTTTTCAATCCTTCAATGGCTTCATCAATGGCTTCCTGTGGTAAAATAGCTGGTCCTGCACTGAAATTATGAACTTTTGTCATGTATAGGAGTTTTAATTTTGCTGCAAAGGTAGGGGATATCAGTTGAAAGTCATGAATGAAAAGTCATCACGTGTCCCGACTTATTCGGGAGTCAACGGGCATCAGTAATGTTTTAAAAAAAGCTGTTTTCTTTGTTGTCGCTCCAGGGTTTGGAAAAGGGAATCCCCCTTTCCAAAGGGGGCAGGGGGATTTGATCATAAGCAAAAAACCGCGATTCCAGCATTCTGGCCTCCCGAATAAGTCGGGACACGTGTTCTTCCTGATATAACAGGAAATTTATTTTTCATTTTTCAACCTGTTGAAATTCAATATTTTACACGTAACTCATTGATAAGTATCAGGGAATAACAGGGAAATATCAAGCCAGAATGGGTAAAAACGCAGGTTTATCTTTCCTCGTCCGCCGCAGCCTTGGCATAGGCGGATCACTGCGCTTTTGCAATTTCCGCCCGAAAAATTGTCTGAACGGGGATTTATGGGATTAAATGATTTTTTGGGAATGTCTCGCGCTGTCTCGTCCTGAAAAAAGTTGACAAATAAGTGACACAATCGGTAAAAGAGCAAATTCCCTTGCGCTGAACAAAGGGCAATTTATAACTACAAATATTATGCCAAAATGACAAATAAATTGTAGTTTATTTTTTAGAGCTATTTTTTCAGGAGGGTAGCCTATGACTTGAATTTTGTATGTAGGCAGATCCTATTCCGCCATTTGAAATGTTCTTCATGGTATTTCGGTTTGTGGGGACATAATCCGAGGAATTGGGATTTGACAAAAAAATGTTTCCGAGACTTCGGGTAATGATTATTGAATTACAACAAGCTTTTGTACAAATATCTGATTTTCATTATTCAATCGCACGGTATACACCCCCGGAAGTATATTAAAACCGTCAATTCTTTGAGATGGCCCATGTAAATCGTTGTTATACAACATTTTGCCATTTATGTCAAATATCTTCAATGCATTTGTTCCTTTTGATAGACCATCTATAAAAAGTGAATTCCCAACTCTCAAAGGATTTGGATAAATATTCAGATCATGGGAATCGTCATTTGCTGTTTCAAATCCTGCAAAAAATGAAGAGCCATACACTTCATTTTTCTTTTTGTAATAAACTAATTCTGTAACCGATCCCTCAGGACCAGAATCATCCCATTGAGAATTTAAGATTTCTCCAATGCCATTACCCCATTCTTCCGTTTGCGTGTAATGCTCCACATGTAGCAGATTTGGACTTACATAATAGTACTTATTTTCAAGTCGGCCATTAAATGATTCAATTGTCCATGAAAATGAATCCTTTTTATTTGAGACATAAGTTGGGGTTTGCCATACAGAGTCAAGCTGTGTATAAGACAATGTTACCGTATCTGTTATATCATGGATGTCTACAGAGTCTGGACGATAATAATAGTGCTGCTTCATGTTATAAAATAATGTATCATTTCCTTTTGATATCCTGGTTGCGAGTATTGTAAAAAGTATATGGCTATAAGGGCCAAAATTACCACTGCCGTTGGTAAGTCCCTGTTGGTATTCAAACATATCACCCACATCAAAATTATATATCTGCCTGTTGGTTAATAGCTTTTGCGCAGAGACAGAAATGCTTAAAGCACACAAAACCACAATATATGGAAGCTTTAATGATCTTATCATATGGTATTATGATTTAAATGTGCTTCGATTTTCAAAATCCATCGGATGGATTTAGCATATCAAAGATAAGTTTTTTTTATTTGGATTCTATTCCATCGGTATTATTATGCGGTATGTCAACTTATGCATGTGTTATGATACTTCGACCTCATTTCTCAACCCTGAATAGGGGTTGAATGTGAATAACCTCGGGCGCAACCCGTGGATATACAAATGCAAACACGCTCCCCAACCCCGAAGCGGGTTAAACATCGGTGCAAAAGACAAACCACAAAGGGTGCCAGGGTGTCGCAAAGAACACTAAGTTTTTCTCTGGGCAAGACTTGTCACGCGCTTAGATCAACCCTATTTATAATGTTCCGGATGTGTATGTTTATGCACAATTTTATCTGCAAGATAACCAGTACCTCCTGCAATGATGGGAATCACAAGATAATTCAGCCCGATTTCGGTGAAATAAGCCATAAAAGTCATTTTCATAGGCCCCCAGTGATACATAAACATGTCCAGGATAAGGCATTCCAGCAGCCAGATGAATCCTGCTATAAGCCCTTCATTAAAAAACTGCACGCGTTTTCTCCAGAAAATAAAGAAGACAAATACGACTGTGAACAAGGTAACTGCGATTGACATCAATGCATCAAAAAAAGCCGCGTCGATTGTTTTTACAGGCTGAATAAAATATGCATAAACGAGTAAAGCTCCCCATAAAATGAAACCATATAAAATGAACTTTAATATTTTCTTTGTCATGGTTTTAGTATTTAATATGTTGATAAATATATTCTTATCTAATGATTTTGTCGGGTTTGCCACAACATTCGGCGGAAATGGTTTTATGTCCTGCCTGAGCCTGTACAATATGAGGACTAATATACGGGATATTTAAGTCCATGCCTCTTAATATGAATAAAGATCCTAAAATTACCAGTAAATAAGGGGTGAGTTTGCGTATCGGGATACGCCATTGGGAAGGGAAGAGTTTTTTAGATAATATCAGACCCAGTATGGCCGGTAATGTTCCAAGCCCAAAAAGGAACATGAAAGTCAGACTGTAAAGAATACTTCCCTGGTTGAGGGATGCTGATGCTGCCAGGTAAACGAGTCCGCATGGCAAAAAGCCATTTAATATTCCCAGTCCTAATACAGATGCAATGGTTTTTTGTTTCCAGAGTTTCGAAAACAAACCTGAAGTGGTTCTTGACCAGATTCTCAAAATTCCGGAACTGAATCTATTACCAGTTGGAATAAAATAAAACAGCGCCCAGATCAACAGCAATATTCCTGAGATGACGGAAAGAATCTGCTGGTAAAAAAGCAATGATAAAAACTGCCCGATAATTCCAAATACAAGACCAATGGCAAGATATGAAATAATACGACCTCCCTGGTATAATATTGTTCCTAAACCCTGACCTAAATTCCCATACCTGGTTGAAGACAAGCTTATCAAAGGGCCACACATGATAATGCAGTGCATGCTTCCGGCCATTCCCAGCAAAAACGCAGCCCATAAAATTTGCATGGTTGGGTATTAATTTATTCGAGCCTGAAGCTTTTTTCCAGGTAGTATTGGGTTTCACCCTGTTTCCAGTCCATCCTCATTTTCCAATGGCCTCTGTTGAAAGCGGATAATGACATTACAGAAAGCCCTTTATCATTTACATGAAGCGCCACAGTATCATCTTCTTTTTCGTTGTTCGGCCTGTAAAAACAGATTCTGCCTGTAAGAGCATTATTTGAATTATATCCCGGGAAAACAATGCTCAGGCTTTTCTTTACGCTATCAAGGTCTATCACGGGTTTCTGAACCAGGGCATTGTAGTTTTTTTGTTTATTGATCTGTTTCTGGTAATCAATTTCAGCTTTATAATAATCCGTAATAACAAGGTCAATAGGGTGTCGCGAAGCCATAATGGTGAATCCAGTAATCAGGATGCCAAAACCGATAAAGGTTCCGATAGTGCCATAAAGCCAGATGTTTTTTTTGAAGTTTTTCATTTTTCGGGGGCCATAAAAGTTGTTTTTACTGTTTGCAATTGTTTGCCATTGGAATATACACCAATGAGGATGGGATTATCTGCTTTTTGTAATCCGTTTTTTGGAATTTCTACTGAAATTATTCCTTCACCGTAATCCTCGCCAGGGGCGTTAATTTCTTTTCCGCCAATAGTGGTAATATGACCAGGTGTGTTTTCAAGTCTCAGTTCAATAGCCATATTTTTAAATGTTTTGTTCAGCAGTTTCACATTATAAAGATTCTGAATGGTATCTTTCGATTTCATATCAAAATCCATTCCCGGTGTTCTGAGTATATCTGCCTGAACATCACTGCGATTGATGATGAGAATGATGAGTATGGTTAGCAATACCGATATTAACGCGATGTACAATTTTCTCCTGGTATTTAACCTGAATTTTTCACCTGTTTCAATGCCATCCAGGCTTTTATAACCGATAAGATCAGGCTCCTTGCCTATCTTCGACATGACCGAATTGCAGGCATCTATACAAGCCGTACAATGGATGCATTCCATCTGTAGTCCATTCCTGATATCGATACCCGTGGGACAAACATCTACACACTGATCACAGTCAACGCAATCTCCATGAGATTCATCGCGTTTGCGAGCCCATTTCCCCCTGGGTTCACCGCGTTTGTAATCATAGCCCACGATAAGCGTTTTGGAATCAATCAAAACACTTTGAAGTCTGCCATACGGACAGACAATAGTGCATATCTGTTCGCGCATATAGGTATAAACAAAGAAGAATATGCCTGAGAAGATGAAGATTGAACTTAGCCCTCCGATATGCTTTGAGGGAGACTCGGTTGCAATCCCAAACAGCTCATGCGAACCGACAATATATGCCAGGAATAAGTTGGATATTAGGAACGAAACAACAAAGAAGGCAAGATATTTAAACCCCCGTTTTCTCACCTTTTCGTTGTTCCATTCCATTTTATCCAATCGGCGCTGAGCAGACGCATCGCCTTCAATCAAATATTCTATCCTTCTGAAAATCAATTCCATAAATATAGTCTGTGGGCAGGCCCATCCGCACCATAATCTTCCCAGAATGGAAGTAAAAAGAAATATGGCGATAATAAAGGCAATGACAGCGATTACAAACAGGTAAAAATCTGCGGGCCAGAACACACTACCAAACAGGACAAATTTCCTGTGGACAAAATCAAACTGTAACATCTGATGTCCATTCATATGTATGAAAGGAGCTGATACTAAAAAAAGCAATAGTATATATCCAACCCATTTCCTTCGGTTGAACCATTTGCCTTTAAATTTTCTGGCAAATACCCATATACGCTTTCCGCTATCATCCACAGTGGTCAATGCATCTCGGAAACTTTCGTGCCCATAGTGGGGTAAATTGTCTTTTATATTTGTTTGAGTATCCATTTATTTATCCTGAAATACCTTTATTTCAGATTATTGTTACCTAATTATATAGCATTTTATCGCCTTGGGGAGCTTTCGGATTCGGTGGATTTGTGCCATGTAAAGTATATACATAAGAGGCTACGGCCCTGATATCATCGGGCTTAAGTGTTCTTTTCCATACCGGCATGCCTTTTTGTTCTACGCCGTTAAAAATTGTTTTGAAAATCTCATTATAATGTCCGCCGTGCAGCCAATAATCATCTGTCAGGTTTGGCCCGGCAATACCTTCGGCATTTTGCCCGTGGCAGGTAACACAATTGGTTTTGAAAATAGACTTCCCAAGTACCAGGCTTGATTCATCTGTAAGTCTTGGCTGATCGGCGAGAAAAATCGCTCTTTCCTGGACTTTAGCCAGAATAGGAGCAGCTTCTTTTACCTGTTTTTCATATTCTGCAACCTGAAGGTCTCCTATTTTAAGGACATGATAATACATCATGTAGCAAAATGCAACACCAATGGTGACAAAGAAAATCCAGTTGAACCACGCCGGAGGAGCATTGTCATATTCCTGTATCCCATCATAGTTATGGCCTTCCACGAAGCTGTCCATCTGGATACCCTGACGCCTGAAAAGATCTAGCCAGGTTGTTTTTCTTCCAGGCACTTCATCCACGGCTTCTGCCATTTTCTTTTTCATTCGTTTCAGCTCCATGGAAATCTCGATTCCCTGTAAGCCAATAATAATAGCCAACAGAAACACAAGTATTACAAGCATTTCAATTACACCGACCGATGGCTGGCTTGTTATTTCTAAAATAGTTTTCATCTTATTTCTGGCTGTTTACAGGTTCATTAATTTGAGTGTATTGCGGATCGAGCGGAATGCTGCTCATTTCCTGAAGCTCTTTTTTGCTGTACATTACGGCCCGGAGTGACAGAGCCACAAAGAATAAGACAAATACTACCAGTGAAATAATCGGGTATATCTGTACCGCTATGTCGTCGCTTATAAAATCTTTAAACATGACTTTTCTTTTTTATTATTCTTAATAATTAGTGTTTTGGTACGTCTGTAGCAGCCTTGATATCAGTGCCTAATCTTTGCAGGTAGGCCACCAGGGCTACTATTTCTTTTTGCGGGGCAACGTGCACATTTTCTTTCATAAGATCTTTGTTGATCATCGCAGAAATGGTGTCTGCCTGTGCATGCATATCATCCAGAGCCCTGTCTTCATATCCATAAGGATAAGGAACTCCCAGTTTGCGCATTACAGTAATACTTGCCTTGGTATCCGTTTCGTCCAGGTCATTCTTGGTCAGGAATGCATAAGATGGCATAATAGATCCGGGTGATACCCTTCTAGGGTCAGACATGTGGTCGTAATGCCATGAACTCGGGCGCTTTCCTCCCTCCCGTGCCAGGTCAGGTCCAATTCGTTTAGAACCCCATAAAAAAGGGTGGTCATAAATGAACTCACCTGCTTTGGAGTATTCACCATAGCGTTCAACTTCCGACCTGAAAGGCCTGATCATCTGCGAGTGGCAGACATAACATCCTTCCCTGATATATATATTACGGCCTTCCAGTTCAAGGGGCGTGTAAGGTTTTATGGATGAAATCGTTGGAATATTTGATTTGATTGTGAACACCGGCAGGAATTCTACAAACCCGCCGATGAGAATAACTACCATCGTTACAAAAAAGAACAGTGCCGGTTTTCTTTCGATAATCCTGTGTTTTTCATAACCGCTCAGGTTCTTTTCACCCGGGTTCAACCGGATCAGTGCAGGAGCTTCATCCGGCTCATTGGCAATGAGTTTACCCTGACGAATTGTTTTATAGAGGTTATATGCCATAATGCACATGCCCGTCACATATAGCAAGCCACCAATGGCTCTCAACAGGTACATCGGTTTTACCTGAATGGTTGTTTCCAGAAAGTTCTTGTATGTAAGTTGTGCATCAGCATTAAAATCCTGAAGCATAAGTCCTTGCGTTATACCGGAGATATACATGGAAACAATCCAGAATACCATGCCTACAGTACCTATCCAGAAATGGCTGTTGGCCATTTTCTTTGAATAAAGTGTTGTGCCGAATATCCTTGGAACCATCCAGTAGAGGATACCAAAAGAGAGGAATCCGTTCCAGCCTAAGGTACCAACGTGAACGTGAGCCGGAATCCAGTCGGTATAATGTGAAAGTGCATTTACAAATTTCAAAGCATGCATGGGGCCTTCGAGTGTGGCCATACCGTAGCAGGTAATGGCAACAACCATAAATTTCAAAACCGGGTTAGTGCGGACATCATCCCAGGCGCCACGTAAAGTGAGTAAACCATTGATCATCCCGCCCCATGAAGGTGCGATGAGCATGATGGAAAAGGCAACGCCTAATGACTGTGCCCAATCAGGTAATGCTGTATACAGCAAATGGTGTGGACCTGCCCATATATATAAAAATATCAATGACCAGAAATGTATGATTGACAATCGATAAGAATATACAGGTCGGTTTGCCGCCTTTGGAAGAAAATAATACATCAAACCCAGGTAGGGCGTTGTTAAAAAGAATGCAACGGCATTATGCCCATACCACCATTGCACCAATGCATCCTGAACACCGGCGTAAAGTGAATAGCTTTTAATGAAGCTTACAGGTATTTCTGCAGAGTTTACAATGTGCAGTACAGCTACTGTAATAATAGTTGCGATATAAAACCAGATAGCTACATAAAGATGTTTAATTCTTCTACGGGCAATGGTACCAAAGAAGTTGATGGCAAAAATGACCCAAACTATCGTTATTAAAATATCAATTGGCCATTCCAGTTCTGCATATTCTTTAGAAGTGGTAATACCCATAGGCAGTGTAATTACCGCAGATAGAATAATAAGCTGCCAACCCCAGAAATGGACTTTACTGAGTGTATCATTGAAAATTCTCGCTTTGCAAAGTCTTTGAATAGAATAATAGACTCCCATAAACATCATGTTGCCCACAAAGGCAAAGATGGCTCCATTGGTGTGCAGTGCCCTTAGTCTTCCGAACGTTAAAAAAGGGGCAAAATTTAATGCCGGCCAATACAATTCGCACGCAATAAATACCCCTACCAGTAGCGATATAATACCCCATACTACTGAGGCAATACCAAAATCTCTTACGATTTTGTTGTCGTAATAGAATTTTTCGAGTTTTAACTCACCAAAATGCATCCCCGGAGGGATTGGACTGTCTTTTAATACTTCAGATTTAGAGATTACGTTTTCCTGATTTTCCATTTTCAATATTTGTTTCTGATGTTTGTTTGTTTTCAAAAAGTATTCTCACTGAAGGTGTGTGCATGTCATCAAACTGACCATTTTTTATGCTTGATAAAAAGAAGACCAGGAAAATAATAGCCAGCAAGAAACTTGCTCCGAATAGCACAAATAGGATTTCCATATTATAATAATTTATTTCGTTTCGCGGCGGCAATACTTGCCAGCCTTGTGTATAACACTACGGTTATTGAACTCACAGGCATTAAGATAGCAGCTACCCATGGTTGCAGATTTCCGCGGACTGCAAAGCTGAGACCGATGCAATTGTACATGATTGAAAAAAGTAAGGCTCCAAGCACTATTTTCCTGGTATCCTTTGCCAGGGATGCAAATTTTGGAAGCAGTCCCAAATAATTGATATCCAGAATGGCATCTGCAGCAGGAGTAAAGGAATGAATATCATTGGTAACAGTAATTCCGAAATTGGATGCCTTCAAAGCACCGGCATCATTTAATCCGTCACCAATCATCATGACATTCTGCCCTGACTCCTGAAGTGTTTCTATAAATTCCAGCTTTTGCTGGGGCGATTGCCTGAAATAGAGATTGTCTTTTGTAAAATACTTTTCAAGAATTGATTTTTGCGCATCGTTATCACCACTCAGGATATATAATCTGAATTTGCTTTTGAGACTTTGTGCAAGTATTTCAATATCATCCCTTAATTTCTGTATCGGTGCAAATCCGGTTTTGATAATTCCATTTACCGATATATAGGTTTTGCCGATTAAATGATCTTCACCTTCTTCATTTACAGGCTCCCGGGAAACAAAATCCTTTTTCCCGATTTTTATTTCGTTGCCATTTATTGTTGCCTTAATTCCTGCACCTATGGTCTCTTCCCAATTGGTTATCGGGTAATATTCCGGATTTGTATTTTCGTCTTTTAATAACCTGCTTATCGGGTGTAATGATTGAGACGCTGCTGCCGCTACCCATTCCTTTTCTTCTGGTAACAGGTTGCTGCTGAACTCATGGTCGTTGTTTTCAGTAGTAGTAAGCGTGCCGGTTTTATCGAATACAATTGAATGGATTGCAGCCAGTTTTTCAATGCACCGGGCGTTTTTCAGGTACAACCCTTTTTTGCCCATGATTCGCATGATCTGACCGAAAGTAAAAGGAATAGATAGTGCCAAAACACAGGGACAGGCTACGATAAGAACTGCGGTTACGCTTCTCATCAGCAGGGCTGGGTTGTTTATTTTCCAGTATATACCCGTAGCAGCGGCTATTATTATAACTCCAACCATAAAATAATTGGATAAACTGTTTGCCCAGATGCTCATACCGGTTTGTTCCTCCTTATTGAATGCCTTATCATTCCAGAGTCTTGTCAGATAGCTTTGTGAGACTGTTTTAAAGATTTTGAGTTTCAACCTCGTGCCCTGGTTTCGTCCTCCTGCATATATCAGGTCACCTTCACTGCACAATACTGCCCTGCTTTCGCCTGTTACGAATGAATAGTCAATAAATGCTTCTCCTTTTTCAAGTATACTATCGGCAGGAATTAATTCCCTGTTATGCACGAGGATATCGTCACCAATCATTAAATCGTTGACATTGATACTTTTTTCATCACTGCCTTTCACCCTGGTGATCGCTAAAGGGAAATAGGATTTATAATCTCTGTCAAATGACAATGCCTGGAAAGTTTTTTGCTGAAAGAATCTGCCAACCAGGAGGAAAAAGATAAGTCCTGATAAAGAATCAAAAAAACCACCGCCTCTGCCGCTTAATACATCATAAAAACTCTGAACCGCCAATCCTGCAATACCGATTGTAACGGCGACATCCATATTGGAGCGCAGGTTTTTTAGGGCAAACCATGAATTGCGGAAATAATCGCTCGCACTAAAAACCAGAACAGGGATGATAAGAAGAAGATTTACATACCTGAAAAGATGAATAAAATCTGAGGTAAGAAGACTTTTAAAATCAAAGTACTCCGGAAGACTGAGTATCATGATATTCCCGAAACAAAAGCCTGCGATACCAATCTGGTAGACTATTTTTTTGTTTTTCCCGGAAGCTGCGTTTTTCTCAGAATTATTGAGGCTGATTTCGGGTGCATACCCGATAGACAATAAAGTTTCGACTACTTTTCTCAGCGAAATTTCTCCTGGGTCAAATTTTATGGTGATTTCTTTTTTAAGGAAATTTACTTCAGAAGCAAGAACACCTTTTGCCAGCCTTGATAAGTTTTCGAGGAGATAAATACAGGAACTGCAATGCATTCCCGGTATGTTGAATGAAACAATAACCAGTGTTTCACTAAAATAATCGGTAAGTTGCTTCTGGATTTTTTTGTCATCCAGAAATTCCCATCTTTTATGATCAAAACTTTTGGCTGGATTAATGCCAGGGTTCTTTTCGAAATCATAATATTCGCAAAGCCCATTGTTTTCCAGTATTTCATACACGGTCATACAACCGGTGCAGCAAAACTGGTGTTCACCGGACATTACACTATCCTGTTCGCATTTTTCGCCACAATGATAACAGGTACGTGCAATAGTATTTATAACCGGGGGCATGGATTAATATTATCTTTTTGAATACCATGCAAATTTCAATTTCGCAACTAACTAAAAACATGACAAGCGTCATGTTTTTGTCTGATTTTTGATAGTTTTCTATTTTGTGATAAAGTACTTTTATTGAATTTTGTATAAAGGTTTTGACAATAAAATGCCCTAATTTTGGTTCCTTAAAACGGATTCAGGGTTTTATCTGTTATCGGTTTATTAATGTTACGGACCAACCGACATATATCGCTGAAATTTGTACTGTTAGTACTTGTTATTGCTTTAATATCAGGAAGCAGGGGTGCGGCACAGGGAATCAGAACCAGTTTCGGAAAAAGTATTATCCAGTATAAAGACTTTGACTGGTATTATTTTCACACCGAAAATTTTGATGTGTATTTTTATTCGGGAGGCAAAGAGCTTGCGGAATATACCATTACCCAGGGCGAGAAATATCTCAAAGATGTAGAAACCAAACTCGATTTTCCATTAGGAGAACGCATTACTTTTATTATATACAATTCTTATAATGATTACCGGCAGAGCAATTTCAATGTGCCTGATGAGGACCAGACCAATATTGCAGGAACATCAAAATCACTGCATAATAATTCATTTATCTATTATAATGGGACTCATTTTGACTTTTCTGCCCAAATCAAACGAGGCATAGCAAAGATTATTATGAATGAAATCCTGTATGGCGGCAACCTCCAGGAACGGGTGCAAAACAACGTGTTGCTCAACACGCCGGATTGGTATATCAGTGGTTTGATTGAATATATTGGAGAGGACTGGAATGCAACATATGAAAACAGGCTAAAGGCTGGGGTCCTTTCATCGAAATTCAAAAAGTTCAAAAAATTGAACCCTGAAGACCAGTTGCTCATTGGCCACAGTCTCTGGAAATATATCAATGATGAATATGGCGAATCTGCAGTTGCCAACATCATTTATATCATGCGGGCAAATAAAAGCATAGAGACCGGATACCTGTTTGTATTAGGTAAAACCTTTAATGAAGTATATGATGACTGGTTTAAATATGAATATGCCAGGCTTGTAAAAGAATCCGGAACACCGCCTTCAGGCGAAGAATTGACGAAGTTGAATAAAGTCTTTAAAAAAGGTGTTGTTACGCAATGGGATATTTCCAGGAATGGTGATTATGCTGCTGTTGTTACCAATGATATAGGGTTGATCAGAATCTGGATTGTTGATCTTGCAACAGGGAAGAAGTATAGAGTCTATAAAGAAGGTTATCGGAGAAAGGGTCCTTTTGATTATACCTATCCACTCATAGGATGGAGCCCCAAATCTGATTTGTTAACCGTGATATATGAGAGGAGATCCGAACCAACCTATTTCCATTACAATCTCGACGAGAAAAATGTAAGAAAAAGAAAGTCAGAACCTCAAATGATCAATCGTATCGACAGGGTACTCAGTTTTCAGTATTCCGACAATGGAAAAACAGCCGTTTTCAGCGCAGTTCATCGGGGTCAGTCAGATATTTTTACATTTGATTTCCATACCCAGGCCCTGAAAGAATTAACCGATGATATCTATGATGATATTGACCCCCGTTTTGTACATGGCAGCAAAGGAATTGTTTTTGCATCCAACAGGCCATCTGCGGTTCTCGCCCATATAGGAGCGAATCGGAAATATGAATTTAATGATAATTATGACCTGTTTTATTTCCCGAATTATACGGCCAACAGATACAAGATCAAACGCCTGAGCCAGGGTACTGCTAACGAAACTTCTCCCGCTGATCTGGATTCAACTTATTTCAGCTATCTCACCGATGAAAATGGTATTATCAACCGTAGCGCTGTAAAAAGAGATAGTTTTTTCGATTATATCATGACTGTTGCACTGTATAAAGATACGATACGGAAAAGCGATACGCTCTATTTCTTTCAGAACAACAAAAACGTTATCAATATCGGTAATATTCTCAAGGACACTGACCTGTTTAAAGTAGATACTTTTTTCGTGTACCGGGATTCGCTGTACACTTATCCGCTGACCGACAGAAATGAAAATATTGAAAGTTATAAAATATCGCATAAGCCGAACGCGATCTATGAATTGTATCATGATCGGAATAAATATTCACTCTACAAACTTCCACTCCCCACAGACATACCGGCAGCAGCAGTTCCGGTCGGGAAAGGCGCTAATTATATAAAAAAGGCGAGGCCCGCCAATGAAAACAAAAGTAAGATGGAAGATGCCGAACCCGGAAATCCTGACCGGAGCCGATCGGGGGTTAGCCCGGGAAAACCGGCCCAGAATCTCGTAAATAGAAATATTCCCGTTAAAAAGGACACGGTAAAAACTATTCCGAAACCTGCTTATTTTCAGTCAGAATTTGAAGTGCCGTTGAATGGAATTAATTCAGATAAGGAAGAAATGGAAGAGGATAAAAGTGTTGTAAACACAATATTTGAAAAATCAAAATTACCATCAGATATTATCCGTTTCCCATCTCCCAGTCCATATTTTCTCGATTTTACATTTGATGCCCTTACCATGCAACTGGATAATGGAATTATTACCACTCCATATCTCCCATATAATCCAAATAATTCCGCAATCATTGCCCCGACAATTAATGGTATAGTCAAAATGAGCGTTACTGATATGTTTAAGGATTATCGTATTTCCGGAGGCTTTAGCGTTAATGCAACTTTAACAGGAGCGTCGTATTTTATCGCGTATGAAAATTTTAAAAAGCGCCTGGATAAAAAAATTACTTTTTACCGGACTGGTGAAACCAATAGTTATGATGGCGTATCCTCATACCGGATCACTTCAAATGGATTGCAGGGAGAATTGAAATATCCTTTTTCAGAAATTTCGTCTTTGAGCGGAGCCCTGTTTGGCCGGCTGGACAGAACGGTATTCTTAACCGGCGAGGAATCAACTTTGCAAATGCCTGATAGCAACCGGATATGGGCAGGGTATAAATTCCAGTATATCTATGATAATACTATCAATGTAGGGCAAAACCTCTATTACGGTTTGAGGGGTAAGGTGTATTCGGAATTCTACGATCAAATGAATGACAGGAGCAATTACTTCCAGACTTTAGGGGCAGATATACGGTCTTACACAAAGGTCAGCAGGCAGATAATATGGGCCAACAGGTTTGCCGCGGCAACCTCAGTAGGGCCTGCTAAAATTGTATATTTCCTGGGTGGTGTTGACGACTGGATTATCCCGCAATACAATTCTAAAAACTATGTGGACCAGAGCCAGAATTATGCTTTTGAAGCCCTGGCCACTCCCCTTAGAGGATTTATACAGAATGTGCGCAATGGCAGCTCTTATGCAGTAATAAACAGTGAATTAAGGATACCGGTAATCAAATACCTTGTGAATCATCCGATCAATAATAGTTTTGAAGATAATTTTATGGCTGTTGGTTTTTTTGATGCCGGCAGCGCCTGGAACGGATTCAATCCTTTTTCTCTTGCAAATGCCTATGATAAAATGATTTATACCCAACCTCCTTTTATCATCACCGTTACAAGCCTAAGGAATCCTATTGTATATGGCTATGGTTTTGGTTTCAGGGATATTATACTGGGATACTATTTAAAACTGGATTTTGCCTGGGGTGTTGATAACGGTATCACCAATTCCGGAGTAACATATCTCTCTATGGGATATGATTTTTAAGGTGGAAAGCACTTTAGATATTATCAAATTATTATCAATTCCACTAAAATCTGTTTGCAATCTTACGGACTTAAATAATATTTCCTGATTCTGGTTCCTGATATGTCTGTATACTAAAAATGAATTCCTAAATTTGTGCGCCTTTTAATAAATATGAGGGAGAATATCCGAACGGATTAATCCAAAATATTTATTATCAGTTGCTTAAAAATAATCAGCTTTATTAATTTACTCAAGGGAGTGTAGCATTTAAATCAATATGAAGGCGAATATCATTCAACCGGTTATCGGCATGTTTGTCGAAGAACGTAACGCATCAAATCTGAATGAATTGCTTTCGAGTTGGTCCCCTGAAGATGTTGCCTCCCTCATTGATCAGTTTGAGGAAGAAGAAGAAAGATTCTTTATTTTTGAATCTCTCCCTCATAATCTTGCTGCCCAATCATTTGAGTACCTGGAACTCGAGTATCAGAAAGAATTCCTGGAACAATTGCAGACAGATCGTGTTCCGGACATCCTCAATGAAATGTCTCCGGATGACCGTACCTCCTTATTGCAGGAACTGCCCGAACAAACCGTAAAACACCTTCTCAGCGTTCTGTCACCTCGTGAACGAACCATTGCATTATCGCTACTTGGATACCCTGAAAATTCAGTAGGACGACTGATGACGCCGGATTATACTGCGGTGCATGCAGACTGGACCATTGCCCAGGTGCTGGAATACATCAGAACGCACGGAAGTGACAGCGAAACGTTGAACGTAATATATGTTATTGATGAAAAAGGATACCTGATTGATGATTTCAGGGTGAGAGAACTTTTGCTCGCCCATCCTGATGGCACGGTACAGGACCTGATGGATCATAAATTCCAGAGTCTTATCGTAGATGACGATCAGGAAGAAGTGGTTGCCAAATTCAGGAACTTCAACCGGGTCGCACTTCCGGTTACTGATAAAAACGGCCTTTTACTTGGTATTGTAACAGTAGATGATGTTCTGGAAGTAGCTGAAGAAGAAAGTACGGAAGATATGCAGAAACTGGGTGCTGTTGAAGCGTTCGACGAGCCCTACATGACCATACCGTTATTCCGGATGATTCAGAAAAGGGCCGGGTGGCTTGTCATTCTGTTCCTCAGCGAAATGCTTACGGCTACTGCCATGGGTTTCTTTGAAGATGAAATAGCGAAAGCGGTAGTTCTGGCCTTATTTGTACCTCTTATTATTTCCAGTGGGGGTAATACAGGTTCGCAGGCATCAACATTGGTAATCAGGGCTATGGCATTGGGAGAAATTAAACTCCGTGACTGGTGGCGTGTCATGCGCCGTGAAATTTATGCCGGCCTTGCACTCGGATCTCTTCTTGGATTCATTGGATTTTGCAGAATCGCCATCTGGCAGCAATTCTTTACACATGACGGCCATAGCATGTATGGTGAACACTGGATATTGGTTGGGACGACTGTGGGAGCTGCCCTGATCGGGATTGTTTTATGGGGAACAATAGCAGGATCCATGCTTCCTATGATCCTTAAAAAATGTCGGCTCGACCCAGCCACTTCATCCGCTCCTTTTGTCGCCACACTGGTAGATGTAACGGGGCTTATTATCTATTTTTCTATCGCCATGGTTATCATGCGGGGAACTCTTCTTTAAATCAAAGAGTAAGGGGTAAGAAGTGAAAAGAATTTTTCAGAGTGATTTTTTTTGACTTCTTACTTCTCTCCTCTCACTTCTGACTCTTTTCCTTGCTGTCTAAGAAAAAATGCCGTAATTCACGTTTTTTATTGGAGCCATAAAACAAACGAACGTATCACATGAGTAAATCGAATATCTGGGCCCGTAAACCTGTTGAAGCCTTTGAAGAGGACATGCGCCAAAGCGGACTTAAACGTGTATTGGGTAAATGGGGGTTGACGGCAATCGGCATCGGAGCCATTATCGGAGCGGGGATTTTTGTAATGTCAGGTGTAGGAGCCAAAGAATATGCGGGTCCTGCGTTGGCATTGTCATTTGTTGCTGCTGGTATTGGATGTACTTTTGCAGCGCTTTGCTATGCAGAATTTGCATCATTCCTTCCGGTAGAAGGTTCCGCCTACGCGTATTCTTATGCCACAATGGGAGAGTTGTTCGCCTGGATTATTGGCTGGGACCTGATTCTTGAATATGCAATGGGTGCGTCGGCTGTGGCAGTAGGCTGGAGTGGGTATCTGAGTAAATTTCTATTGCTTTTTGATGTCAGGCTTCCATTATGGCTTATGAATGATAGCTTTTCGGCACAATCACTTTTGAGGGATGCCGCTACTTCTGCCGACAAAATGAAAACGATCCTTTCACATTATTCTGATATATCATTGCCAACTGTTTTGGGACATCCTTTCGCTGTAAATCTCCCTGCATTCCTTATAATATGGGTTATTACCATGATTCTCGTTAAAGGGATTAAGGAAGCGGCAAGCACAAATGCTTTCATCGTCATTCTCAAACTGGCTGTGGTTTTGTTCGTGATCATAGCAGGAGCGAACTACATTAATCCTGCAAACTGGCATCCTTTCATTCCAGAAAGAACCACTTTAATCAACCCCGGCGAATCAATGCCCCACGGTGCTTATGGCTGGCTTGGTATCCTTGGCGGTGCCGGTTATATCTTCTTCGCATACATCGGATTCGATACTGTTTCAACACAGGCTGGTGAAGCTAAAAATCCACAAAAGGATGTTCCTTTTGGCATCATAGCCTCGCTTATCGTTTGTACTATTTTATACATTCTTGTATCGTTGGTGCTTACGGGTATGGTGAACTATAAAGATATAGACATTACTGCCCCTATTTCAGCCGCATTCGGCTCCAAAGGGCTCGGATTTGCTGTCCTGATCATTTCAATCGCAGCAATAGCTGGACTGACTTCAGTCCTTATTGTTATGCTCCTCGGGCAATCCAGAGTATTTTTTGCCATGGCTAAGGATGGGCTGCTGCCCAAAGGTGTTTTCGGAACTTTGCATACAAAGTTCCGCACACCCTACAAAGCCTCGATTCTTACCGGTCTCGTTGTATCCATTGTCTCTGCCTTTACTCCCATTAGTGTCATAGCTGAGATGGTGAATATTGGGACTTTGCTGGCCTTTGTCATGGTTTGCGGGGCTGTCTGGCTCATGCGAATCAAAGAGCCTGACAGGCCAAGGCCATTCAGAACTCCGTGGCTCCCGGTAGTTGCCTCGCTTGGAATTCTTAGCAATATTGCCATCATGCTTGGCCTCGAAGCCATCAACTGGATCCGTCTGGTTGTCTGGCTTATTATAGGCCTGGCTGTCTATTTTTTATATGGAAGGCATCACAGTAGATTGAACAACGCGAAATAAGTCAGAACCGTTATTTTTTTTGATTAAATGATTATTAATGTATCAATAAAATTACAAAAAATCAGATTTAAAACATTCAACGGAATCATAAAATCAAACAAATCAGCGGTTCAGACATTCAACGGAATCATTAAATCATAATAATCAACGCTTCAGATGATTAACGAAATCAAATAGATCAACGGTGCGTTCACACCCAGTCTCCGCTTCGCTTCAGACCTGGCCCCGAGCTGTAAAGACAAAAAAAAACCGTTCTCACTGAGAACGGTTTTTTTTATATGGTGATCTTCGAAAATTATCTTTCGATAACGACACGTTCGGTTGTTGTAAAGCCACCTGCAGAAATGTTGCAGAAATACATACCCTGTGGCAGATTGCTTAAACCCAATTGCAGGTTATTGGCGCCTTCAGGAAGCATCTCATAGTTTTGAGCCAACATTTCTCCGCCAAGCATATTGTACAATTTTACAGTAACGGTTGCTGTGCGGGTCAGGTTCATGGAAATATTTAACCTGTCGTTTGCCGGGTTCGGGAAGATAGAACCGGTGGTGAACAGATTGTTTTTTACATTTTCATTCACACCTAAAAGATCTATCAGGCCAACTTTGTCCGTAAGAATATCAGTTGTTGAAACTTCTTCATATACCATTTCGCTTGTTCCTTCAGTAGTATAAGCATTGGTTGCACCAGGCCAGAATATACCGGCATAAGGATCTCTCATCATGACAAGGTGTAATTTGCTGTCAGCATCTCTTGATACTGTTGCATACACATTTTCTACCTGCCAGGTAGGTACGATATCCTGTTGTGCATGCCAGGTTCCTGTTGCTGCATCGAAAGCCGAACAATAAACATGCCTGAAGCAGTTTCCGTTATTATCAATATCATCTTCGTGAGGGGTAGAGAAAACAACAAAAATATTTCCGGAAGGGTCAATGGATATATTTGAATAACAGGCATAATTATGTCCATACCCGGCAAAGTTTTCATCCGTCTGTCCACTTCCATAAGATATCGCACCAGTTTTATCATAATCAAGACAACCCCCGATTTGAATCTTTTTCTGATCTTTATCATTCCAATAAATAATGCTATCTCGCGGATTTGCGAAAGCGTTAATGTTAGAATCACCCTGTGTAAGGTTTACTTCTTTAATAGGAGTATAAGTAACATGAGCAACTCCATTATTATCAAGAGCTACAGATCCTGTCCCATCATCTGCAACGGCAGTATCACTGAAAGTTGCGTCAACTTTGGGATTCCATGGTGCCTGTGCATATTGGTTTACAATTGTTTTTGTAAAGGTCTTTCCGCTGTCGGTAGACTTCCAGAGTGCCAGATCTGTTGTGTATCCACCGGCAATAATAGCCACATATTGTCCTCTTGCATCAATTGAATATTCATCAGCGCTTCCGGTACCATACCTGGTAGAATCATAACCAGGTAACGTTATGTTTTTTGATTCAAATTTACCCGTTGAAGTATTGTAGCAGAAATAAACAATGGGATTGTATACACCTTTTATTTTGCGATCATCTTCATAGGTACCTATCATGTAAACCCTGTTATTTGAAGTAGCCATTCTTGGCCATAACAAACCGCCGGTCAATGCCCTGTTTGAGCTTTGGTCTATTACTTTGGTGAAATTAGTCTGGCCAATGCCTGAATTGGCATACCAGAAAATACCTCCAGCATAGATGTTGCTTGCTGCCTGTGCATAATGTGAAGTCAGCAATTCATATGAGCTGGAGCCATTGGTTACCTGTCCAATACTTGGCCATCCGCATCTGTCGCTTTCATAACTGGTGGAATTTCCTGTTTTGTTTAGCCAGCTTGTTCCGCTATAAGTATTATACCCGGAATACCTTTTTGAAAAATTGGCATCAGTACTATCGTCTGATTTAATCCAGACATAAGATTCTTTCTCACCAGAATAGAGCTGGAGCCTTTTTGCAAGGGCAGCATTGGTCTGTAGGTCATATACTGTTGTGCCAATTACTTCAACCAATGATGGCACATAAACATTTGATGGCTGTGGGTGCTTCCCATTATTGCCAACCGGCGCCGACGGCTGAGCAAAGGTATGATTTACTACCGGGCTCAATTGTCCTTCTCTTGGGACATGATGTTTTATAGGTACTGCACCACTTGTCTTGTTATTGCTGGTTTGCGCAAACACCGCAAGGGGCATAAACGATAACAGTAAAATAATTTTTTTCATAATCTGGATTGTAAGAATTTATAATTGTATCTGCAAAAATATATATTTTATCTAAACATTCAAATAATAAAGGTATTTAGACAGAAACAAATATTAGAATTTATCGCTCTCAAGAGCATAGCCAAAATATGCATATATGCTGAAAATATGGCCCTCAGTTAATTAATATGAGGTTTTTAAGCATCAAATCTTGATTAAATATCGCTTGTTTTAATATGTGGGGTTAAGAAAGGCCGAATCCACCGGGTTTTGAACAATTTGTTCGCTGTCTATGCTTTTAAAGCATATTGCGAATCCTCTTAAAATTATGGCAAATACTCCTAAATTTGTCCGATGAAGCCGGAAATTTTACAAACACCTATAAAAGGGTTAATATTAATAAAACCAACCGTTTTTATTGACGAGCGTGGCTATTTTTTGGAATCCTATAATCAGGAAGATTTAAATGAAGCAGGGATAAATGACAAATTTGTCCAGGATAATATGTCCATGTCAAAAAAGGGAACACTTCGCGGACTGCATTTTCAAAAACCCCCATATGCGCAATCGAAACTTATAAGTGTCATTTCCGGGATTGTGTTAGACATCGTGGTGGATATTCGCAAAAGTTCTCCAACTTACGGAAAGTATTTTTCTGTTGAATTAAGCGGGACAAATTTTATGCAAATATATGTGCCGAAAGGGTTTGCCCATGGCTTTATAACACTTGAAGACAATACAGTTTTATCATATAAATGTTCGGACTATTATCACAAAGAGAGTGAAGGAGGACTTATTTGGAATGATCCTGCACTTTCCATTCCATGGGGATCAGATCAGCCGGTTCTGTCAGAAAAAGACAAGAATTTTATTTCAATTGAACAGTTTAAAAGTCCATTTTAATACCAGATTAAATTCATGGAAATCAATGAAGAAATTAAGGCTTTGCTGGATAAACTTCAGCAGCGCTATAGTAAAGAAAATCAGCAATTCCCGGCATACCTTGAAGGGCTATTGTACAATGAATATCTTGACTACTGGAATTATGTAAACCTTGACGCCCTTCTTTCGTTGCAAAATCCCAGGACCTATGTGAAAGATGAGATGATTTTCATTGTTTATCACCAGA
>JABDBQ010000032.1 GCA_013288555.1 Bacteroidota bacterium | reverse complement strand
CATCAGTTATTATTTGAAAACCCATGAAGAATTCAGGAATTACATTGTATTAAAAAAATAAATAAAACCGATTCTTAGCTAATATTTTGCTGGGACTAACCCTTTGCCTAATTTTGAATCGAATAAGAATGAACCTGAGAAAATGAATGTCATCATCCTCCTTTCTATTACGGGTTTGGCAACCCTTTTTACAGGCATATACAATGCCCGGAAAATAATACTTCCCGTAGTTATCCTTGGACTCCTTGCCGCATTTGCACTCAATGCTTTGCAATGGCATGCCGTTGCCTATGCTGGTAACACAGCCTTCTATACAGGCTACGTAAAAAGCATGATGCAGTTTGATGATTATGCCATTGCATTTACCGGGCTGCTTATCCTATGCAGCCTTTTTATTTTCTTTCTTTGTGATGAATATTATAAAGATGAAGACCATCATATAGCAGACATATTTGCGCTCATTATTTTTACACTTATCGGCGGTATAATGATGGCTTCTTATGTGCATATGGCCATTCTGTTTATCGGGATCGAAACCTTGTCTATCTCACTTTATATCCTGGCAGGCAGTAAAAAGCTTAGTCTCAGATCCAACGAGGCATCCCTGAAGTATTTTCTTATGGGTTCATTTTCAACCTGTTTCCTTCTTTTTGGTATTTGCCTCATTTACGGTACAACAGGGAGCTTTGATATATATGTTATCAAAACCTATGTCATTAACAATGCTTCTTCCCTTCCTTTAATGTTCAAGGCCGGGCTTTTTTTGCTGGCCGTTGGGTTATTGTTTAAAGTATCGGCCGCACCATTTCATTTCTGGACACCGGATGTTTATGAAGGCTCGCCAACACTCATCACAACCTTTATGGCATCAGTGGTAAAAATTGCAGGTTTTGCGGCGTTGTTCAGGCTGTTTTATATTTGCTTTGGTAGTATTGTACCGGTATGGTACTATGCGATAGGAGCTATTGCAGCGCTCACCATTATTATCGGGAATTTCTCAGCGCTCTACCAGAAAAGCGTTAAGCGTATGCTTGCCTATTCCAGTATTGCCAATGCAGGGTATCTTTTGGTAGGAGTTTTGTCACTTAATGAACACGCTTCCAGCGCATTGTTCTATTACATGGCTGCTTATGCTTTTGCCACCATTACAGCTTTTGGTATCCTTATGGTTGTATCAAAAGAAACCGGTAACGAGAATTATGAAGCATTTCATGGACTGGCAAAAAGGAACCCGGTTATTGCCGGGGTATTGGTTATAGCCATGCTGTCCCTGGCTGGCATTCCACCCCTGGCAGGTTTCTTTGGCAAATACTATATCTTTTCAAATGCCATTGAAAATAATTATATCTGGATCGTTATTCTGGCACTTCTAAACTCCCTGCTCGGCATCATTTACTATTTCAGGTTAATAGTTGCCGTATTCACCCCTGAAACGGAATCAGAGGAGCGTGACAGGATCCCGGTAAAAAACTCATACAGCTTTGTACTTGCAATTGCCGCTGCAATCATTATCCTTATCGGGGTCTTCCCGAACTGGATCATCTCATTGTTAAGCTGATAATAGAAATGATCAATTATCAATGATCAATAAATGTTTAAATTGCCTATCACTGTAGCAGCACAATGATCATTGATCATTGTAGTTATTGATCATTTCTTCGATTGTTTCATGATCTCGTCAAGCAATACATTGGCAGCGTCTTCCCTCGTTTTAATATGTATATAGCTTCCTGATCCTTTTTCTGCAATGGTTTGCATCTGCGCAATAGCCCTCGCAATATTGCCAACACCAACCACTGAAATAATGATTCCTTCATCCGCATTGTGCCTTATAAATTTATAGAGTACTTCATTTGATTTATCCAGGTCAAAATCACCATCTGTAGCAATCACTATTTCATTATTACCCCCGGGAATAAAATGCTCACGGGCGACTTTATAGGCAGCTCTTATCCCTTTCCCACCTTCTGTATTCCCCCTGGCTCTTAACGCATCTATCTTAGCCGCAATTGCATCTTTCTGATCGGCAGGCGTAGAAGGCAATAAAACCGTAACACCGCTGGCATAAGTAATAATTGAAACCCGATCGATACTCCTCAGCGAATTCAAGAGATTTTTCATAGCTATTTTTACAAGAGGCAATCTGTCGGACCGCATCATGGATTCAGAAACATCCAAAAGGAATACAATATTATTAGGCTTATAAATATTCAAAGACAATTCACCTGGCTCAACAACAGTGTCTTTAGGGTCCTTTTGAATGGAATCTACAGGTACTACCGTACCGGTGATGTGGATTGGGAAAGCTTCTCCGGTGGCGCTTGTGAATACATTGACAATCTCATGAAAATAGCCCAGCTTCAACCTTGATACTTCAAGATGCAGCGTGGCAGACTGACCAGGTGCTATCATCTGGGAAGAAAAATCCAGGCTAAAATCTTCAGGAACAACATTGCGATATATATACAGATTGAGCTTACTATTGTTGGTAAGAATAAAGTCAGTTGATTTGGTACTGCCCTTTTTAATAATGCCAAAATCATGTGTACCCGAATTAATGGAAATATTTCCGGGCAGCCTGAACTGTGCTGAAACTCCACAGGAAATGAAGAATGACAGAATAAATAAAGCTAACCGTGAGAGGAGGTTCCTGCCTAACATGGGTAAAAGTTAAGACAATAAGTTGAGAATGGCTGAAAAGCATGTCCAATGGCACCAGATATTTTCAGGCATTTATCGCTATTTTTTCGCCTATTTCAGCAATAGTCAGTATTAACGGTTAATCTCAATATATTTGCCATAAATCATGGGAGATAAGCCGCTATTAGAAGTCAAAAACCTGACCACTGTGTTTCAAACAGAGGATGAGGTTGTTAAGGCTGTGAATGATGTCAGTTTCGAATTATACCCCGGTGAAACACTGGGTATTGTCGGTGAATCCGGTTCAGGCAAATCGGTTACTTCTCTTTCCATCATGCGCCTGATCGCCGATCCTCCTGGAAAGATCACCGGCGGCCAGATATTTTACAACGGTTTATCGGCAGAAAATCCTGATCTGTTGCTCCTGTCAAACAAAGAGATAAGGCATTACCGTGGCAAAGAAATTGCCATGATTTTCCAGGAACCCATGACTTCCCTGAATCCTGTATTTACCTGTGGAAACCAGGTTATGGAAGCCATCACGCTGCACCAGCATGTTTCAAAAAAAGAAGCCAGAAAAAGAACCATAGAACTGTTTAAAGAAGTGCAGTTGCCGCGACCGGAGCAGATGGTAGACTCCTATCCGCACCAACTTTCAGGCGGACAGAAACAACGGGTTATGATTGCAATGGCTATATCATGCAAGCCAAAGATCCTGATTGCAGATGAACCTACAACGGCCCTTGATGTAACGGTTCAAAAAAGCATTATAGAACTCATCGACAAACTGAAAAAAGAAATGGGGATGAGTATTATTTTTATAACCCACGACCTGGGTGTGATCGCAGAAATAGCCGACAGAACCCTGGTGATGTACAAAGGCAAAATTGTAGAACAGGGCAAAACTTCAGATATATTTACTAACCCTCAACATCCTTATACACAGGGGTTATTGGCTTGCCGACCGCCTCTTGACAAAAATCTTCTCAGACTACCGACCATGAGCGATTTTGTGATTGAGAATGACAAAGGCGAATTCTCAGGTTCAGGTAAAACAATAGAGGCTATTGTTCATGAAAAACTGATGCCGGAAGGCTATGAAATAACAAGGCGGGAAAAACTTTATAATCAGAATCCTATACTTAAAATAGAAGAAATTAGTACCCGTTTCCCGATAAAAAAAGGGTTGTTCGGAAAGGTTAGTGAGTATGTAAATGCAGTGGATGGTGTAAGCTTTGAAGTTTATCCCGGAGAAGTATTAGGTCTTGCCGGAGAATCGGGCTGTGGAAAAACAACACTGGGCCGCAGCATCTTAAGATTGCAGGAACCTGATTCCGGAAAAATTATTTTTGACAACACTGATATTCGGATGTTGACCGCAAATGCCATGCGCAAAATGCGTAAACATATTCAGATCATATTCCAGGATCCCTATTCCTCTCTCAATCCCCGGCTTACCATCGGGTATGCTATTACCGAACCTATGTATGTACATGGATTGCATGGTGACGACAAAAACAGGAAACAAAAGGCTCTGGATCTGCTGGATAAGGTTGGCCTTACGGCCAAAGCATTCAACAGGTATCCGCATGAGTTCAGTGGGGGGCAAAGGCAGCGCATCGGTATTGCAAGGGCTCTTGCTGTTGAACCCAGATTCATTATCTGTGATGAATCCGTTTCTGCGCTGGATGTATCTGTACAGGCACAGGTACTCAATCTTTTAAATGATCTGAAGGAAACATTTGGCTTGACATATATCTTCATTTCTCATGATCTTTCAGTCGTAAAATTCATGTCGGACAGGATCATGATCATGAATTCCGGGAAAATTGAAGAAATGGGAACACCTGAAGAGATTTTCAATACCCCGAAAACAGACTATACCCGAAAACTAATCGACGCCATTCCCCGCTAATGGTTTTTGTCATTTCTCTCCCGAGCATTCGGGATCGAAATGACAAGAGACATTATCCAATCATCATCTCCTCAACAGGCTGATATACATGGCCATCCTCGAATACTTTTTCAGGATGATTGATGTGATATTCGAATTCATGCCGGAAATGACGGATGGCACTGGCTACAGGCCATGCTGCTGCATCACCAAGCGGACAAATGGTATTTCCTTCTATTTTCTTAGCCACATCAACCAGTAAATCAATATCACTTTGTTGTCCTTTGCCATATTCTATCCTATGCAATACCCTTTCCATCCATCCCGTGCCTTCGCGGCAAGGAGAACATTGTCCGCAACTTTCGTGATGATAGAACCTTGTGAAATTCCAGGTATTGCGTACGATACATTGCGTTTCATCAAAAACAATAAA
Organism: Bacteroidota bacterium; assembly: GCA_013288555.1. Lineage (GTDB taxonomy): Bacteria > Bacteroidota > Bacteroidia > CAILMK01 > CAILMK01 > JABDEJ01. The sequence continues at coordinate 28,666 of JABDBQ010000032.1, read as the reverse complement.
ACCACCTGAACCCAACATCGTTCCCGATACAAAACCACCATCCGCGAGTGATTCATAGGACATTACGCGGCCTTCGCCATTTATATTCTTAAGTATAAGTTCCGTAGGTAATATAGGAACTGAAGAACCTCCCGCAACCACAGCTTTCATTTTTTTGCCATTTGCGATGCCTCCACACCATTGATCGCTGTATATAAACTCCTCAACGGGAAGGCCCATTTCTATTTCATAAACGCCCGGCTTATTTATGTTTCCACAGGCTGAAATCAGTTTGGTACCGGTACTTTTCCCGATACCGAATTTTGCATACTCTGCTCCTCCCATATTGATGATCGGTACTACAGCCGCAATTGTCTCTACGTTGTTCACAACCGTAGGGCAGGCATATAAGCCCTGAACCGCAGGGAATGGCGGCTTGATCCTTGGATTGCCTCTTTTGCCTTCAAGTGACTCTAATAGTGCTGTTTCTTCACCACATATATAAGCGCCGGCACCGCTATGCACATATAATTCGAGATCATATCCCGAACCTAAAATATTTTTTCCTAAGAATCCGTTTGCTTTGGCTTCACCAATGGCTTTTTCCAGGATTTTGATGATCCATCTGAATTCACCCCTGATATAAATATAGGAAGTATTAGCCCCCAACGCATAAGAAGACGTTATCATTCCTTCGATAAGCAAATGCGGAATATGTTCCATCAGGTACCTGTCTTTGAACGTACCTGGCTCACTCTCGTCAGCGTTACAAACCAAATATCTCGGGTTATTTGATTTCCTGTCAAGAAAGCTCCATTTCATTCCGGTCGGGAATCCTGCCCCACCCCTGCCCCGCAATCCAGAGGTTTTTACTTCCTCCATCACCTCATCAGGGGTCATTTTTTTAAGTGCTTTTTCGATTGAAGCATAGCCCCCGTTTTTGCGGTACACCTCGAAGGTATTGATGCCGGGAACATCAATATTAGTGAACAATATTTTTTGAGCCATAGTTTTCGCAACACCTCTTGTCAGTGAGAGATATTTGGTACAAAATTAGTTTATTTTAGAAAAAGAAAGTTTAAAACCAGGCTATTCCATAATAAGTTTCTGGCTGAAATATTCCTGGTCAAAATAAGCACCCAGCATATACATTCCACGCTTCAATCCGTAATTCGATGCATTAAAGTGAAGATCATATCTGCCACTGCTTTGCCTTTCATTTAAAATACTGGCTGCCAGTCTCCCGGAGATATCGTAAATATTCATTATTACGAATTTAGCCCCGATAATTTCATAGTGAATGACCATATCATTATGGAAGGGATTGGGGTATGCGGCGAAGAGGTCAGAATTTACTGTCAATGGCTGAATACCGGCCGAAGTAACAGAAATAGTATCAGTATAGAAGGTTTCACAGCCCGCTGAAGTTTTAATAGTTAGGCTTACCGGATACGTTCCCGGTTTATTGAATGTGTGAATAGGGAACAAGGCGTTGGAAGTATCGGTGTTTGAAAAATCCCAGTGATAATAGTTTTCTGAAGTATCCAAAGGTAAAAAGATCGCCTCGTTTTTGTTAATATGCACATCAAATCCGGGATAAAAGCCGGAGCTTGTATAGATCATTTTTGAAATACTACTGCTACACTGGTTTTTGCGGGCATATTCCAGTTGCACTTTAAAGCCTGAGGCATTAAGATATAAATGAGTGGGCGATTCTCCCGACGAAGATATACCATCTCCAAATTCCCATAGCCAGCCTCCATTTACCATAACAGTATCAGGCATCTGATTTGTAAACTGATAGAGATAGCATCCGGAATGCGCTTCAAATGCAGGTTTTGGCAGTGACCCAACTCTTGCAACATATTGGTTTATAACAGTTCCGGCTTTCAATATCTTTTTAACAACCAGGTTATATTTCCCGCTTTTTTGGTACAGGTGTTTGATTGGATAATATCCGCTGTCGTGGTCTCCATCTCCAAAATCGATGCGGTAATAGGCACTGTCAATCACCTGGGGATATATGAATGTATCATTTGTGCAGATGAGATATTCACGAACCTGCGCTTTAACTTTATAATTAAAGAATGTAATGAGGAGCATTGCAAACCAAAGGATTTTGCCAGGCATTTCGCGTCAATATTAAAATATTGAGAACGGAATCCGGAGACAAAAATTATAATCGCTTCAAGTTTAGCACATAATTGAAGCCGTTGGCCATACTATACTTCCTCCTGTTCTTCATCTTTTTTACGGTTTCTCCATATTTCCCAACCCGCAGAACCCAGAAGCCCGCAAAGCATAATTAATGAGCTGATCATGGCTATTTTTTCTCCCGTGGCAAAAGATTTTGGCTCGAATTTAAATTCGATGGTATGTGTTCCTGCAGGAATCCTCATGCCCCGAAGCAGATAATTGACCCTGACGTGAGATTGCTTTTGTCCGTCAACAAATACATCCCAGCCTAAGCCATTGTCATAATATACTTCAGAGAACACGGCAAACTGCTCAGTGTTGGCTTTAGTAGAATACTTGAGATCATTAGGTGCATACGAATCGAGTTTGATGGTAGCCGTACTGTCCCACTTCGGTTGATATCCTTCCATATATGCTTTAAAATCAGGATGGTTAACTCCTACATCCATTATAGCTGTATCTGCCGGGTTAAACCCATTGAGAGAACCAAGTTCGGTATCTGCATCCGCCACCATTTTAACGCCCTTCACAAACCAGGCATGATTGAGATGATAAGGATTGAGAATAATATCTTTCTGTCCCTCACCCGCAATGATATATTTGCAATCCATCATATTCAGGACTCCAAGTTTGCGGGATTTCTGAAGATAATTGATCAACTGGTCACCGGGACTTTTTCCGGCATACTGATCTAATTGGCTGGTTACTGAATAAAGATATCTTTCAGCAATATCCTGTATCCTCCTGATCTTGGCACCACTATATCCGCCGATTGATTTATGAAAATAAGATGTAGACGCGTCGTTAAAAGGTGCGGCAGGGCGCATGTCCAATAAATTCAATACCCTGTAATCAGGATCTTTATCCTGGAGAATATATGCATCCGCTTCTGTCGGTTCATACGATTCGGTTTTCTTGGGTTCAAAGTTTTTGTCTGTCAGGTATCTTTTGTCAACCGCCCATTGATCACCAAGAATAAGGACAAAAAATATACCTATCACAACATTCTTACCGGATTTGCCCGCAAAAAACTGCCATTGTTTGGAATACAGCCAAATGGTAAGGGCGGCCAGGAGTATGAAAATAAAAGACCTTATAGCATCACCTCTCAAAATTTCTGTCCTTGCATCCTGAAGGGCTCCGGTAATGGCATCCTGCACTTGTTGCGAAACTTTCTGTCCCTGGAAAATAGCACTGTCTCCATTATTTGGTTTCGAGAAATCCCCTGCAAGGGAAGGGAATAGCCAGAACAGCACACAAAGTCCGCCCGTAATGCCGAAAGCGATATATAAATTTTTCGTTGTCTTTTTATTCCATTCTATGCCTTCCAGTATTTTATTCAACACCAGGATAGCGAGAATGGGTACAACCACCGCGGCCATAAACATACTGAAATTGACCGACCTGAACTTATCGTACATTGGGAAATGATAGAACATAAACGAATTGAAATCCAGGAAGTTCTTCCCCCAGCTCAGCATAATTCCGAGCGCAGCAACAGCCAGTACCCACCACTTATAATGCGTTTTTAATAAGAACATTCCCAATACAAACAGAAAGCAGATGATGGCTCCGAAATAATAGGGTCCGGATCCTGAATCTTCACCCCAGTATTGATCCAGTTGCATTACTTCCTGGCGCAATTCAGGATCGGCGCTTTTCAATACACCTTTGTGGGTATTGCCGATAGCATCCGCATTTCCACCCCTGAAATCAGGGATCATCAAAGTAAAAGTTTCACCCACACCATAACTGTAGTCAAATGCATAATTAATATTCAATCCTGATGAATTGACCTCCTGGTCACCAGGCTGCTTATGGGTAAGCTCGGTTTTCCCACGGGTACTTACTTTAGAATATTCATTTGTTGTAAGGAAAAAAGTAACATAGGTACCGAAAGCAATAACAGCTCCGAAACCTATGGCAATCATTGACTTGATAAACGGGGCCAATTGTTTTTCACGCACATGATAAATAAATTCCGCAAGTACAAATAAGGCCGTTATCAGTACAAAATAATAGGTCATCTGCGGGTGATTTGCCTTTAAGTGCAGTGCCAGCGCCAATGCAAACAAAGCGCCGCCCAGGAAATATTTCCTGAAACGTATAGTAAAAACAGTTGCTGCCAACACCAGTGGACCTGTCGCCAGGGCATAGGCCTGCAACATGTGTCCTGCTTCTAATATAATGGTATTAAAAGAAGAAAACGCAAAAGCCAGAGCTCCTATCATGCTCAACCAGGGATTGATCCGGAACGAGAGCATGAGCAGATAAAAAGCAAGGCAATACAAAAAGAAGACATTCATGGGTTTAGGCAATGAATTGCCGCTCACGAAAACATTCCATATCCAACTGGTTCCCAGCATATTATTTGGAGAATAGGGTGCGATGGAATAAGTTGGCATCCCACCGAACATGGAATTCGTCCACAGGGTACGTTCCCCTGTTTTATCCTGGAAAGTTTTGACCTCCTGGTAGCTGCCAGAGAACATATTCACGTCGTGCTGATGCATGACCTTGCCTTCCACAACAGGAGACATGTACATTGCAGACACAATGAGGAAAATAATAACAATGATAAAATGGGGCAATAATTTCCTGCCGATAGAGGCCATATTCATAGCTTATAATTTTATGATGAGATGTTTTTGTTCAGTTTGCGTTCAAAAGTAGGGAAAATCCAAAACTATTTGGGAATGGATGATGCGATAATCCCGAATAGGTCGGGACAAGTTGTGCTAATACAATAATGTGCTAATGTGTTTAATGGGACAATGAGACAATTTGGAAATTAAAATGCAAATGTTATGAATAGGGATTCCCCCTTGTAAGGGCCTGTCCCGACTTCTTCGGGGGGCAGGGGGATTTGCTCCGATTACCACCAAAATGCCCTTTTAACTATTCTGCCCTCCCGAATAAGTCGGGACACGTGTTTTCCCTGATATAACAGGAAATTTATTTTTTCATTTTTTAACTGATTGATTTTAAAATACATACACGTAACTCATTGACAAATAACAGGGGATATCAGGAAAATAATAGACCAGAATGCCCAAATACAGCGGTTTATCTCTACAGCTTTGTCATCTTGATCCCGAGTGCTCGGGAAGAGATCTGATTTTGTTCCCGAAAATTGTCTGAACCCCCGAATAAGTCGGGACAGGCTTGATTCATATGATTAAATGATTAACATGATTTTCTCGCGCCAGCCACTTACGCCTTACGCCTGTTTTTACATACATATATAGTGAGATGCCAAAGTGGGTGGGTACTTTTGAAAATAAATTTTTAACATATATTAAATCAATAAGTTATAGAGGAATATTTTTTGGGATTTGTTTCACTTTTATTAAAGTGCTTTCATTAGCATACGCAAGTCTGAAGACTGTGTTATCCATGCGCACCGAGTCACCACTTCGCTCAGGCTCAACGCGAGCAGGTTATATTTCTTGAAATTTATACCCCAATGCGATTGTTATAAACAAAAAATAAGTAAACTTTAATAAAGGACTTTGAAACAGATTTCACCAAAAATGGAGTTAAACGTTAAATAACATTGCTATGAATTTTATAAAAATTGTTTTTTATCAAATATTGGTGCTATTATGTGTTTGTAAATTCTCAATTGGTCAATTCATGAAAATTCCGATAGGGACAAGTATTAAAAATTCCCAGTACATCTTTGAAGGACGAGTCATTTCATCTACACCTTTTTTAGCAGCGGATAGTAATATTTACACCTCTAATATCGTGAAAATAAGTAAAATTTTTAAAGGGAATATACGTTGTGGCGATATTGAAATAACTACGCAACAAGATGCTCATTTGCCAGGAACAACTAAACATGGTAACGCTGGTATCGGAAACAATATATTGGTTTTCGATGGATCTGGACTCTATAAAGGCAATACTGGGATATTCTTGTGTACCAAAACTTACATGGCTTCGCTATCAGCACCAAAGGAGAATCCTAAAAATATTCAACTGTACGTGAATACGATGCTTTATCAAATTCAAAATGGTGATACCCTTGCAGTATCAAGTGGAGATACATCTTTCCCAAGTGTAAATGCAGCCCGAGAATTTTTTTGTTCCCAAACCGGCCACCTGTTTACCTCTTGTGGAACATTCTCTGAACCGAATATCCGAGGAGGTGTTATACAAGAAAATTTAAAATAGTCCCGTTCTGAATATAGAGGTATACCCAAATCCGGTTAACAGTGTAATCACAATAAAAATCCCTAATTCAGAACCTGATTTATTTTTTACAATTTTTGATGATAGCGGAAAAACTGTTTTCAAAAGAGAAAACATTAGTGCAACAGAATTGCAAAACCTAGACATGAGCCATTTAAAGTCGGGTAATTATACTGGTGTAGCGACATCTTCCGCTAATACCTATCACTTTAAGTTTACAAAGTTGTATATATATGATACAGTAAATTATAACTCACTGAAGGCAAATGACTTTAAGGGGAACAACATCATAAAAGAAAGAAGGAACAGTGATATTGGAAAGATGATATTTGTAAACACGCGATGTTTACATCTCGGCTTATTATTCCCCTAACTCCATCCGAAAAATGTGGCTCTGAGGCGCATCAAAATCTTTAGAAAGTTTATATTTCCCTTTAGAACTTCCGAATTTACGCTTGCCACGGGGATTGTTTTTTTTATTCTCAGCACGCATTTGCAGAAACAATATAAAGTCAAGCGCTTCCTTCTTCAACTGTTCAGGAAGTGTTTGCAAATTTTTAAGAATAAGTTTATCGGTCATAGTGGTCAAAACATTTATCCTGAATCAAAATTACAAATAAAACTCAAAAAGAGTTTATTATTCCCCCAATTCCATCCGAAATCCGTGACTGTGGATGTTTTCGATGCGGATGTTTTTGTCTTTGGAAAGATATTTCCGGAGTCTCGAAATGAAAACATCAAGACTTCTTCCGGCAAAATAATCATCATCGCCCCATACAGCATTTAATATGTCTTCGCGCTTCAGGGCTTTGTTCAGGTTCAGGCAAAAATATTTCAGCAATTCAGCTTCTTTCTGGGTGAGATTTTCCGAACTCTCGTCTTTATATTGCAGTAAAAGCTCCTGGAAATCAAAACGGTATTGCCCTATCGTGAAAATATTTTTTTGCAATGCCGGATGGCCGGCCCGGGTACGTCGCAGAAATATCTCTGCTTTTAAGATAAGTTCTTCAATACTGAAGGGTTTGGTCATATAATCATCTGCTCCCAGCCTGAGTCCGGCAATTCTATCTTCCTTTAAAGACTTTGCTGTCAGAAATATGATCGGGATATTATCATTTTTATCCCTGATCTCTTTCGCAAGGCTGAAACCATCAAGCTTCGGCAGCATGACATCAAGAATGCATAGATCAAATGGTTCTTTATGGAAAGCCTCAAGGGCCGATTCGCCATCTTCGAAGGCAGCAACTTTAAATCCATGTTTTTCAAGATTATCACGAGTAACATAACTCAGGTTCATGTCGTCTTCCACAAGCATGATCCTGGCACCGGATATTTTTTCGATCTGGTTATTCATTTTCTTTCAGTGGTATTTGAATGGTAAATGTCGTGCCTATGCCAGGTTCGCTCACCAGCGATATGTGCCAGCGATGTGCCCGAACAATATTTTTAACATAATGCAGTCCAAGGCCGAAACCCTTTACATTGTGTACATTACCGGTTGAAACACGGTAAAATTTATCGAAAACTTTTTTACGGTCCGATTTTTTTAGACCGATTCCTTTATCGGCAATAGATATATAAAGTGCCCGCTTTTTGTTCCAGGTTTTTACCATGATTTCTGCCGTTTCAGGACTGTATTTGATGGCATTATCGAGCAAATTAAATATCAGGTTTGACACATGGACTTTATCAGCCATCACTTCCACATTTGTCGCCTCAAATTCATGGGATATATTAACGATCTTGTTTTTATAGCCTAATCTCATTTTATCCATCGCATTGCGAAGCAACTCGTGCATATCCATTTTTTCGCGGCTGAGCTTTACGCGTCCACTGTCGAGGTTCGCCATCTGAAGCGCTTTTTCTACCTGGCTTACCAGCCGGCTGTTTTCCTGCTTAATGATACTGACATAATTGAAATATACATCGGGATTATTAAGTGAAGATGGATTTGACAAAACATCCGCAGAAACAGCAATAGTAGAAAGCGGTGTTTTGAACTCATGGGTCATATTGTTCACAAAATCCTTCTGTATTTCAGAGAGCCTTGACTGTTTGAGTATTATATAGATAGCATAGCCGAAAAAAGTCATAACTATTAAGAGAATGGCCGAAGAAAATACCCAGATTCCCATTTCTCCTGCCCCTGTTATAAAGTTGGATTCGTTCGGGAAAAATATGCCGAAATAATAAGTGAATTTGTTGGATACCGGCAGATTGACAGAAGGATACATCTTTTCTTCATGGCCCGTTGGACTCACATAGGTCCCGAAAACCATCTGGTTTGTGGCACAATCATATATGGCATATTCATAATCCTGGTTCATGTTTACAGCCACAAAAGCCTCACGCAGATAATGATCCAGTACTCCCGCATCTATAACTGTATTCACATTTACTACATAATAATTTGAAGATACCTGGTTTACGGGGTTTTCACTGAGCGGCACACCATGGTTAAAGGCCACAATATTGTCAGCAACATTTTTGAGGGCGATATTGACAGTCTGGTTAAACTGTTTCTGCCTGATATCGAAGGCTTTCTGCACCCAATAGATCTGGATGACTATAATCCCGATGATGGAGATGGTGCCTAAAAGCGCAACCAGCCTGATGGTGTTTCTTGTCACAGCGCTAAATTAAGGATTTTGCCGGTCGAAAACCTCCCTGTTAACATTTCATTAACAAAAGTTCAATCATTATTAACAGCTGCATCTCATTTTTATACTAAATTTGAACTTTAAACTTAAATAATAGTAAACTAAAAAAGACTTAATCATGAAAAGGATCTTCGTTTCTACCTTCGCTCTTATGTTGATGTTCAGTGTCGGAGCGTTCGCTCAAACGGCAACCAACCCGGCACCAAAAACTGCCCCGCTGAAATGGGCAACTGAAAATATTGACATGGGCAAAATTCCACAAGGAACCCCTGCTTCTGCCACGTTCAAATTTACAAACAACGGTAAAGAACCTGTAGCACTGAAAACCGTTCAACCTGGCTGTGGATGTACCACTTCAGATTACACGAAAGAACCGGTTGCTCCTGGAAAATCAGGTTATGTAAAAGCGACATATAATGCAATGGCAATGGGTTCATATAACAAAAGCGTAACTGTGACTACTGATGGCGGTGATGTAACCGTTCTTATCATTCACGGTGAAGTAGTTGCAAAACCAGCTGCTGCCCCTGCAAAAAATTAAAAGTAAAAAGTTTATTGAGTTACCGGCACCTGCGTTCAGGTGCCGGTTTTTTTTGTACTTTCTAAAGGAATCCGAGCCGATTCCCGGCCGGTTTAATTGCGGACGCGCAGATTACTTCTGAAATTCTCAGAAAGTTTCTCTAATTTTGCACGGCAAATAATCTAAATTATTTGCACCATGGCTTCTACTCCCGAAAAATTTCTTGAAGAAGGATTAACCTACGATGATGTGTTGGTTGTTCCTGCTTATTCCGAGGTTCTGCCTTACGAAACGAATCTCGAAACACAACTCACCCGAAACATTAAAATCAATGTACCGATCATTTCGGCAGCCATGGATACGGTTACTGAATCGGAGTTGGCTATCGCCATGGCCCGGGAGGGAGGGATAGGTATCATTCATAAAAACATGAGTATCGAGCGCCAGGCAGATGAAGTACGCCGGGTAAAACGTTCAGAAAGCGGGATGATCCAGGACCCGATTACTTTGAATAAAGATGCTATTGTATCCGATGCCTTGAAGATTATGAAGGAAAACAAAATCGGGGGCATACCGATTGTCGATGAGAATAATGTTTTACAGGGAATATTGACCAACCGTGACCTGAGATTTGAGAGAAATTTCAATCGCGGTGTCGCAGAAATTATGACCAAAGAAAACCTGATCACCGCACCCGAAAACACCGATCTGAAAAAAGCAGAAGAAATTCTGAAAAACTATAAAATTGAAAAACTTCCGGTTGTTACTAAAGATGGTAAACTGAAGGGACTCATTACTTTCAGGGATATTGAAAAACTGAAATCTTATCCCAATTCCTGCAAAGATCAGTACGGAAGGTTGCGGGCGGGTGCCGCAGTGGGTATTACACAGAACATCGAAGAACGCGTAGAAGCCCTGATGAAAGCCGGTGCTGATGTACTTGTCATTGATACAGCACACGGGCATTCCAAAGGCGTACTGGAAACCATTAACAGGGTCAGAAAAAAATTCCCGGATATCCAGATCATAGCGGGAAATGTTGCCACTGGGGATGGAGCTCTTGCATTGGTAAAAGCCGGTGCCGATGCTGTTAAAGTAGGCGTAGGACCTGGTTCAATTTGTACTACTCGTGTTATTGCAGGTATAGGTATGCCGCAATTGACTGCCATTATGCTATGTGCCAAAGCCTTGAAAGGGTCTGGTGTCCCGATTATCGCAGACGGGGGTATCCATTTTACAGGTGACCTGGTAAAAGCGATAGTAGCTGGTGCCAGCAGTATTATGGCGGGAGGTATTTTCGCAGGAGTTGAAGAAGCTCCAGGTGAAACCATTATTTATGAAGGTCGTAAGTTCAAAACATACAGGGGTATGGGTTCGGTTGAAGCGATGAAACAAGGGTCTGGCGACCGCTATTTCCAGGACCCTGAAGAAGAGATCAAAAAACTGGTTCCGGAAGGCATCGTGGGAAGGGTTCCCGCAAAAGGACCTTTATCAGAAGTGATTTACCAGTTTGTTGGCGGATTGCGGGCAGGTATGGGTTATGCAGGAGCCAAAAACATTGAAGATCTTAAGAAAGCACAATTCATCAAGATCACATCCAGCGGTATTCGCGAAAGCCATCCTCACGATGTTTATATTACAAAAGAAGCGCCGAATTACAGTCCTTCTTGAAAAATTGGTGAATTGGTGAATTGGTGAGTTAGTGATTGAAAATATTTCAAATCGAAATATTCACTCCTTGCCATAACAATGGATTTCGTTTGCCGTCAAGCCATTGCAGCAGTTCAAGCATTTTATTTTCAGGCATAGCTGTGCAGCCTTCGGTTCCAGATTCCGGGCCGCGCCAGATATGCAGAAAGATTTGTGAGCCGCCCGATTTTACGAAAGGATTGAAGTTATAATCTATAACCATTCCCCATTTATATAACCCATCCGACCTGTACATGGTTTCGGCAGATTTCCAGTCTTGGGGTTTGAGTTTTGATTGATCCACGATACAATTATAATATCTTGAATCCGGATCATCCACCCCGACAAAATTTTCATCAATGTGAAGATAAGGCCAGTTTATTACGGGATCTGGTTCTTTGGCATATCCAAATGCAAAACAAAACCCGAATAAACCGGCAGGAGATTTCATGTCACCTTCTTTTTTAAAATCTATAATGCCTTCAGGAACCGGAATCTGGCTTTGTCCATAGGCAAGGCCTTTTTTGCCTATGACAACATCAAAAGGTTCATTATATGGTTGCCACTTATCATTCACTGAAGCCCGTTCAAACCACTGCATTTTAGCTTGATGGCTGTTCCAGTCAGTAGCATTTGCAACGATGAGTTGGGTAGAATTACGAAGATATGGTTCGAGGTTATTCAAGTTCAAAACAGTTAAAGATACAAAACTATGCATTCATTGCAAATCATCATGATTCGCTAACTTTGAATTATGGGAAAAATTATCCTGCATCCACCAGGTACAACAAGGGAAGACATTGAAGAGATGAGGCTGATGCGCAATCTGGAAAAGACGCCAAATGAGCGGATCAGGTTGATGTTTACCCTTAACATCATGGCTATAATGGTTAAAGGCGGTCCATTGAAATTGCCTCAAGGAAAGGGAATTATACTAAAAAGAAAAGATTCATGAATATTCTTGAAGAAGATTCGCTTGAACTTTTAAAAGCCCTTAGTGATAACGATGTGAGGTTTATTCTAGTAGGGGGTATTGCTGTAAACTATTATGGCTACACCCGGACAACAGGAGATGTGGATATTTGGCTGGAAGACACTATTGAAAACAGGAAAAAATTTGTCACTGCTCTAGAAGATTATAAAATTGTGGGTGCGGAAATATACATGGATTACCCTCTGATTGCCGGATATGCTGAAATTATGATGAATAATGGAGTATATCTTGATGTAATGGCAGATTTAACTGGATTTGCACAAGCTGATTTTGCTTCTTGTTATGACAAAAGTATTGATTGGGAACCAGTTGAAGGTATTCATGTTAAAGTATTGCACATCAACCAACTAATACATGAAAAAGAAATCAATAATCGCTTGAAAGACAAAGATGATGCAGAACAATTAAAAAAAATAAGGGATAAATCTTATTAAGAACTCGCATTTACTGCGCATCTCTGAATTTCAATATCGCAGCTTTGTCTTCAGCACTTATTTTCCCTTCCGCCAATGCTACATCTACCATGGTATCAAGGTTGCATAAACTCCATTGATCGACTTTTTCTTCGTCAAACAATTTTGTTGCTTTCTGGAATCCATAGGTCATGATACTGATGAGTCCGAGCACCTTGATATTTTCATCACGAAGGCCATGCACGGCTTTCATACTGCTGGAGCCTGTTGAGATCAGGTCTTCTATTACCACAGTTTTCTGACCGGCTTCGAATCCTCCCTCAACCTGTTTCATTAATCCATGATCTTTAGGCGCCTGTCTAACATAAATAAAAGGAAGATTCAATCGGTCAGCAATTAATGCACCAAATGAAATACCCCCAGTAGCTACACCTGCAATCACTTCCGCATCAGCAAATTCTGATTTAATTAATTCCACAAAAGCATTTACTACCGTATTGCGTGCTTCGACATCTGAATTAATTTTACGGTTATCACAATAAATAGGAGATTTAATTCCCGAAGCCCAGGTAAAAGGCTGATCAACACTCAGCTGAACTGAGCCTAAACGTAATAAATGTTTTGCAACGACACTTGCCGAGGCGGATATTTTAGATGTGTTTTCCATTAGTATTGGATTGTTTTTTTAAGATTTATATTTATGCAAAAGTCCCTTCCTTCAAAACATCTGATAAAGCCTTCGCATTCATCAGATTCGGATCGATAACGATTTTTGCCTGGTGATAATAAAATGCCCTTTTACGAAGCGTTTTATGGATGAAATCTTCCAGTCCATCTTCATCAATACCATTAAGCATCGGACGTTCTGCCATTACGGGTTCTATTCGCGCTTTCAATTCGTTTTCAAAGAGTTTCAGGTATATGGTCAGTCCGTTTTCATTCATCCATTCCATATTTTCAAAAAAGCAGGGGGCACCCCCTCCGGTAGCAATTACGGTATCCTCCAGGATTTTGGTTTCCAGTAATGCGTTTTGTTCCATCAGCCTAAATGCATCTTCTCCCTTGTCTTTGAAAATAACAGGGATGGTTGCACCGGCCTTTTTTTCTATGTCTGTATCCAGATCTGTAAATGCATAGCCCAGCGCTTCGGCAAGTTCTTTACCATAAGTACTTTTGCCGCTGCCCATAAATCCGATGATGTATATTTTCATAATTTATATTCTTCTTAAACTTCCACCCCCTACCCCCGTCCCGAGCGTTCGGGAGGGACAGCTTCTAACTTCCTTAAAGCTAAAAACATCGTTTAGTTTTCTTTTTCGAACGAGTTGATTGAAAAAGAACCTCTTTTCAAATATTGCGAAATAATGATAAATGCTATCCCTCCCGAACGCTCGGGACGGGGGTAGGGGTGGTATTCCGTCATCCCACCCGCACTCTTGGGTCCAATACCCCATAAAGTACATCTACCAGAATATTTACTACCACAAAAATAAGACCTATAAACAATACTGACCCCATAACCACCGGAAGATCTGATGTTAAAAGTGCATCAACCGTAATTTTTCCCAGTCCACGCCATCCGAAGATATACTCAATAAAGAAAGCCCCCGCCATCAACGAGGCCAGCCAACCGGATACTGCTGTCAGGACAGGGTTCAACGCATTCCTGAGTCCATGCCTGAAAACGATGGTTGCCTTACTGAGTCCTTTGGCTTTTGCAGTGCGCATGTAGTCGTTCGTTAATACGTCAAGCATTGAAGAACGTGTCAGCTGTGCAATGATGGCAAGAGGTCTGATGCCCAGTGCAACAGCGGGCAATATCAGGTTTTCTGATTTCAGGTATTTGCCTTTGAAAGGATCAATATCATAAAGAGAACCAAACATATTCAACCCGGTGTATTTGCTCAGCACGAATCCAAAAATCCAGGCGATGATAATCGCTGCAAAAAAAGATGGAACCGAGATGCCGATATTTGCAACCACCATGATGATATTTTCAAATACAGTTCCTCTATATATTGCTGCCAGCAAACCAAAAAGAATTCCGAAAACCGAGGCAATAACAAAAGCTGAAAGGGCAAGCACAATGGTATTAGGCAAGGCATCCAACAGAATATCAGATACTTTTTGCCGGGTCTGATAAGAGCTTCTCAGGTAAGGCCATTTCAGTACCAAACCCTTGGAAGCATGGATATTAAACAAAACCGCATAATGGTATTTAGCCTGTTCATCTTTATTGATTTCGTTGTAAGAGATGGGCGACAGATCATTCAGATAATCAAGAAGCTGGATGCCTTTGGGCTTGTCGAGTCCGAATTCTTTATTTACTGCCTGCAGGGTGGAAATATCCGAGCGCTGACCCAATGTAAGCCGCGCAGGATCACCTGGCAAAACCATAAACAGGAAAAATACCACCAGGACGATTCCAATGATCACCAGGAAACCGGAAATCAACCTCCTGATAATGAATGAGCTCATTTCATATATGAATATACGGTACTCACCGATGGCAATGCTGTTGCAGGCCAGTCATGAACTACCACATTATCATGGAACAAAACCAATCCCGGATTCGACCTGATGATGGTTTTCAAAACCGTTACATCAGCCGAATAAAAACTATAGGGTACGCCGAAATCTTTGCGGTATTTTTCGTTAAGTGTTACAGATGAGCCCGAAACAGGCCATATTTTTACTTTGCCGCCTTTCATAAGTTCGCGGACCAGCTGGTTGAGCTCCGGTTGAAAACGCGATTGTGATTTTTCAATATCATACTGCACGATCATCAACCTGTATCCTTTTTCTGACAGGAATGATTTGGTCACATCGCTGTCCTGGCTCTGAATGGAAAAATCGTGTATTGGCGGTTTGTATCCTTCCTTTATTACTTTATCTCTCCGGTCTTTAAAAGTATAATTATCCTCCAGTTTCTGCCGGCCGATGGAATCCATTTTAGACAAAGCATCCATGGTGATTTCCATATCCTTACCGGTTTTTTTATTCGTATAAATAAATGTCATCACCACACTGTCTTTCGGGGCATTTGGGGGAGTTTCCATTAGTTTTTTAATGTCGTTTCCCGGTTTATATGGCCTGAAATCAATTGGAGGCAGGTAATAATATGCATACATTGTAAATAACATAGACGCCAATAGCAGTGAGATGGCTACCGTACGTGCGAGGCGCAGCGAAAATATGGGATTGATATCTTTTGGACTGAAAAATATGGGCAGAATGAGAATGAACAGGATCACATTTTTAGCGAATGATTGCCAGGCGGTAAAAGGAATGGCATCTCCAAAGCATCCACATTCGGTAACTTTATTATAATGCGCCGTATAGAATGTAAGAAATCCAAAGAAAACGATCATAAGCATCAACATCCAGGCGGTGAATTTGCGGAATACGCCTATAAGCAGGCAAACCCCCACAAACATTTCAAAAATGCAGATGATCATGGATATATAAACCGTAGAAGGTTCCGGGAAAAACTTGTCAATCCCAAAAACATCAAAATATTCACCCAGTTTGTAAGAAAATCCCAGCGGATCGTCGGCCTTCACAAAGCCTGAAAAAATAAACAAAACGCCGACAAGAATCCGGCAGACGGTAAGAATGATTTTTTTTATGTTCATTTTTTTATTTTTGGCTAATTGATTTCAAAAATAAGCAACTGGAATAATAATCGAACAAGGCGTTATATCTTTTTGGCAGGGTTCAATAAAAATTTGGCTACATATCAATTGTAACTGAACACCACCCCCTACCCCCGTCCCGAGCGTTCGGGAGGGACAACTATTAACTCGCTTTTTTGGTAAAACTGGCATTGTAATTTTTTATGACATTTTCGGATTGATAGAGCAACAATGTTCAAAATTTCTAAAAAAATGATCAAGGCTGTCCCTCCCGAACGCTCGGGACGGGGGTAGGGGGTGGAACTTCTAAGAAGCTTCAGAAATCCTTATTAAAGCAAAAACAGCATAATTGATCATATCAAAAAGATTGGCGTCAATGCCTTCAGAGGCAACAGTCATGCCGTCATTCTGCAAAATCTGCTTAATCCGTAAAATTTTTGACAAGATCAGATCCGTAAAAGAGCTTGTATACATCTGGCGCCAGGCTTCACCGTAATCATGATTTTTGGCTATCATAAGTTGCTCGGCTTCTGATGCCTTAAGGTCATAAAGTTTCAAAAGCTGGCCATCATTATCCTCAAATTCAAAGGTTTCACCAAGCTGCAACTGTATGATGGTGATGATGCAATAATTGATGATCCCCCGAAACTCCCCTTCTATGCTGTCGCCGATTTTCTGAAGCTTTTTTTCTTCGATACTCCTGATGCGCTGGGCTTTGATGAATATCTGGTCGATAAGGGATGGAATTCTTAATATGCGCCACGAGGGGCCGTAGTCCTGGTTCTTCTTGATAAAGATCTCGCGGCATTGCACGATCTGGCTTTTGTATTCCTCAATTGTATTTTGAAGCAATTCTGTTAATTTTTTGAATGAGAATTTTTAACCGCAAAGTAAGCTAAGGTAGCGCAAAATTCGCGAAGAAAAACTTTGTGTTCTCTGCGAAGCCTTTGTGAACGCTGCGGTTTGTTTTATTTTCACTGCTTAGAATCTATTAACCGCAAAGAACGCTAAGGCAGCGCAAAGTTCGCAAAGAAAGCTTTGTGTTCTTTGCGAAACCTTTGTGAACGCTGCGGTTTGTTTTATTTTCACTGTTTAGAAAATCTATTAACCGCAAAGAACGCTAAGGTAGCGCAAAGTCCGCGAAGAAAAACTTTGTGTTCTCTGCGAAGCCTTTGTGATCTCTGCGGTTTGTTTTGTTTTCATTTTTTCGATATCCTGAACTAATCAGATCATTTAACCGCAAAGGACGCTGAGGCAGCGCAAAGATCGCGAAGAAAACCTCTGTGCCCTCTGCGAAGCCTTTGTGTGCTCTGCGGTTTGCTTTGTCCTGACCTCTGAAGGTTTGTTTTGCCTTAACCTTCGCGGTAATGTTTTAAATAGCTTTAATTTTACAACTTCTATTTCAGCAAGCAAATATAATGATGACCGACCGTTTAAACCTCCTTCCGGTGAAAAAAACAATTAATTGCAAGGGGAGATTAATAGACCTGAGTATGGGACGCATTATGGGCATCCTGAATGTTACTCCTGATTCGTTTTTTGACGGCGGGAAATATAGTTTGCTTGATGCCCAGCTGGCGCAGGTTGAAAAAATGCTAAACGATGGCGCTGATTTTATTGATGTCGGAGGCTATTCTACCCGCCCGGGTGCAGATACTATCCATGAAGAAGACGAGTTGAATCGGGTGATCCCGGTTATTGAAAAAATAGCGAAACAATTCCCTGATGCCATTATTTCCATTGATACTTTCAGAGCAAGGGTTGCAGAAGAGGCCATCAAATCCGGTGCTGCCATCATTAATGACGTCACAGCCGGGGAAGGTGACGAACTCATGTTTGAAATGGTGGCGAAACTCCAGGTTCCTTATATTATCATGCACAAACAGGGGACTTTCAAAGACATGCAGGTTGAGCCTCAATATGAAGATGTTGTGAAAGAGGTAATTCAATATTTGAGCTTTAAAATTGAAAAACTTACCGAACTGGGTATTCAAGATATTATTGTTGATCCCGGTTTTGGGTTTGGGAAAACGCTGGAACATAATTTCCAGTTGCTCAAGCACCTGAACCTTTTGCGAATTTTAGGGAAACCCATTTTAGCAGGGATATCCCGGAAATCCATGATCAATAAACTATTGAAAACAAAGCCGGAAAATGCCCTCACAGGAACGATCGTCACGAACACACTTGCATTGCAGGGAGGGGCATCTATTTTGAGGGTGCATGATGTAAAAGAAGCCGTGGAAACTTTAAAAGTCATAAATTTCTACCGTGAAACTATTTGAAATAGGATTTCTGTCATTCAGGCTGCTGGATTTTATTGATATCCTGCTGGTTGCAATCATGATCTATGGCCTGTACCGGATTGTGAAAGGCAGCATTGCATTCAATATATTCATCGGTTTCATGAGTATTTATATCATCTGGTTCATTGTGCGGGCGCTGAGTATGAAGCTGCTTACCACCATTTTGTACCAGTTTATAGGGGTGGGCGCTATTGCATTGCTCATTGTTTTTCAACAGGAAATACGCAGGGCATTGTTGCTCATAGGGAAAAGCCGCGGACCTGGGAACAAAAGACCCTTGCGGGCTTTATTGCCCTGGAACTGGCGTACTGCTTATACTTCTGAAATCAATTTTGAAGAACTGGCGGTAGCCTGCAAATATTTCTCAAAGACACACACAGGTTCGATCATCGTTTTGGGACGCTCATCTGAGCTTCGGTTTTTTACTTCTACCGGGGTGATGATAGATGGCGAAATGACATCCAAACTTTTGGAATCCATCTTCTTCAAAAAGAACCCGTTGCATGATGGAGCCGTGATCATTATCAAAAACAGGATCAAAGCGGCATCCTGCATTCTGCCTGTATCAGAAATATCAAACCTGGCTATGGAGTTCGGACTCCGTCACCGGGCCGCACTCGGTGTTGCCGAACAAACCGATGCCATGGCGATAGTCGTATCCGAAGAAACCGGACATATCACCGTAGCTTCCAAAGGTCGGATATCTGAAGACCTTTCAAAAGAAGAAGAGTTAGATAAGAAATTGTATCGGATGTATTTTGAGGTGGAGTGAGAGAGAGAAAGGGAAGGAAAAAGAGGGCAGACAATATATGAATCAGTTATTTAATACACAATTGTATGTATAAAGCATAGTCAAATAAATGAAAGTATTTGCCCTATATATTATTTTACTGATAATTCCTGGACAATTTGAAGGCGGCGATTGTGCTAAGGACAAAAATACAGTTATTAATATGGCAGAGACTGTATGGTTAAAAAAATACGGCAAAGTAATTTATAATGACACCCCATTTACTGCCAATTTACAGGGAGATACAATGTGGATTGTTAGTGGCCAACGCCCGAAATCATACGTTGAAATAAATAAAGACGGGGATAGCATTCTTCATTTAAATTTTGATTTTGTACCATATGCAGAGATTAGAAAAAGAGATTGTAAGATAATGGATGTTTATCAAATGAAATAACAATACGATTGCCTGATTTACAATCTGGCCATTTTGAGTATAAGTCACCCAGATGACTTTGTCGGACGGGGATTTATAATCTGTCTACTATCTCACAGAGCCAGATTTAGATATTCCACTTTTTGAAAAAGTGGAATATCTCAGAAACCGGATAAGGAACCATTTTCTTTCGATATATCTTATCTTTGAAATGCAAAACTATTAGGATGTTAGTGGAAGACATAAACGAAGACAGCGAACTCAGGGATTTCACCTCCCAAACCGAAGGCCTTGAATTCTGGAATGATGAAAAGGAAGATATTTATAAGGACTATCTGCCATAGAGAGTTGTAAGTACCACCTTTCATTCTTTTCCGGATTATCGCAATTAACAATCTACACACCCCTAACCCCTCTTTATAGGGGAATATCCAGGTATGACTTTTATTCCGATAGTTCTCTTATGACTATATAACAATGATAATCCGTAGAATATGAGTGCTTAAACTCGCAGTATCAATCACTCTGAGTCCGGCTCCCCTCTAAAAAGAGAGCCTGTCCCGACTTCTTCGGGAGGCAGGGGTGTGTATCCTGCTACTTACGCCTTACCACTTACCCCTTACGCCTAATTAAGAATTACTCCACATCCCCTTCCCATGCCATAATCCCACCTATGAGGTTATGCACTTCGGGAAAACCTTTGCTGGTCATGAACTTACAGGCTGCTGCGCTGCGTGCGCCACTGCGGCAATATACAAAATAGGCTTTGGAATTGTCAAGGCCTTCGATCTGTTCGTGGAAATCATATCCCCTGATATCAATATTCAATGCGCCCGGCAGATGCCCTTGTTCAAACTCTTCAGGGGTTCTTACATCCAATAAAATGGCATCATGGTTTGCTCTCAGGGCTTTGCCGAATTCGGCAGCGTTAAGGTCATGTGTATCGCTCATAATATTATTTTATTTTAGCCACCAAGACGCAAAGACACAAATTTTTCCTTTGTGCCTGGTGCCTTTGTGGCAAGTTGTCAACCTAAAATCAAACAGCCAGTCTTGTTTCGTTAACGATCCGGCTGATATATTCGTTACGCAGATAATATAAAATGGTCTTCCCACTGCGGTGTGCATCGAGAACATCCTTGTTTTTCAAAATAATCAAATGATGCGATGCCACTGCCTGTTCGATATGCAGTTCTTTCTGAATCTGGGTTACGGTAAGCTGCTTCCCGTCTTTAAGCAGATCAATGATCATGATCCTGAGGGGATGCGCAATGGCCCTGAGGAGTTCGCTCATTTCCTCGAGCTGTTGTACAGTAAATGTTTCAGATTGAATATCGGGCACGAGGTTTATTTTCTTACTATATCAGTATCTATCGGGTTATTTCAGTCCAAATTAGCTATTATCTCAGGGATAGCATTTGCCTTAGTGCAAAAGTCGTATAAAAAAAGGCTATCTGTTAATCCTTTGGCTAAGATTTTATTCACAAATTGTATAGAACTGTCTTATTGTACCAAATTCTGAATCTGGATTTACAAAATATTAAGATTTTCGAGACAGATTAGTTAGCTGTTCAACCCCTTCAGGGTTGTATTATAGATTTTGAGAATTGCCATGGGTTGCACCCATGGTTATTATTGTTCAACCCTTTCAGGGTTGTAAAAAGCAACTACAAAATCATGCCCAATTGGTTCTGGAAGCCTGAAGGGGTTAAATAATAATAACCGAGGGCAAAACCGGTGGATGATATCGATTGACATCTTAACAACCGCGGAGGGGTTGAACAAATTAGTTAATTATTAAATCACCATGGATTAAGTACGAGCCCCATCCCCCATCTGAATTATCGTCATTGCTGACGGTAGTTTGATGCCTTCCTGGTCAAATGCAATTTTCACAGCTTCCTGAACCCCATGTTTCACTGCCAGGTAATCATCTTTATTCACCCATACCCAGCATACGAAAGTCATGGCACTATCGGTCAGGTCATGAACACCAATTGTAGGTGCCGGATCCTTTAATATCAATACATTAGCCGCAACAACTTTTTCAATGATCTTTTTGGCTTTTGAAAGATCACTGCCGGTATCCACGTTAATTTTTAAATCCACCCTGCGTGTTTCATTGGCACTGAAATTCACAACGCTGTTGTTTGAAAGAAGGCCATTCGGGATTACAACTTTCTTATTATCAGCCGTAGTAAGTATGGTATAAAGGATCTGTATTTCAGTTACTTTACCTTCGAAGGTCTGCGCGCCGATATAATCCCCGGCTTTGAAAGGTTTAAAAAATAAGATCAGCACTCCGCCTGCAAAATTTGCCAGGCTGCCCTGCAATGCCAGGCCCACGGCAAGTCCCGCTGCACCCAGTGCCGCCACAAAAGAAGTGGTCTGAACGCCGATCTGGGAAGCGACACTGATAATAAGCATCACTTTGAGCGAAATGGACAATAGAGTCTTGAGAAAAGGACGGAGGGTCGGGTCAATTTCCCGCGCCTCCATCAACCGGTTCAATGCCCTGACTACCAGTCTGATTAGCCACCAACCAATAACAAGAACCACAAAACCAGTGACAACTCTCGGGCCGTATTCCAGTACCAGTTTTTTAACATGTTCAGAATATCTTTCGAAATTGCTGACTGCCTTTACGTTATTGAGATCAGTGCCCACTTTTTTCAGGTCGATGGCCACCTGGTTAGGCACATCAATAAATATTTGAATAAAGGTCATCAGTTGGGCAACGATGTTTCTGCCTTTTTATAACGGGTAAAAAAACTTTTCAGCTTGATCTGGATGACTCCGATCACTGCTTCTTTAAAAATTCCTTTCGACATTTTAGAAGTTCCTTCACTCCTATCGGTAAAAATGATGGGTACTTCTACAATTTTAAAACCATGTTTCCATGCGGTGAATTTCATTTCGATCTGGAAGGCATAACCTTTGAACTTAATATTATCAAGATCAATCGTTTCCAGAACTCTGCGGCGATAACCCACAAATCCGGCCGTGGTATCTTTCACCGTAAGGCCTGTAATGGTCTGCACATATTTGGAAGCATAATAGCTCATGATGACGCGTCCCATGGGCCAGTTCACCACATTCACCCCCGTAACGTAACGTGAACCAATGGCGACATCTGCCCCGTTAACCAAAGCTTCGGCTAATCTTGCCAGGTCAGTCGGGTTGTGCGAAAAATCAGCATCCATTTCAAATACATATTCATATTTCCTGTCAAGTGCCCAGTGAAAGCCATGAATATATGCAGTACCGAGGCCTAGTTTGCCTTTTCGCTCCTCAATAAAAAGTCTGCCTGAAAATTCTCCTGCTATTAATTCTTTTACAATTGCTGCAGTACCATCAGGCGATCCGTCATCCACCACCAGCATGTCAAAAAGGACAGCCAGACCCATAACTGCACGAATGAGTTTTTCAATGTTTTCCCTTTCATTATATGTAGGGATAATGACTATCTTATCTGACAAAGGAGGATAATTTTTACGAAATTATGAATAGTTTTGAATTTTAGGAGTTAATAACGTAAATACAGGTGAAAACTATATATGAATAAAGCCATTTTTTTGGACAGGGATGGAGTGTTGATTACCGAAAGAGGCGATTATAACTATTTACCCGCAGACATCATATTGGTTCACGGAATTGTCGAATCCCTACAGGAACTGCAAAAAAAAGGCTATATTTTTATTGTGATCACAAACCAGGGGGGCATAGCCCGCGAACTTTATGATCATGCAAGAGTTCATGAAATCCATGACCAATTAAAATATCATTTTGAATCTGAAAAAATAATAATACAGGAATTTTATTATTGTCCACATCATCCTGTGGTGTCCGCATGTATCTGCCGAAAGCCCGATAGCCTGATGCTCGAAAAAGCACTAGCACGTTTTAATATTCATGCGGAAAAATCCTGGTTCATCGGCGACAACGATCGCGATATCGAAGCCGGGAAAAAAGCAGGGGTTCAGACATTATTGATTCCTTCGAATGCGGATTTGAGAGAGTATCTTGATCAGATAAATTAAGTTCAATCATTTAAATTCAGGACGCTATATCTCGCCTTTTTCAAAACTCTTCTTAATTTTACCTTTTCAAATTAATTGTGATGAAGAAATTATTTATATCATTTGCCCTCATATTGTTGGGATTGTCAGTCTATGCAAAACAGGTAGATGAAGCGACAGCCAAAAAAAAAGGTTTAAATTTCCTTTTGAATAATACCGCAAATGCATTTCAGGCAAGTACTGACCTGAAGCTGGTATTTACTTCTGAAACCAATCAAACCATTTATTATTATGTATTTAATGCCGATCATGGTTTTGTGATCGTTGCTGGCGATGACCAGGCCATACCCATCCTGGGTTATTCTGATGAAGGACAATTCAGTACTGATCATATCCCCGTTCACGTTTCTGAATGGCTTAAGGGTTATACCAGTCAGATGCAATATATCATTGAAAATAATATTGCTGCGAGTACGGATATCAGTTCAAAATGGTCCAATCTCGATTACAACATCAGCCCCACAGCCCCACAGCAAACCTTAACCGGAGGGGCTACATTATTAAATACCACATGGGATCAGCTGCCTTACTATAACGACCTTTGCCCTTATGATTATGCTTCCAAAAGACATACCGTAACCGGCTGTGTGGCAACGACTATGGCACAGATCATGAAGTTCTGGAATTATCCGTCTACGGGTATTGGTTTTCATTCTTATAATGACCCAAGTTATGGCACTCAATCTGCCAGTTTTGGTGGGACTTCTTACCAATGGACAAACATGCCTAACGTTCTTAACGGTGCCAATACAGCCGTGGCTACTTTAATGTATCAATGCGGGGTAAGCGTGAATATGACTTATGGACCCAGTGAAAGCGATGCATACGTGCTTTCTGTCGAGAGTACTCAGAAAAACTGTGCTGAATATGCCCTTAAAACCTATTTTGGATATGATAAATCTTTGCATGGCATTCTCAGGTCTGATTACAGTTCTGATGCTGCCTGGATTGATACCATCGAAGCTGAAATCAATGCCGGAAGACCGGTAATCTATACAGGAACCGGGAATGGAGGTGGACATTGTTTTGTGTGTGATGGTTACAGAATCACCGATAATTATCTGCACTTCAACTGGGGATGGCGCGGTATTTATGATGGGTATTTTTCCATCAATGCGCTAAATCCCGGGACCGGTGGAACCGGGGCTGGCAGTGGTTCTTACAACAGCAATGAGGAAGCCATAATAGGCATTCAACCTTCCAAAGCATTATTATCCTACAATATGGGATTGAACAGCGGACTCAATTTATCAGGAACCTCTGTTCAGTACCGAAATAGTTTTACAATCAGTACCAACATCATAAATATCAATAGTGGCTCACACAATTTTACCGGGAATTTCTGTGCAGAGATATTTGACAGCTCAGGCAACCTGGTTGATTCTGTAGTTAATACAGCAACCAGTGTCAGTATCGGACAAAACACCGGAACCATCACATTTTCATATCCCGGTTCGGCCTTATTATTACCCGGAAATTATAACATACAGGTGTATTACCGGCCCAGTGGCGGCAACTGGTCGATCGTAAGCAACAATGGATATACCAATAAAACAAGTCTAAAAGTCTACTGGGCTAATACCCTTGAATTATCAACACCTATTATAGCAACAAGTGGCGCATCTCAAGGGAATCCATTATCCGTCGATTTCAATGTGTACAATACAGGTTCCCAAACTATTACAGGCGTATTTTATGTCAGGCTCTACCATTTCGATGGCAGCTCCGATTTTCTTGTTCAGCAAATCAGGGATACCTTACAGGCAAATTCCAGTTTCACCAACAACCTGCTGTTTACCAATTCAAATGATACGGTTTCACCCGGAACCTATTTGCTGGTTGCTTCTTATTCTCCTGACAATGGTGTCCCATTCCAGTTGATCGGATCCACAAATTACCAGAACCCTGTGAAGGTCACAATCGCAGCTCCTCCTTTGGGACCTGACCCATATGAACCGAATAATACCGTAGATTCCGCTTTTGATATTTCTCCGAATTTTGCAATGGATTCTGCCGAGATCAGAACAGTGGGAGCCAATATCAATACCGGTTCGGATGTCGATTTTTATAAAATTGAAGTCCCTGCCGGGTACTATTATACATTTAGTGGAAATCTGTATGACCTAAGATATCCTTTTGGCAGTCAAAAATATACACTGGACGGGGTGTTTTCATTTACGGAAGATAGAGGGAAATTCTGGTCCGGAACTTTCGACCAGTCTATTCCCGGTACTGCTGTGGTCAATGGTCCTGATACAGTAGTGTTTAAAGTAGCTCCTATATTCCCGGGCGCTACAGGCACCTATCAACTGGACCTCAAAGTAAAAAGATCAGCAGGAGCTGCAATAAAACCCGAAAGCTTCGATGCAAGCAACATCAAAATTTTCCCAAATCCTGCACAAAATATTCTGAATATTGATATCAGCAACCTGCATGAAAAAATGGAACAAATAATTCTGGTAGATATGACCGGGAAGCAGGTCTTTAATTTGGTGAATCCCGGAGATAAAACAATGTTAGAAATACCGGTTAGCAATCAGGCACAGGGAATGTATATCCTGAAATTAAAAACGAACAACGGATTGATAACCACAAAAATATCAATAACAAAATGAAAATAATCTTATCTTTATTGATATTGTTTTCAGGATTTTCTTATGGTCAGGCACAACAGGGAGCATATCCCCATGTGCTGGTCTATAAAACACGAAAAAACTACAGTAAAAATGTTCCGATTCTTTTAACGGATGATAAAAAACATATCATCTCCTATCCCGATCCATCAGATATAAAAAGCAGAGAACAATATCCCACTCCAACCAGGCTGAAGCGTGGATATCTTTTAGACAACAGGGGAATCGGACTCAATGTGGCTTTTATAAAACTGACTTACGCCCAATATGCCGAACTTTCCCAGGCTCCAACTCTAGATGCGTTGTTAAGTATGATCATTGACAAAAACCCACTCACTGAACTGATTGATTGCGGCAGCAGATATGACATGAAAGATCCTGTAAATGAGATTAATGCAAAGATCAAAAAAGGCGAATTGAGGAAGGATTATAAGATAATCAAATAAATAATTTGTTGATGTGCTGATAAGATAATCCCGAATAAGTCGGGACAAGTCGTCCTAATTGGCCCGCGCAAGAATAGACTTACCACTTACTCCTTATCACTTACAACTGCCTTTTCCACCCTAGTTCCTTCGTACAGCTCATACTCCAGCAAACGACAATCAATCTTCCCGTTATAAAATTCGATTT
The DNA here is from genome assembly GCA_013288555.1 of Bacteroidota bacterium. GTDB lineage: Bacteria > Bacteroidota > Bacteroidia > CAILMK01 > CAILMK01 > JABDEJ01. The sequence goes on along the minus strand of JABDBQ010000032.1, from coordinate 1,566 downwards.
TGCGTTTGGTGGCAAGCCTTACTTTTTTCGCCAGATCCATATTCCCGGTAAAAATATATCCGGTATAGCCTTTGCATTTCTTCTTGAAAAAATCACCGATGGCTGCATAAGTAACTTCCAGGATATCAGCTTCGCCCATCCGCTCGCCATATTCAGGATTCAGGATCACAATCCCTTTATTGCGGTCAATAATTGTGGTCTCTTCAAAGTCACAGTTTTCAAAACGGATCAGGTTGTCAACCCTCGCTACACGGGCATTGGTTCTTGAGGCATCTACCGCCCTTTTGTCATTATCTGAGGAAATGATCGGGAAACTCAGTTTGGGGTTCATTTTCAGGGCTGCTTCTCTGTGCATTTCGTCATGAATCTTTTCATCATAGCCTTTGATATGGCAGTACCCAAAATTATCACGCATCAATCCGGGTGCCTTATTCATTGCCATCAGGGCAGCTTCAATAGCAAGCGTGCCGCTGCCGCACATCGGATTAATAAAAGCGCTTTGCTTATCCCATTTCGTTGCCATAATCACTGAGGCTGCAAGGGCTTCCTGCATAGGGGCTTTTACGGTATATTTCCTGTATCCATGTTTCGCAATCGTATCTCCTGATGTATCGATAAATATCGACGCATCCCTGTCTTTCCAATAGAGATATAACACCATTTTATTTGTTTCCGGACCGGAATCGGGTCTGTCTCCGGTTTTTTGCTTCATCCGGTCCACAATGGCATCCTTCACTTTCAGATTGGCAAATCTTGTATCTGTAATAAAATCATTCTCAACAAAAGAACTGATGCTTATATATCCTTTGGACTCTATATATTCTTCCCATGGTAACGCAACCAGTGTTTCATACAACTGGTCTGGATTTTCTGCTTCAAAAGATTCCAGCAAAAACATCACCCTGTACGCCGTACGCAGGTAAAGATTGAGCTTCATACAATCCACCAGTGTGCCCGTAATCTGGACACTGGCATCGGTAGCTTCATCCACCTTATATCCAAGGGCTTCCACTTCTTGTTTCAAATATATACTGCAACGTTTGGCGCAGTTGATACGGATAGTGCTTTTGAGATTGAATACTGACAAGTTGTGGTTTGTTATTTGTGACTTGAAATTTGAAATTTGGAATTTGGGCTAATCTGTTTTTGCTAATTCTAGCTGCTGAGTCTTAGGCAACCCTGAAACAACAAGGTTATAAGAGTGATCTATCAATTCTTTAATAAACCTATCATCCAGTTCGCTTTCCAGGATAATTGTATTCCAGTGCAGTTTATTCATGTGATATCCGGGCAAAATGGATTTGTATTCGTTTCTCAATTGAATAGCCTTGTCAGGGTCACATTTAAGATTAGCACTCGGTGGTATTCTATCAATACCTGTTGATGAAAACATTTTACCCAATACCTTATATACAAGTACTTCCGGACCAAATGGCGTTTCTTCGGTCACGCCTTTTTTACTTAAACAATGATCACGGAATTCTTCTAGGTTCATACGTACAAAGATAGGGATACTCTCCCATTTACCATTTACCATTGACCACGGACTATTTACTACTTACCCCT
>JABDBQ010000031.1 GCA_013288555.1 Bacteroidota bacterium | reverse complement strand
CTGTCCCCCTTCACCTGAGAAATGCCCCTACGAAACTCATGAAAGATATAGGTTACGGCAAAGACTATAAGTACGCCCATGCCTATGAAAACAATTTCACTGAACAGGAATTCCTTCCTGAAAAAATATCCGGCTCTAAACTATATGAGCCCGGCGACAATACCCGAGAAATAGAAATGCGGCGTTTCTTAAAATCCTTATGGAAAGACAAATACGAATATTGATTGGCAAGTGCAGATTTCCGGGGAATAAACGAAAGGATGAATTGTTAACTTTAATTTAAAACCTTGATAACGTAATAGAATTTTTGGCACGAGGTTATTTGAACAACTGGCATGTTGACCTTATAAAATATTTACATAATCACAGCTTTTGTCTCAATGGCGATCCCTAAAAATATTTATTCATATACAATTCATTATTAGTATCTTAAAAAGAATGTAGTAAAAAAAATTAATTTTTTTTTCTGCATTTTAATCAATTTGATAGCTAAAATATTGAACAATCATTCATTTTCTTACATCTGTAAGCTAAACTGTCAACTTTAGCATCCATTGAAACTATATGCATCTATCTTTGTTTTTATATTTATTTGAGTTAATTTTGGGAAGTGCATAGCAATCTTATAGCCTAGGGAGCAGGCCTTAAGTTAATCTATAACACTCTTAATTACAAGATTTTGAGAATTATTAAAAAATTCTGGATTTCTGCAATATTGCAGTTGCATAGAGCAAATTTACGCATTGTGCCATTTGTGATATTCGATTTCAAAGCGGTGAAAACCAGACAAAGTGATCTATCGCGCGTTCATAATTATTATTTGTCAGTACAAGACCAAATCCTATTCAATACTCCACTTATTCCAGCCATTTGTACTTATGGGAAACACAGAACCTGATATCATCGAAAAAATGGATAATTTATTAAATGCCCTTAGACCTGTTGATGAGCGATTTGAGGCATTTATGAATAACAGCCCGGCTGTAGCCTGGATCAAAGACAGTTCAGGAAGATATACCTATGCAAACAATGAATTCTGCCTGAAGTTTTCATTAAATATAGACGATGTAATTGGGAAAACAGATAATGACCTTCTTGACCATGAGGTGGTAAACCTCATCAATGAAGATGACAACTTTATAGTTGCCAGTGGTGAAAAGAAAGAAATATATGAGAATGTGCCAGGGCCTGATGGATCCATGAGAAATTGGTGGGTGCATAAATTCCCGATAATCAGTTCATCCGGTGAAATTTATACAGCCGGTCTCGGATTTGATGTTACAGATAAAACCAAAGCTGAAGAAGCCCTGGCAGAAAGTGAAAAAAGATACAGACTGATATCAGAAAACACCAGAGATATGGTGTGTTTACATAAAAAAGATGGAAGTTATACATATGTATCACCTTCTGTATATGACATTTCCGGGTTCAAGCCAGAAGAACTGATCAATAAATCACCTTACACATTTTTTGGCGAGGAAGATAGAGACAGGGTAAAAACAGCCTTCAAAAATATAAGAATAGGCTCATCTACGTCATACATTTTCCGTTTTATTAAAAAGGACGGGAACGCCATCTCAGTTGAGATGACCTTTCAGCCTATTCTATCCGACACAGGAGAGCTGGTTCAGATCCAAACGGTTTGCAGGGATATATCACACAGGATCGCCACTGAAAATGAAATAAAGAGATACCTGGAAAACCTGGAGAAAGTTAACAAGGAGCTCATTGAAGCAAAAGAAATTGCTGAAAAATCTATACAGATTAAAGAAGAATTCCTGGCCAATACCAGCCATGAAATCAGGACTCCGATGAATGCGATAATTGGGTTGACACGCCTGTTGCTCGATTCAAACTTAGATAATGAACAAAGAGAATATCTTGAAGCCATTTCTAAATCAGGAGAAACACTTCTTGTTGTTTTGAATGACATACTTGATCTTTCAAAGATTGAAGCGGGTAAAATGACTTTTGAGGAAATAAGTTTCTCACCCAGGGAAAGTGTCAGATTTACAATGGATCTGCTAAGGCCAAAATCCGTTGAAAAAGGGGTTAAATTTGAATATTTTATTGATGAAGATGTACCTTTTTCTGTCATTGGGGACCCAATAAGGTTAAATCAGGTGTTGATAAATGTTTTGAGTAACGCCATTAAATTCACGCATACCGGGGGCGTTAAACTTACCCTTAAAAGGACTGAATCAACATCAGACGAATTGGGTCTTGAATTTAATATAGAGGATACGGGAATTGGGATTGCAAAGGAAAGAATAGACACTATTTTCCATAGTTTTACCCAGGGACATAACAGTATCGCACGCAAATACGGTGGAACAGGATTGGGATTGGCGATTGTCAAAAAACTGGTTGAATTGCAGGGAGGCATTGTAAATGTAACCAGCAAAATAAATGAAGGGAGTGATTTTTATATCTTTTTGAAATATAAAAAGGATGAACATGGCCTTCAAACAAGTTTAAACTTCAACTCTGGTATTGACGAAAAACTATTAGAAGGAAAAAGATGTCTTCTTGTTGAAGATAACGTTATCAACCAATTGGTGTCTTCGAAAATTTTAAAGGATTTCGGTTTGTCTGTAGAAATTGCCAAAAATGGAAAAGAGGCGACAGAAATGGCGGAAAAGAACAGCTACGACATTATTTTTATGGACCTGGTAATGCCGGAAATGGATGGATTTGAAGCCACTGAGTACATCAGGTACAAATTACCGGCACCCAAAAATGAGGTTCCAATAATTGCTATCACGGCTCACCCTGTCAACAGTGAGCAAGACAAATGCCTTGCCTGTGGAATGAATGATTATATTTCAAAACCCTTTGATACAAAGAATTTATTTAATAAGATTGTGAATCTAATAACAAATGAGGCAGAAATGACGGGGAAAAACAAAGAATCACTTGGTAACGAAAGAATTACGAATCTAGCTTATCTCAGGAATCTTTCAGAAGGGAGTAATTCATTTATCAGGGAAATTCTTGAAATGATTATTACGGAGATTCCTAAATCTGCTGAAGAACTCCAGGATAGTTTCAATAAAATGGATTGGGAAAAAGTAAAATTTCTGGCTCACAAAATGAAACCATCATTTGGATTAATAGGGGTAAAGTCAGCAGAAACACTCATGCAACGAATTGAAAAAAATGCCGCTGAGTCTCCTGATCCACTGCTTTTGAAAGAAATGATTGATCAAACAGGTGCTACAGTACACGCCTGTATCTTAGAACTTCAGCGGGAATTATTAAATCTAAAAGCTGAATAATTTTTTTTTAAAATGAAAACTGTTTTACATTTGACAAAAAGATAGGAATGGATACCCCTCGTTTTAAAAAAGCTCTATTAATAGATGATAATGATATTGATAATTTTATCAATAAAAAATTATTGGTAAAAACCAGGTTTGCACTTGATATTGTTGAGAAAAAATCAGCAAGCAGCGCACTGGATTACCTGAGATCGGCAAAAGAAATGAAAGAAGAATTGCCCGATATTATTTTTCTTGACATTATGATGCCTGTTATGGATGGATTTGATTTCCTGGATGAATTTGATACCCTATCAGATGAAATTAAAACCCACAGTAAAATCATTATGCTGTCAAGTACAGAAAGTTTTAAAGATCTCAATCGTGCCAACAGCAACAAATATGTTCATAAATTTCTGAATAAGCCGCTAACAGAGATGGTCCTGGCTGCTATTCAATAAGTCCAGATAAATTTTTTGTTCTATTTGGGACGCATTTATACAACTGGGGCACCATTTTTCTTTATTTATCAAATAAGTAGTGATGCTTGATTCGATTCGAAAATCGCTTACATTTGTATTGTAATTGAATCGGAGATACCTTTATTAGGATAATGAAGCCAAAACTTATACCTGAAGCCAAATACAATCAGGTGCTTTTAATTGATGAAGATCAGATTGATAATCTTATCAATGAGCGAATTATTACTTCAGGTTTTTTCGCGAAAGAAGTCATTGTCAAAACTTCTGCCATCAGCGCTCTTGATCATCTCAACAATATCCTTGTGAACAACATGGCATTGCCCCAAATCATTTTTCTCGACCTGAAAATGCCCGAAATGGATGGCTTTGGATTCTTGGGTGAATATGATCTATTGACAAAAAAGTATCCAAGAATTACAGTGGAGTGCAAAGTAATTGTATTGTCATCTTCTATAAGTGCTGCTGATATTGACAAAGCATCTACAAATAAATATGTTGTTAAATATCTGAATAAGCCGCTAAGTCAGAAATATCTGGATGCAATAAACCGCTAAGATCCAGCCATTTCTACGTTTATTTTATCCCTTGCTCACCCATTTATTGTTCCTGATACTAAATCGATAGGGCAATAAGGCATCTTCTCCGGCATAAGAGACATTCACCCTTGGCCCAGCAACGATATCTTTATTCTTAATTAAAATGCCTCTTTCTTCAATCCAAATGACATTGTCAATAAGGCCAACCCGGTTTTGTACCTTGTTTATTCCCAAAGCCTTGCACAAAACGCCCGGCCCGGAAGTTAATTTTTTCTCCGGAGAAGTCATGTTTCTTCTGTCCATCATTATGTCTACTCCCACTACGGGCTCAATTGCTCTTATGAGCACAGCATGAGGGACTTCTGCCACGTTGGTTACCACATTGAACAAGTGATGAAATCCATATATTAAATAAACATAAGCAATGCCACCTGCCTCATACATGACACGGGTTCTCTCTGTTTTGCGGTTCCCGAATGCGTGAGAAGCTTTATCAATGGTTCCGGCATAGGCTTCGGTTTCTACAATCATGCCTCCGGTTACTCCTTCGTCATCAATATCAGTCATGAGGAATTTCCCCAGCAGGTCACGCGCAATTTGCACGACATCATGATGCTGATAAAAAGCTAAGGGAAGCCTGGGATACATTGTTATTACTCAGGATTGAGAACTGCAACTTCTGCAACACGTATGGCATGCCCATCAAACTGCGGAACGACAGTGGCCTGGTCTTTTTTAAGACAATATTCAATATCTTTTTCCAGGTTTAAATGCCCCAGTCGCTGCCTGTGAGAGGATTTTCTGAGGAATTCAGGGATATTATCCTTTACAGAATGATATAATGTTAAAGATGAAAGCGCGCTATCGCAATCAGAATCAAAACCAAAATCATAGTTATTTAACAGTCGGTTTGTCAAAGCTCCGGCGAATAACGAATCCTCTATACTGAATTTATTTTTCCATCCTGCGCAAAGCAGAAGTACGTCTTCGTTTTCTCTATAAAGCATTTCTGCAAGTGCAGATATATTTGTAAAAGCTCCTGCAAATACTTTTTTGGCATGTTTTACCTGGAGCATGGCCATTGTACAGTTTGAAGTAGTAAGTACAACGGTTTCCCCTATAAGTTCCGGCTTCATAAAAGCAAAAGGAGAATTTCCAAAATCAAATCCTTCCACTACCTCACCTTTTCGCTCCGCCGCTGTTATATACCCTTTCGCCTTGTATTCAAGGGCGTCTTCAATATCTTTTACAGGAATTATTTCCTTCACCCCATATTGAAGTGCCGTGATAATGGCGCTTGTTGCTCTGAACACATCAATCACCACTACTACCCTGTCTTCAATTTCGTAAAACGGAAGAAGCGCCGGTGAAAAACAGACTTCTATATTTCTTTGCGTTTTTATAATTCGGAAATTTTAACTGTTGTGATAAAAAGGCAACTTAACAACTTTGGCATCCTGCATTTTATTGCGGATGCTGACCTTTACACTCGTACCTTCTTTGGCATTTGCAAGCGTAACATATCCCATTGCAATAGGTTTATTCAAACTTGGTGACATGGTACCTGATGTTATTTCACCGATACGTGTCTCACCTGCTGCATCATAAATTTCAAAATCCTGTCTTGGAATTACTTTGTCAAACAATTCCAGACCCACCAGTTTCTTTTGCAAACCATCCCTTTTCAGGTTTTCAAGAAGGCTCTTGGAAACAAATTCCTTATTGAATTTGGTAATCCAGCCCAATCCTGCTTCCAATGGACTCGTTGCGTCATTTATATCATGGCCATAGAGGCAAAAGCCCATTTCGAGTCTTAAAGTATCGCGGCAGCCTAATCCGGCAGGTTTTATGCCAAAAGGCTTGCCTGCTTCAAAAACAGCATCCCATATATGGGCGGCATCTTTGTTTTTGCAATACAATTCAAATCCACCTGAACCAGTATATCCGGTGGCTGAAATGATAACGTCAGAAACACCTGCAAAAGTCCCGATCTTAAAATGATAATATGGTATTTCACTTAAATTTTCTGTGGTAAGCGTCTGCAAAGCGGCCGTTGCTTTAGGACCCTGAACGGCTAGCAATGAAATCCTGTCCGATATATCTGTAAGCTGCACACCATATTGCGCAGAATGTTTCCTGATCCAGTTAAAATCTTTTTCTATGTTTGATGCATTCACAACCAGAAGATAGCTTCCTTCACCTTTTTTGTATACCAAAAGATCGTCGATGATGCCGCCGTACTCGTTTGGCAGACAGCTGTATTGCACACGACCCGGGGTCAACACAGAAACATCGTTTGAGGTAAGATGCTGTAACAATGCTTCAGCACCCTCACCATCCACTTCAAACTCACCCATATGCGACACATCAAACACCCCTATATTATTCCTGACGTTCTGGTGTTCATCCACAATTCCTGAATAAGATACGGGCATATCATATCCGGCAAAAGGAACCATCTTCGCGCCAAGCGCAACATGTTTATCGTAAAGTGCAGTTTGTTTCATTTCTGATTTTTGATTAAAGCACAAAGATAACAAAATATTCAGGGGTTAGGAATAAGGGGTAAGGGATAAGTAAATTTGTTTCTTAATCTGCACCTTTCTTTGCGCCTTTGCGCCTTTGCGAGCATTTTTCATACTTATCTTTGCATCTTGAAAAACAAACTCCTTTTTGTCTGCCAGCAATGCGGTGCCACCTCTGTACAGTGGAAGGGCAAATGCCCCTCATGTGGAGCGTGGAATGCTTATATTGAAGAAATTATCCCTGATAAAAGCACAAATCCTGCTGCAGGTGCCATTCCTTTTAAAGACGGACAGATCGTAACCCTCGGTGACCTGGCTACAGAGGAGATGCCCCGTCTTATAACCAAAGACAGCGAGATAAACAGGGTACTTGGCGGTGGACTCGTGCCCGGCTCTGTTATTCTGCTTGGTGGTGAACCGGGTATCGGTAAGTCAACTATTATGCTGCAACTGGCGCTGGAAAATAAAGACAGGCGCATATTATATGTATCCGGTGAAGAAAGCCTGAACCAGGTAAAACTCCGTGCCAACCGAATGGGACTTACCAATGACAATTGCTACCTCTTCCCTGAAACCACACTTGAACAGATACTGGCTGCAGCTAAGAAAACAGAGCCGGATATATTAATTATAGATTCCATACAGACTGTTTCTTCCGCGAATATTGATACTTCAGCGGGGAGTGTAGTACAGATCCGTGAATGTGCATCTGAACTCATCCGCTATGCCAAATCGAGCGGCGCAGCTGTGTTCCTTATCGGGCATATTACCAAGGATGGTTATATCGCAGGACCAAAGATCCTGGAACATATTGTAGATACGGTATTATATTTTGAAGGCGACCGGCATTACAATTACCGCATTCTCCGCACCATGAAAAACCGTTTTGGTTCTGTGGCAGAGATCGGTATTTATGAAATGAGTGACAAGGGTTTGCGCCCTGTATTAAATCCTTCTGAAATCCTGCTTACCACCCGCGACGAAGCCCTGAGTGGTATTGCCATTGCAGCTATGCTCGAAGGCCTCCGACCTATGCTCATTGAAATACAGGCTTTGGTAAGCCCCTCTCCTTTTTCTACCCCGCAACGCACGGCAACAGGGTTCGACTCCAAACGAATGGCGATGCACCTGGCTGTACTCGAGAAACGATGTGGTTTGCGCATTAATATCCATGATGTATTTCTCAATATTGCAGGCGGGTTAAAAGTAGAAGACCCCGCCATAGACCTGGCTGCGGTTGTGGCAATGGCCTCATCCTTTCATGATATCGCATTACCCGCCGAAGCATGTTTTGCAGGTGAAATAGGATTATCAGGTGAGATCCGCCCGGTGAACCAGATAGAACTCCGCATCAGCGAAGCAGAAAAGCTGGGATTCAAGAAATTCTTTCTCTCTTCATACAACCAGAAATCCGTCACCCGCAAGTTCAAAAATATTGAACTGATCTATACCGAAACGGTAGATAAGCTGCTGAAAAAGATGTTTTGAAAAATCAGGAGTTAGGGGTTAGGAGTCAGGAATTAGTAGGCGTCATTACGGACAACTCCTTCTGCGTCGGCCCTGAGCTTGTCGAAGGGCAAAGCAACCACGGTCATTCGTGATTCGTAATTCATAATTAAGTCTGCCAACTACCAACAAAAATAGTGTTGGATTTTGTTGGGAAAGGTGTTGGTATTTGTTCCCGCAACAATGCAGAGACAGTGGCATTACCCTGTCTCCCTATATGCAAACACCGATAATATCATTCTTTAGATTTCAAGGGAGGAAACAAGGCAATGCCTTTGTCTCTACAAATAATAATCGAATCTTTCATTTTTCCGCCTTACCCCTTACCCCTTACGCCTTACGCCTAAAATCCCCTATCTTTGCCCCTTCATGGGAAGGAAATAAGGTTTTCGTGGATTACAAACAGATTCTTCATAACATTAATCCGTACTGGCAGATGGCCCGGAAATACACAGGTATATTCCTGCGTTTTTTCAAAACCCCTATTCCTGACAATCCAAAACCTTCATTCTGGTTTATACTCATCGGCAAGAAAATGCTGGCCATTTTCCTTTGCATGTTTGTGTATTTCGGGCTCGTGAGCATCAATTTTCTTTGGCTGTTTGGCAAATCGCCCAGCCTGGAACAATTGCAACGCCCCAAAATGGAACAGGCCTCGGAGGTGTATTCATCCGACAGTGTATTGATCGGGAAATATTACAATGAAAACCGAATTCCTGTTACCTATAATGAAATATCTCCCTGGGTCATCAAGGCACTCGTAGCTACCGAAGATGTGCGATTCTATGAACATACGGGTATTGATTTTACGGCATTGCCTTCTATTTTTATTTATACCCTGAGGGGCGATAACAGGGGTGCAAGTACGTTGACACAACAGCTTGCCAAAAACCTTTACAAAACCCGTGGCGGTGGCTCCAAAGGATTGCTGGGATATATTCCAGGTCTCAATATCATCATTGATAAAACCAAGGAATGGCTCACGGCTATCGGACTGGAACGGAGGTTTACCAAAGAAGAGATCATCACCATGTACCTCAATACGGTTGATTTCGGCTCGAATGCTTTCGGAATTCATACGGCCTCGAAGACCTTTTTTGATGTATCACCCGATAGCCTGAATATTGAACAATCTGCCGTGCTGGTCGGGTTGCTTAAGGCTCCTACCACATATAGTCCGCTGCTGCACCCTTCACGCGCAAAAACAAGGAGAAATACGGTGCTTGCACAGATGGTTAAATACAAGATTATTCCCAAAGCCACCTATGATACCCTGAAAACAAAGCCTATTGTGCTGGATTATCAGACAGAAAACAATTTCGATGGACCGGCAACGTATTTCCGTGGGGTTCTCAACACATACCTGAAAGACTGGTGCGATAAAAACGGTTATGATCTGTACACCGATGGCCTTAAAATATATACGACCATTAACAGCCGCATGCAGGAATATGCTGAAGAAGCTGTGCAGGAACACATGAGCGACCTGCAGAATAAGTTTTTCAAGTCATGGACAGGAAAGAACCCATGGATAGACGCTAACGGTGAAGAAATACCGGATTTTATTGATTCCATTTCCCGGCATCTTCCCATCTATCGCTGGCTGAAAAAGAAGTACAAAAACGATACGGCGAAAATCTCAGAAGAGATGAATCGCCCGAAGGATATGACCGTGTTTTCATGGCATGGCGAACGGGATACTACTATGAGTACCATTGATTCACTGGCGTACTATAAAAAGTTTTTACATGCAGGTTTTATGTCGATGGATCCTTATACCGGGCAGATCAAAGCCTGGGTGGGTGGTATCAATTATAAGTATTTTCAATATGATCATGTGATGCAGGCCAAACGTCAGCCGGGCTCTACCTTTAAACCGATTCTATACGCTGCGGCATTCGAAAACGGTTGGGGACCTTGTGACAGCCTTCGCGATACAGCAGTTACTGTTCATTATGTAGAAAAAGGCGTGAAGAAAACCTGGAGTCCACACAATGCAGATTTTATTTTCACGGGACAGAAAATGACTTTAAGGAGAGCGATGGGCAAATCAGTGAATTCTATTGCCGCGCAGTTAACCAATAAAATAGGCTGGACGACAGTTATTGATTATGCCCACAGGTTGGGCATAGAAAGCAAACTGGATACGGTACCCAGTATCGGTCTTGGTTCAAGTGATGTGTCTGTATATGAACTTGTTGGAGCATACAGCACTTTTATGAACAAAGGCATTTATACCAAGCCCATGTTTATCACCAAAATATCAGACCGCAACGGCAAGGTGATACAGGAGTTTAATCCGGAAACGCACAGGGCCATAAGTCCTGAAACAGCCTACCTGATGACCTATATGCTGCGAGGAGGCATTGAAGAGCCGGGAGGCACCAGCCAGAACCTCTGGACTTTCCCGGAAATATTCAAAGGCAATGAGGTCGGCGGAAAAACGGGTACATCCTCTCACCATTCAGACGGCTGGTTTATAGGCGTAACCAAAGATGTGGTAGCAGGTATGTGGGTAGGCGGTGATGACAGAAGTATCCATTTCAAGACATCAGAAATGGGTGAAGGTTCTCATGTGGCACTTCCCATTTTCGGGCGGTATATGACAAAAGTATATGCCGATAAATCACTTGGATTTAAAATGGGATATTTTCCAAAAGCTACTGTACCTATCAGTAAACCATGCAATTGCCGGACGGTATTGCCAAAGGATACCACTCAAAAAATACTGCCGGATTCACTTGCCGGGAAAGAAGGCGAGGATTTGTAAATTCTTATTCTTAAATTTATCGTTGTATAAATTTTATATCTCTTGTATCAATCTTTTTATCAATCGCCAGCCGGATTATTATCTATAAAAGCATCCAATAATGGAATTACTGAAATCGGTTTTGTGAAGGAGGAGATAAATAATCCTGTTTTAGACACAGCAAATCCTTTTATTGCAGAATGCATATCCGAGCTTGAAGAATATTTTTCAGGCGAGCGTCAAACTTTCACCGTTCCATTAGACCCGGAAGGAACCGGATTTCAAAAAGAAGTCTGGGCAGAACTTGTTAAAATTCCTTATGGCAAAACCATATCATATCTGAACCTGGCTATCAAATTGGGCGATGCTAAGAAAATAAGGGCAGTGGGCGGTGCAAACGGCAAAAACCCGATCGCCATCATAGTTCCCTGTCACAGGGTAATAGGATCAGACGGCAGCCTTACGGGATATGCAGGAGGTATGGATAAAAAAAGATGGCTACTCAGGTTCGAAGGGGTTATTAAACCGGATCTTTTCAATGATCAATGATCAATAACTAAAATGATCAATGTATTTGATTTGCCAATTGATCATTGATCCCTGATTCCTGTTACCAACAAACACCAACACTATTCTTGTTGGTAGTTGGTAATTTCAAGTTGAGCAATGACATTTTATTTGCAACCCTGAAAGGGTTAAACAACAATAACCCCGGGTGTAACCCGGGGAACTGAAAAGCCCGGGAATTGCAACCCTGAAGGGGTTGAACAGTAACAACAAAATGTCCGGATGTTCAACCCCTTCAGGGTTGGTAAAAATAAAATATCATCTATCCACGGGTTGCACCCATGGCTATTATTATTCAACCCCTTTCAGGGTTGCAAAGCAAAAAAAACGAGTTTGATTTACTCCACTCTCTATCAAAAACCGAGTTTGATATTAATAATTACCAACACCCTACCAACAAAACACCAACACTATTCTTGTTGGTAGTTGGTAAATCCGGATCTAATTAGCTGACAACTGTTGCTGACTCTTTACTTTCAAGGATAAACGTAATGGCCGTATATCCGTTTTCATTGGCAGAAGAGGCCGATACGGCTTCGTAGGAATCGACTATTTCCCAGCCATTATCCAGAAGTTTATTGAGTTCGGTATGCTCAATAAAATCACGTTCTATATGATTTACAGTAACATTATTACTGACAGACATGCGGATGGTAACTACTTTCTGGGCCATAATTATCTTGCTATTGGATTGAAGTACGAAGATAGCCTGAATTCCCCGATAAGTATTTTGTATTTTTGTGTATTGTGAAACATTTTAATCATATGGCTGAAACATCTTTAAAAACATTTAAAGACTGGGTATCCATAGTTCTTTTTATGATCCCTTTCAGCTCATTAGCCCAGTTTACTCCGGGAACAGGTGAGGACTCCATAAAAGTTACACCCAACATCGCGCCTCACAGAACCATCGCAAAATTTTCAGTTTTTGCACCCATTGAAGAGAAGAACTGCTTAAGGCTTAGCGTTGAATTTACCCTAAACGACAGATTGAGTATTGAACCGGAAATAGGATATATTTACAACAATTCTATAGGGTCTCAAAGGCTTAATAATAATATGGTGAATGGAGAAACGCGGCTCGGATTAAGATATTATTTTCCTGAGAATATCCTTACCGGTTTATATACTGGCATTTTGATGCATTATGCTTCCGACAATTATGGAACAGGAATCATCAGAAACTATCATCCGTCAAATCCTGACAGTGCTTTTTATGATTTTTCAAATCCGGCCAGGTTTCATGAAAACGATTATGCCTTGTTTTGTATTATTGGGTTACAGCCGGTAGTCAGCAGGCATATCAATTTTGATATTTCAGGAGGATTTGGCTGTTTCGCACAGCAGACTACCACCCTTTATGATCCGTATATATCGGCAAGTACAAAACTGCCTTTTAGTTCTATTGTATATAAGGCCCAGGGCATTATATCGCTAAAGGCAGGGTATATCTTTTAAATATAAATAAAAAAGCCCTGTTCTCAATTGAACAGGGCTTTCAAAACGTTAAGCAAATTTTTAGTTCTTCACTAATCTCAGGTAGGCAGATTTACCTGTTTGGTTTTCAATTACATTCACAATATAAATACCCGTTTTCAGATTAGATATATTTAATGGAATATTGGCTTGATTGCCGGTAGTGCTAAATACCATTTTGCCATCTATATTAAGTATTGATATGGTTTTGGCATTATCAGAACCGGTTGATACCATTACCTGGCTCTGAGCAGGGTTTGGATAAAGGTTGCAAAGGAAATCGTTCAGGATTTTTTCATTTACACCTGAAGTGTGTACATGTTGCGCAATGCTGTCACCTTCCAGGGTAATATTATCATACCTGTGGTTGCCGCTGGATCCTGAATTAGGAGCAGTAGTCCTGAGCATAAACTGAAAGTTTGGATTGTTGTTTACAGCAGCATCAGCACCAAAATTAATACTGATCAGGTTCCATGTCCCATCAGTTATTGAATCCGTTATGATCGACATTCCTTTCTGCCTCCAGGTAGTTCCACCATCAGTACTGTAATTAAACAATTCCCTTCCTCCTGCAGAACCGGTTGGCCCGAAGCTCGACAGTTCCAGTTCGTATTTGAGGGTGATGTTTTTATAACCGGTAGTAGGTAATTTAAATAACAACTCCATGCTGTCATTAGGGTTTCTTACTCTAAGTGCATTGTTTGTTCCGGTAGCTTGTCCTTTTTCAGTGAGGCGGGCATTAATAGTATCACCGGCTACATTGTCCCAATAAGTAGCATATTTGCTGGAAACCTTGTAGGCAGGGATATCAGAAATGGTTGCATTTGCTGTTCCAAGTGTAGAATAGTCAGCAGGAATAGGTTTCATCAATGATGGACTTCCGGCGGCAGAAGTACCCGTATTCAAGGTGTTAAAATGCCAGTAGTGAATCAATTTTTGTGCAGATGCTCCTATACTATCACCTTGTAAGCTCACATTATCAAATCTTGTATTACCACTTGAGCCTGAATTAGGAGCCGCTGATTTTATCCTGAAAATAAAACCACTATTGTTATTTACAGCAGGATCTCCTGAAAAACTTACAGTAACAAGGTTGAAGGTTCCGTTATTAAAAGAATCTTTCGGATAGGTAATACAACCCTCAACACCCGAAGTTCTCCAGGTTTTACCTGCATCAACGCTATAATCAAAGTACAGGTTGGCCGGTGCGGAGGCAGTAGGTCCGAAACTCGATCTTTCTGTTGCAAAACGCATTGTAATATTCTGATAATGCGTCGTTGGCATATAAAATCTTAATTCCATGCTATCACTTGGGTTTCTTTCTCTAAGGGCATTGTTACCAGATGCAGCTCCTGCAGGGCCATTAAGTAGATTATTAAATGTGTCAGAAGCATCGCCGGCCACATTATCCCAATAAGTAGCATATTTAGCTGAAACTGTAGTCCTTGGAACATATGTTATGTATGCATTTGTTACACCAAGAGATGAAACATCAGCATTAATAGGTTTGAGTAGTGATACACTTCCTGCTGCTGCAGTACCGGTGCTCAGGCTATTAAAGTTCCAGAAATGAATTAATTTCTGTTGTGCAAAAGAGATTGTAGTTGTCAAGGATAAAACAACTATCATAAGGGTTTTTAGTAAGTTTTTTTTCATTTTAGAGATTCGTTTTTATTATGCCGCAAAAGTAGCTGAGCTAAAAAAAACCAATCATTACGTTTAGATTAAGGAATTGTTAGCGACAGGAGTCAGGAGTCAGCAATCAGGAGTTAGGAGTTAGGAAAAAATGATCAATCCCGAATAAGGCGCCGAATAAGGCGGGACAGGTTAATCAATGATCTATAATAACAGTGGAAACAATATCTAACACTACCTGTGTTGGTATTTTAGAAATGAGAAGTAAGGGTAAGGCACCCGGTACTCACCAATTCACCAACTTACAAATTCACCAACTTTCTTAGACCGGCTTAAACTGCTGAAAACTCTGCTTGCAATCGTAGCAATAATGAATGGAACGGCATAATGTCGGTCCGAAAGGGGATTGCATAGTGGTATTGTGACTTCCGCAACGGGGACAGGCGGCATCTTTAAGTTTTTCAAGATCCAGTTCGCCTTCGAATTTTATGGGAGGAGCAAGTTCAAAATTTTTTAAAGCTTCGCGCCCTTTATCTGTAATGAGATTGGAACTCCACTGCCTTTCAAAATCTACCTTTACATCTACTGCATAATCCGGCAGAATTTCATGGACTTTATCTTTGATCATCGACTGCATAATATGGATAGCGGGACAACCTGAAAAGGTGGGTGTCATGTATATGACAATGGATGCATTGTCTTCATCCACATCAATTTGCGGGATAATGCCAAGATCAATAACAGAAAGCGCCCTGATTTCAGGATCCATCACTTGTTCGAGTGTTTCCCGGACGATGCTTTCTGTTTGGATGATATCTTGTTTTAAATCATTCATTTCACTTCAAATTTACTGTCAATACTTATTTATTTGACTAAATTTCTCCAATATTACACTGTTAACAAAACATTAATGTGATAAGTTTGTATTTTGGTTGGTTTGACAATCATAATGAGCAAAGGAAGTAATAAGGAATAACCATAATGGCCCTGCCACATAAACTCAATATAAATTATACCGCACCAGAAGAAATAGGGAAAGCACTGAATGAAATTGCTGAATTCAAGGATTTTATCAAGTACTATGATGTAGGTACTGCTATGATCAAGCCTTATTTTGAGAAAGTCCACAGAGATGAACTGGAATCGCTGAGTGGATATTTTAACCCAGAAAAAACCAATATTGAATTTGACTTTTTACTTGCTGGCGATAAAGAGCCGGAAAATGATGTGGAGCGATTGACGCTAAATCTTTCCAATATCCTGAAATCTGTCGCAGGAGCAAAAGAAGAGGTCAGCCTGGCATCCCTTCAAAAAATACAGGTAGAACTGCACCAGGGCCTTGAACATGAGAGTTCGGGAATAGGGTTAAGAATGGAAACCAACAGTCTGTTTGCGGCCACGGAAGCTGTTCAGAATCTAAATCCTATTGATGCAGATCTGAAAACGTGGCTGGAGGACCTGATCAAAACGGCCAATACAAAGCAAACACCTGCCTTGATCAGATGCTGGCTGTTTTATTATTATTTCAATATATTTAAACCATACCCTGCTTATAATGAACTGGTTGCTTATGTGGTCTGCAAACGCATCCTTGCCTCAGACAAGCTGGATATGCTCAATACCCTGAACCTGGATAAATATGTTTTCAGAGATAAGAATTTTGTAGAAGTATTTAAAAAACTGACAGACACAGAAGATTATTACCTGAAACTAAGTCCTGACCTGAGCGAATATCTTGAAATATGCATCAAAGGTTTCCTCAACAATATCAGTGCAAGCCGCAATGGCGCTAACGATTGTGTAAGAACCCAACTCGATTTTGCATCCCTGACACCAAGACAAAAAAACAGCCTGAATTTCTGGCTGGAAAAGGCTTTCTATATTCATAAAGATAAACTGGACGAGCTCACACCCCGACAGCACGAAATGATGCTGCTAATAGCTAAATATGGCTCACTCAGCAACAAAGAACTGGTACCTGTATTCATGGTAGAACGCAAAACCATCCAGCGGGATTTCAACACTCTGCTCGAACTCAAACTCCTCGACCAGCGCGGGGGAGGACGCGGGCTGAGGTATTATATCAATATGAGAGTGGCGATTTAATTACGAATCATCGTGAACATAAAGTATTGGATATGGTTGATTTCTTGCTTAATTCTTGCCACTCTTTCTATTGTGATTATACTCAAATTGCATTCTTTACATAATAAAATAATTGAATCGCAATTACCAAAAATTCATATAGATAAAGATTCTATACCATCAAAAGCTATAAAGGATTCATCACAAGATTTTAAAAAAAATGCTGCGCGGATAATAGATATAATCTGCTCAGACACGAAAAAAGGTCAATCCAATAAGTTATTAAATATCAATAGAATAGAGCAAGATCTGTTGAAATGTTATCATAAGATCTATGAATGGGAGTTCAAAAAGTACATAGATAATCAAGACGACTCTATCGCAAAAGCCAACCTTGATTTTCGAAAAAAACTACAATATTATACTTCAACATACCCACAAACTTTGAAATATCATTTCAATCTGCTCAAATCTGACCGCCAAGTAGAAGGTTTGAATATTGCAACTTCACCAGATGGGAAATTCAGAATCTATTCATGGGATATCGGAAGAGGCGGAAGCATGAGATATTTCGACAATATTATTCAATTTCAATCGGATAAACTTTGTTCGGAATGCATCAATGCAGACTATGAAGGTGACTCAGACAATGGAGGATCTTACTCGGATGTATTTGAGGTAAACTCGGGAGTCATGACTTTTTATCTCGGCCGTATCAATAAAGTTAATTTTGGAACTGACTATGTTCAAGGGGTAAAATGTTTTTCTATTGATCATGGTAATCTTAATGATAGCATCCAGCTATTAGAAATTGATGGTGAGCTTACAAATCAATATCTTACTGAATTTAATCCATTTTCAGTTTACAGAAGTGATGAACAACGGCCTACAACTCTTGATATTATCCGAATTAAAGATTACGGGAAAACGATCAAAATTCCTTTTGTTGATAGTGTTGGTAGAGTAACGCACAAATTCGATACTTATAAATTTAATGGGATGTACTTTGTAAAGAGCAAAAATTGAATCCCAATTTTACCACATAGTTTTACAGCGAATTACCCCATAAGGGTAACATGATTGTAGAAAATCATTAAGATAAGGATATACGACCCAGTAAGGGTCGAACATCAGAATCAAACATTTTACAGGGATCATATCTCAAACGGGTTAACAATTTTCAAACCGGAAACATTTTTAAAATCGGAGACATTCCTTGTAATTAACTCCCAATCCTTTAAAATAGCCGTAGCAGCAATAATTGCGTCAGGTATTTTTAATTTCCCAGTTTTTCTAATTTCTACTGTTTGATTGATTATTTCATCAGAGATGCCTATAACAACTGCATGGTTTACAAATTCAACCAGCATCATGTTTTTCTCTTCTGAAAGTTGGCGCCAGCCTAATAATTCAATTTTTGTTATGGCGGAAATGTTGCATCCTCTTTTTAAAATATTATCCACAAAAATTCTGGCAGATTCAGTTAGAACGCCCTCGAAATAATAAATAATGATATTCGTATCAATCAGATAATCGATCCCATTCACCTCTAAGTGACTTTAATTGTTGGTCAATCTCTTCTAAACTCAGGCCGGATTTTATCTTACCGTAATATTGGGTAAAATCATATTTTGAAGCAATAAATTTCTCATCGGCGATGCTTTCAGACGGTAAAATGATAACCTCAATTTTTCTGTTCCTGAATATCTCAGGCAGCAAAATTTCGAGGATACTGTCTTTTACAGTGAGTATTTTTCGGTATGCTTCCATGATCTTATCTGACAAATTTAGTATTCTTCTTTTAAAACATAGCTAAATCCGTAAAGGTTCTTTCTTCAAATTACAAACCCCTCAATCTCCTTATCAACCTCTCCTGCCCTTTCTATATGCACATAATGACCGGCTTTCGGGAACAATACAAGTTTTGAGCCTTTGATTTCTTTGGCACCGCTTTTGGCGACAGATACCTGTGTTAAGGATGGGTTCAAAATCCGATGTGGAATCAATGCATCTTCCTCCCCGAAAATGATCAATGTGGGCTGGGTAATCAATTTTAAATGATCGAAGACTGGCTCATCCATCATTCCATTTATTGTTGCGAGGTAAACTTTAGCCGGTTGGATATTGGTTTTATACCCTGGTGGCAACGAAGCGAAATCAAAAAACTGCATGGAGTTTGCATAATTTTTAGCCTGGTCTCTCATCCATCGCTGACTGGAGATTGAAAACTGCTCAAAGCCAGCCGGGGCTATGAGTATTAGCTTGTTAACTAAGATTGGTTTTGAAATGGCCAAAACAATTGCAATCTGACCACCCAGGGAATGGCCTATGAGGCTTACCTGGCTCAGATTCTGTTGTATAAGAAATTCAGCTATCGTATCAGCAAAGAAAAAAGGAGTATAAGGATAATCACCTGCCTGTGATTGTCCGTGACCCGGAAGGTCTATGGCGATACAATGAAAATGTTTTTTGAGTCCTGGGATATTCTTTGCCCATGTTTGCATGGTTTCGCCAAGGCCATGAATGAAAACAAGGGTATCGGGATGCTCCTCACCTGCTTCAGAATAAGCGAGTTTGATACCGTTTATATTGGCGAAATGAATATCGGAAATGGGTTTAATCATGAATTACTGAGAAATTTACTTTGAGGCCTTTTCGTGTGATCTTCTTTGCGGCCTTTGCGAGAGATTTTTCACGCAAAGAACGCAAAGATTTCCGCAAAGAGCGCAAAGTTTTAAATCTAAATGAATTGATTTAGCTTTTCAATAAAAGTTTAACCGCAAATGAGATAAAGGTATCGCAAAAGATTTCATACGAATAGATTTTATTGTATTCTTTGCGAAGCCTTTGTGCTTCGTGGCTAAATTACCTTAAAAACAAAATCTCCCCAAAGATAACCTTTGAGGAGATTTCAATATACAAAGAATTTTCGGCCTTAATTATCTCTTGCCTCCAGCCATTTTTCAATAGCGGGGCCGAGTTCTTTTTGTGTTCTTGAACCTACAAAAACCCCGATATGTCCGCCAGGGAATTTATAGAGTTCCTTGTCTTTGGTGCCAACAAAGTCATTCAAAGGAATTGACGATGCCGGTGGAACCAGGTTGTCTTCGGATGCATAAATATTTAACAAAGGCATGGTGATGTTTTTCAGATCTACTGTATGATCACCTACTACAAGTTCGCCTTTTACCAGTTTGTTTTGTTGGTAAAGGTCTTTCATAAACTGGCGGTAACACTCCCCTGCCTGGTTCGGACTGTCATTGATCCATTTTTCCATACGGAGATAGTTCATGAGCTTATCCTGATCATCCATGATGTTTACAAGGTTCTGGAATTTGGAGGCCTGCGACATGGGTTTCAACAATGCAAAACCTGCATTCAGAAACTCTCCGGGAACAGTACCATATCCATCTACAATATTATCCATATCCATGTCCTTAGCCCATTTGAATAGCAAACCGTCATTGGTTGAAAATTCAATAGGAGTAACCATGGTGATCAGATTTTTGACCTTCTCCGGATAGATTGAAGCATAGATAGAAGAAAATGTCCCTCCCTGGCAAACGCCCATAAGTGTAATTGCATCTACTTTATTCTGTTCGCGAATAATATCAACGGCATCATTCAGATATCCGTTGATATAATCATCCATGGTCAGGTATTTGTCTGCCTGGGTTGGGTATCCCCAATCCATCAGGTACAAATCAACCCCAAGGGCAAGCAGGTTCTTCACAAGACTCCTGTCGGGCTGCAAATCAAGCATATCCTGGCGATTAACTAATGCATATGCTATCAAAACCGGGGTTTTGAATTTTGCAGGTGTTTCACGATCATAATGAAACAAGGTTACCTTATCTCTCTTCCAGACTTGCGTTTTCGCTGTCTGGGCAACGAGAATTTCGCCGGTATTCTGCAGGTTTTCGTAACCTTTGACAAGTTTCTCGCTTACCGAGGCCATTTCCTCAGCAAGTGTTTTTGTTTCTATTTCCATTTCCTGGAGTATAAAATATATTAGTTATTTTTTTGAAGACGAAGTTTTTGTTGTTTTAGGTTCAGTTGCCTTAGCTTCTGTTTTTACTTCTGCTTCAGCTTTCTCGCTTGACTTTACAATTCCATCTTTTACCAGGCCTGCCAATTGTTTGCTCATTTCATAAACCTGTTTCTTCAAATCATAGTTGGTTTTGTACAACTCATCCAGTTGCGATTTCAATACCACAGGATATGCAGCCAGGTTCATTTCCATCAATTTATCGCTTGTAGTCCTGATTTGTGAATCGAGGGTTACCAGTTCTCCCTGAAGTTTCGAAAATTCATCTGTATGGAACAAGTCTTCAAATGCTTTACCATTTGTAGCGATCCAGTTGGTATAAAATGCGTTGAAATCAATATTTGCTTCTCCTTTTTGAGCTTTAGCAGCAAAATCTTCAATAATCTGCTCATTTACTTTTGCTCCATGGGTGTAAACGAGGTATTGCAGCTTTGCAAGCTTATTAGCCGATGCAACATATAGTTCTGATAATTCATTCATAAACATCATTTGTGCTTTTTCTTTTCCTTCCGGCATCAGCTTAAAGAAAGGAGAAACAGAAGTTTTGAATTGCGAATTGATGTTTTTGAACATTTCAGTAAAGAATGCTTCATTTTCAGGAAGCTTAGCAGCAAATTGCTCTACATTAGTTTTAAAACTGTTGTAACTTTCTTTTGCTGAATTCCCCATTTGCTCATACCAGCCGGTCATTGTTTTTACATACTGGTCGTATGCATTTTTCAATGGGTTCAAAGCGTCAAAGCCGAACATTTTGTCCATCAGTTCTTTGTAAAGAACAGGATTCATCATTTTCTTATATTCTTCGCTGTTGAATATCTTGTTTTCAGCAGCCTTGAATACAGGGCTCCACAATTCGTATAATTTCATAAAGCTTTCAAAGCCTTTTTTCAGATTTTCCGTGGTATCCTGAATGGTTTTGGATATCATATCCGCTGATGCTGCTCCGTCAAAAGGCATTTTCATGGTATCAGACATTGATTTTAAAGAATTGGTCCATGTTTCCTGGTATTTGCGGGCATTATCCATCAAAATATTTGATGACATTGCATTTGCAAAAGGGTTATGACCGTTCATTCCGGGAATGAAATCCGTCATTTTTTTGGATGCATCCGTCCACATATTGATCGTTTTTTCCTGGAAGTTTTTCCATTGATCAAAAAATCCTTCTACGGTATTTTCCATTTTATCTTTAACTTCTTCGCCAGCTTTTTCAGCTCCAGAGGTGAATGTCTTAAGGTTTTCCTGTTGTTTTTTCAACCATTCCTGGTACATTTCGGTACCTTTGGTTAAAAGCTGCCCTCCGGCAATATTTTTTTGGAGTTCCTGAGCTTTTTCAGTCCAGTTTTCCATCATTGACTTCTGAGTTTCTACCCAGTTTTCAAAGAAATTTTTAGTGTTTTCCATAGTATAATTGGTTTAATTCATTTTTTCCTCAATTCCGCCGCAAAGGTAGGGCTTTAATGTTAAAAAATGGTGACATTTCTCAGTTTAATGTTTTCTTAATGAAAAGGTTAATACCTTTGTCGCCAAATCCTATTTTAAACGATTTAAAGATAGATTTCATAAAAAATAAATAACAAAAAAATGATAGAAACTGGTCAGGTTTATAAGCATGTTTTCTCATTTTCACAAAATGATGTCGAAAAATTTGCCGATGTTACAGGTGATAAAAACCCTATTCACCTTGATAACGCTTACGCAGCCCAAACTGTTTTCAAGAGACCGATTATGCATGGATTTCTTGGCGGATCCATTTTCTCAAAGGTATTCGGCACCCTGTTTCCAGGAGAAGGAACCATCTATCTGAAACAATCCATGGCATTTGTAAAACCGATGTTTGTTGATACTGAATATGAGGCTGTTTTCACTGTACGAGAGGTAATTAAAGAGAAAAACAGGGCTATTATTGACACGATTATAAACGAAATATCATCTGGTGATGCTACCATTAAAGGTGAAGCAACCGTGATGAATACTAGGGAATTCGTATAGAATACTTGCAAAAACTCCATTTTTATCGCCGTAACCTTAATCCTCCTCCATTTGGAGAAGGGTTAAGGCATGTTTTTGAAAGTCTCCTTTTTGAATTTTAATTCCCGCAGTATTTTTTGAGCACATCCTGGGCTTTTTTCACCCCAAGACTGGCGGCCTTATGCAGATCCTCACAAGCCTTATCATGTTGTCCGATCTGGGCATAAACATAGGCACGGTTGGCATATCCTTCTCCGCCTTTAGGCTTTAGTTGAATAACTCTCGAATAATCTTTAATAGCCAGGTCAGGATGCTTCATGTCAAAATTTATCTTGCCCCTGGTGTTCAACACCAGTACATTTTTGGGGTCGTTTTCAATGAGTTTTGTCAGGTATTCCCTTGCCAAACTATCATCACCGATTTTCATCTCAGACATACCCAGGTAGAACCATGTATCATTGTTTTTGCGTACTTTGGTAGACTCTTTAAGATCAGAAATACATTCCTTATACATAGCCTCTTCATACATGATAACGCCACGCAGCAGCAGAACATCCGGGTCTGTAGGTTTCAATCTGTATGCTGCATTTAAGTCTTTCAACGCTTCTTTATTATCATGCTGAAACCTGCGGATGGATCCATGCTGAAGATAAGCCTGCCAGCTATTTGGATTATATACAATTGTATTTGAAAAATCCGCTTCAGCCTCTTTCTCCTTCTTAAGCGAAAGGTAAGCATTACCCCGACTCAGATATATAGCTGCACGCATTTCCGAATCCTTATCTACTTTAAGCCCTTTTTCATAGTCTAAAAGCGCTTTATCGGTTTTATGGACCTGCATATATAAATAGGCCTGGTTCATATAGGCTGCGGCAGCGGAACTATCAAGCCCAATAACGGTGTCGTAATCCCGTATAGCATTGTCATATTTCATAAGATATGTTTCAGCCTGTGCACGATCATAATACATATATTGCTGCCTGAAAGATGTTTTTTTAATCCTGAGATCGCAATACTTAAATGCTCCTTCATAATCTCCAGCCATCATTTTTATTCTGACAGAATCACCATATTTTTTTAGAATTGAATCTGGTGAATTCTGAAGTGGAGCTTCCTGCTGCATATGTGGGGGAGGAGGAAGCTGACCCACCGGAGGAGTATTTGACATTGAAGCAGGCGGTTTCGGTGGAGGACTAACCTGTGCATGCATATTATGAGGAAAAAAAATAATACATAGCAGCACCAGGAAATATTTAAGAGTATTCATAGAAATAAAAACTTAGCAGATTTTAACGCAAATTTATGAAATCCATTGTTAAGAGTTGAAATTTCCCCCATAGATAGCCCCACCAATGCTGTCATGGCTTGCTCCGGTAACTGAAGCATAGGTATTATTCTGATTGAGAACCCTTAGTACCCCAAGAAAAGCAAATATCAACGCTTCTTTAAAATGAATGAGTTCCTCGTCGGGAACGATTACTTTCAATATTGTCTTTTTTTTAATTTTACTCACAAGCGTTTTATTCAATGCCCCTCCTCCGGTGATAAGAACAGATCCGGCATCTTTTTCTATTGCTTTTGAAATCTGGAATGTAATATGTTCCGAAACTGTAGCCAACTTATCAGCAATACTTACAGGAAAATCCTGAATTAAAGGCAGTAACTCTGAAAGCATGGTTTCCTTATCAAGTGATTTCGGGGCAGACTTTTGATAATAATCCCATTGATCAAGCATATCAAGAAGTTCATTATTTATTACACCGGTTTCAGCAATCTTCCCGCTTTCATCATATTCCAAACCTATTTCGTTTGCCAAAGCATTCAGCAACAGGTTACAGCCACAAATATCATAGGCTAACCTTATGCCCTCTTTATCAAATGAAATATTGGCAATCCCACCAAGATTCATGCAATAATCATATTCTTTAAATAAAATGGCATCGCCTGCCGGTACCAACGGAGCTCCTTGTCCACCGAGGTTGACATCAACGGATCTGAAATCGCAAACCACTGGAATTCCTGTTTTTGCATATATGGATGCTCCTGACCCCATTTGAAAACTGAGTCTTTTATCAGGCCGGTGAAAAACAGTATGGCCGTGAGAAGCTATGAAATCAGGATCGGCATTGAATTTATCTTTAAAGGAAACAATGATCTCTCCGATGTATTGCCCATACTCCTGGTCGAGTAATAAAAGATCCAATCCACTCAGCAAATGGGCATCATTTAATTTCTGTTTCCAACTTTGACTATAAGGATAACATTCCGCTGCAACTATTTTAAAAGACCAGCCTTTGGCATCTTCATAATCAAATTGGCAGAAAGCAAGGTCAAGCCCATCAAGTGAAGTACCTGACATCAAGCCGATAACAGACCATTTGGTTCTCAATTTCTTTAAATTTAAATTCTAACTTCGAAATTAAGTAAACAAGAATTGAGAAAAGCATTGATCCGATCATAAGATCAGTAAATTCGGATATATCTCAAATTGATTTATTCATAACTTTGTCAAAACTTGAATTTGATTTATCAACGTTTCTTATCCGTAAATGAATTAGCATATGAAAAAAAATTACTTAGTTATTCTAGTCATTTTATGTGGTTTACCTTCACTCAAAGCACAAAAGGTCATCGACTATTCCATCAGGGTTAGTGCAACGGTACAGAAATCTCCTGCCTCCATTACCCTACATTGGCCTAAAGATACAAGCATTGTATTAAATTTTTATGTTTATAAAAAACTAAAAAAGGATGCCAGTTTTAAGACACTTTTGGCCACATTACCAGCAACTGATACGACCTACACAGACAATAATGTAACAGTTGGTACTTATTATGAATATGAAATTGTAAAAACAATCAAAAACGGCGCTTATTATGGTTTTGGTTATATCGCCTCGGGCATCGAAGTTCCGGTAACTGAAGGCAGAGGCCAGATTACTTTGTTATATGATAAAAACTTCGTTCCAACCTTGCAGGCTCAAATCGAAAGACTCATTTTAGATATGACAGAAGACGGTTGGACTGTTATTTCCCATGCCGTGAATACAACAGATAGCGTAACCGTTATCCATGGTATTATAGAATCAGATTATAATGAAAATGCTAATCTAAAGGCTGTTTTTTTGCTTGGACATATCCCCGTACCTTATTCCGGGGGAAATCAAAGTTATGGTTTGAATCCTATAGATGGACATAAACCGCAGCACGAAGGTGCATGGCCTGCAGATATATATTATTCGGATATGAATGGCAACTGGACGGATGCTTCTGTAAATGATACCGTTGGGGACTACCCGGCACAGCATAATGTTCCGGGAGATGGAAAATTTGACCAGGATGTAATTCCTGCATCGGTTGTTCTGGAAGTTGGCAGGGTTGACATGTATGACATGCCTGATTTTGCCCCATTATCTGAAATGGATCTGATTAAAAGATACCTGGACAAAGATCATAATTGGCGGGTTGGCAAAGTCACAATGCAGCAAAGAGGTTTTGTTAAAGATTATTTCGGAACAACAGGTGGGGAATCTTTTGCAGCTGCCGGTTACAAAAACTTTGCCCCTATGTTCGGCGCTAAAAATATCATCGATACCGGAACCTGGGAAAAGGTTCTTTCAAAGAACAGCTTTTTATGGTCATATGGCTGTGGCCCGGGATCCATTACCAATGCAGGTGGACTTTCTCAGACAACAGATTTTGCTACAGACTCTCTTCAAACCGTTTTTATGACCCTCTTCGGCAGCTGGTTTGGCGACTGGAATACTACTAATAATTATCTTCGTGCCCCTCTGGCTTCCAAAGGACCAATTCTTACAGATTGCTGGAATGGAAGACCTCAATGGCAGTTTCATCATATGGCTATGGGCGATAATATAGGATATAGTGCCCTCATTAATTTCAATAATTATGCAAACGGCACTTCAGACCATTCCAATTATTTCAGAAGCAGTCTTATGGGGTCATCTGACCGTATGATTCATGTAGCCCTTATGGGTGATCCTACAGTGCGTATGCATGTTGTGCAGCCTCCGGGAGCATTGGTTCTGAGCCATAATAAACTTGTAGTAAGCCTTAACTGGACTGCCTCATCCGAGCCCGGAATTTCAGGCTATTATGTTTATCGCTCCGCTGGTTTGGATCAGCCTTTTGTAAACATTAGCAACAGTATTGTTACGGGAACATCTTTTACAGATAATAATGCTTTGCATCATAAGAATTTTTATATGGTCCGTGCTGTAAAACTGGAACAAAATTCCAGCGGCAGTTACTTCAATATCAGCCAGGGAAGTATGGATACTTTGACAACCGATAATTCGGGTTTTGCTATGTCCAATAATGCAATAAAAAACATAAATGTATTTCCAAATCCGGGGAATAACCTGTTTCACATTACCTGGCAGGGAAGTGAATACAGCCAGGGTATGATGAAGGTGACGGATATCCTTGGTCATGAACTGATCAATCTTTCCTTATCGGATCTGACACATGCTCATACAATTGATATAGATCTAGGCGATTATGCAAAAGGTGTTTACATGGTTAAGATAACAAACGGAAAAGATGTTTATGTGCAACGCGTTGTTAAGGATTGAAAGATTGAAAGATCAAAAGATTGAATAATTCGCTGTTCCAAGACCAATCAACAGTTTTTCAATTGCGTTGTGTATCTCCTGAGATGAAGAAGTATAATTGTTCACAATCAGCGTAAAGCATTCCCATTTCCCTGATTTATTTTTTATATATCCGCTATAAGCACGGATGCCATTAATATGTCCGGTTTTACAAAAGACAATACCATCTATTGCGGTTCCTTTGCCCATGCTTTTCATGGCACCGCTTTGGCCAGCAACGGGCAAAGATTTGAGAAAATCCGAATAATAAAACTGTTGCTTTATGACAGATAACATTTTGCATAATTGAAGTGCTGAAATCCTGTCTGATTTGGAAAGCCCGCATCCATCGTCCATAAATAATCCAGAGGTATCAACTTCATGATCATGCCAGTATTTTTTAACGACTGCAACACCGCTTTGTCTCGTACCTATACCCTTCTTAATATAGCCCATTTCTTTAAGCATGCATTCTGCATACAAATTAATGCTGTTAAGGTTTGTGTAGTAAATAATATCCTTGAGATCAGGAGATTGAATGCTATCAATCCAGGTCATATTTTTGTTGGAATTACCAATTCCGCCACATTCAATCTGCCAGTCATTCAAATGACTAAGCATTCCGGATTCATATAGTTTTTTTGAAATATAGGAAGCTGCAAAAGCTGAAGGATTGGGTATTGCACCTTTAATAACAAAAGGTGATTTGGATAACGGGATACTACCGTCAACGCAGATGCTGGAATCAGTACTACCAGGATAGATATTCGATTGGTCGCCGGAATGAGGGCCGCCGGTGGTCAGACAGTTTTCAAAACTATAATGAGACAATTCTGGCGAAGTTGAAATAATTTTTACTTCCAATCCTGGTCGGGTACCGGATTGCAACCTGAGATCATATTTGTTTTCGCCAAAGTTAAAGGCACTGGCCCCGGCTCCGAAATAATTACCCGTATCATCACAGGCCCAGGAATGACAGCAAAACTGGTTATCATATCGGGAAATATCAACAATCAACTTACCTTCAATTTTTTTTATGCCTGCTCGTATTATTTTTTGATTTATTTGTTCTGCGGCTTCCGACACGCCTTCTTTTTCACCCCATCTGTCAGAACCAAATACAGGATCTCCTCCACCTATTATAATCACATCTCCATGGAGGATTCCTGAAGCATCCACATTCCCTTGATAAACAATTTTTGTTTTGAACCGGTAATGTTCGCTCAGTATTCCGAGAGCAGCGCCCGTCGTTGCAATCTTTAAACATGAGGCCGGTATGAGTGCCAATGAGTCATGATAACTGAATATCATATTACCATCATCCGCATTCATTATACTAAAACCAACCATGCTGCCTCGTAGCGCAGGATCATTCAGAAAAGAATTGAAATGGCTTTGAATGGATGACTTATTCTGAGCGCTACAGATATGATTCAATACCGCAAACCAGAATAATATGATGCCAATTCGTTTGAACATAAAATTCAAATATAAGAAGAAGCACTGCTTGAATTGGCATGTTTTATTTCCAGTATCGATGAAGTGTATACCTTTGATGATTCCTTAACACTATTGCACAAGTTTAATTCTTTGTATATTTCGCAGCAGATCAGGTCAAAAATCATTCTCTGGCTCTGTATTTTATGCCTAAAAATCCAAAAACACCATAAAAACAGACATGAAATTGCTTTATAATTTCATAGCCAAATGGTTTGCCATAAGCCTCCTCATTCATCTGGTACTTGCCTGGTTCAGCATCGGTTTTTACAATTTTGATGAGCATTTCCAGATCCTTGAATTTGCGGGAAACAAAGCAGGGTTCATAAAATCTTCATTGCTTACATGGGAATTTGGGGCAGAAATACGATCTGCTTTTCAGCCTTACCTGGCATATCTTGTTATAAGATTTTTAGCGTTTTTTCATGCTTACGATCCTTTTCTAACGGCGACCATTCTCAGGTTACTATCTGCAGTAGTGGGATGGGGAAGTTCGGTATTGGTGACTGTAGCCGGTCTTCAATATATCCATGATCCAAGACCAAGGAAGTTTTTTATTGTTACCAGTTCCGTTTTTGTTCCCATTATTTTTATCCATGCTCATTTTTCATCAGAAGGATGGTCAGGCACACTGGCTTTTGCAGGAATAGCTTTGGTATTGATTTGCATGCAAAAGGAAAATCAGCTCAAAGCAAACTGGAACAATTTTTTGCTTTTGATATCAGGGCTATTTATGGGAATGTCGTATATATGCCGTTTTCAGGCTGTTATCATGATAATAATTTTCATGATCTGGTTGCTATTCATGACAAATCTATCTTTCAAAAAACTGGCAATTATATGTTCAGGAATATTCATTGCGGTATTATTCGGAATAGTATTGGATCGCATGTTTTACGGCGAATGGGTAAATACCGCATACCGGTATTTTGATGCCAATATCATTAAGGGCGTAGCTGCAAATTTCGGGACGGAGCCCTGGTGGTGGTATATTATCGAAACAGCAAAAAGCAACTTTTACTATTTACAGATTCCTATGATGATCCTAATATTGATTGGGTTTATTACAAATCTGAAAAATCCTTTCGTATGGGTTTCTCTAGGATTTATTCT
The DNA here is from genome assembly GCA_013288555.1 of Bacteroidota bacterium. GTDB lineage: Bacteria > Bacteroidota > Bacteroidia > CAILMK01 > CAILMK01 > JABDEJ01. Next base: position 4,376 of record JABDBQ010000031.1, on the reverse strand, counting down.
TGTCCATTTTGCCATAAGTCATAAGGAATTGAGATTCCTTTTTCCATTGGCAGATGCACTGCCAATGCTTTTGTTTCTAGGCATTGCAAATATCATTTCCTTATTAAAAGTCCGAACGATAGCACACCGTTCCCCTTCGATAATAGTATTAATTGCCTTTATTCTTTTAAATGCAGCAACATTGATAAATTTATGTATAAGTCCCTCTTGTTCTTTTCTATACCCCATGCGCTACATTTACAGCAATTGCAAATTACCTGCAGATGTCATTATAACAGACCCTTATATAGACAGACTGACAGCACGAACATTGAAAATGAATTTCTATATTCAAACAGGGTGTAAATACAGGTATATAGAATTTAGCAAAATTGATTCGTTTATCAATGTTCAGAAAAAAGAAAAACTGCCATTTATATTGATGGACTGGGCGGAGAATTTCGGTCCAAAAAACAGCCCCCGATCTCTGAAAGGTTTAGCTTTGACAGAATATGACCAATACCCTGACTGGATACGAAACTTTAATTTTGCAGGATGGGTAGAAAGGACTAGTTTCTGGCATGTTTACCAGACAAGACCTTATCAGAATTAAAATTAATATTTGTAAGAAACTTATGCCAAATCAGACTCCAATTAAAGCCCCACTGTCTTATTTATTGATTGCAAGGTATATCATCATTCACTTATTGCTGCTGATTTTGGTTTATATCGTTTACGGTTTTCTAACAAAGCAAATTCTTTTCCCCTCAGAAAGCGCATTCCTCAATATGGACGCCCAAAACTATCTTAAAATAAAAAATAGTGGCTACAGCTATTCAGAAGCTTATGGAAGCCTGGTCGCATTTTTTCCGGGTTTCCCGTATTTATGGAAATACAGTGGTTTGGGATTGTATGGTATTTGCTTTTTAAACGCTTCCATATTCCTGGTTTCATTTCTTTTTTTATGCAGGGAATTCGCACATAACAAGTTTGAAATTCTGTTTTTTTTATCCCTTCCTTCTATTCTGTTTATGTATGTGCCTTTTTCAGAGTCTTTGTTTTTTGCAACCTCAACCATTCTATTAATCGGCCTTTCAAAAAGAAATACGGGATTGGTGATGGCAGGATTGTTTTTATGCTCTATCACCAGGTCTGCGGCCAATATATTTTTACCTGCCATAATTATCATGGAGATTATTGCTTCAGAAAACCCTTCCCGGATAAAAAATATATTTTTATACTTATTAAGTGCAGTTTCAGGTGTTATGCTTGTTGTATGGATTCAGTTTGCGCAGACGGGGCATTGGTTTGTATTTTTATCGACCCAAAAATACTGGGGAGTGGCGCTGCGATTTCCCGTTTTACCTTTTCATACCTGGGGAAAGATGGATTATCTGGACGGAGCATCATTAGTCGCAGGATTGATTGCTATATGGATGGTATTGAAATACTTGTATCAATTTCTTGCAAAAAAGGAAAGGTTTGCCAATAAAGCTGTTATTTTTTCACTTTTATATATCAGCGGGCTTACATTCTTCACGATTGCCTTCAAAGGTGGCGCTATATTCAGCTTCAACCGGTATATTATTCCCACAGCTTTTTTTATGGTTGGTCTTTGTTATTTTATCAGGGAAAAAAGTTTTACATACAAACAAACTGCCATCGCAGCGCTGGTTATATTTATTTTATGGCTTCCGTTTTTCTACAGTTTTGTGCATATCCTTGTCATAACCGGATTCCTGATTTTGACGCTTTATATTGGTTTATATATGTTGCTGAATCATAAAAACCATAGTACCCGTAGAACTGCTTTTTTAGTTTTGTATGGGATTAATCTTATTGCCCAGGTTTTTCTTATATATAAATTCACAACCTTACACTGGGTCGGTTGAGATGTATGTCAATTATTCTCATATTTGAACCATGATATATTCAGGCCATTGAAAAGCATCCAACCGGCATACCGATTTTTTTTACTTATCATACTTTTATCAAGTATTTACCTGAGTTTCAACATCAATGGTAAAAACTACAAGTATGTGATGCATCATGATGGGCTTGGCTACTATATGTACCTGCCGAATGTTTTCATTTATCACAATTTTGAGGCGCGAAATGATGAAGATCAGAATGGATTTGTTCCCCAACCAGGCACAAATCTGATCATGGATAAATATACGTACGGAACTGCTGTGATGATGTTACCTTTTTTCCTGGCTGCACATTCAATTGCATACATAAGTGGAGCGCCACAGGATGGGTTTGGTAAAATCTATGATATGGGTATTATGATTGCCGCATGCTTTTATCTTGTTATAGGGATGTTTTTTCTCATCAGGTCTTTAAGCAATTATTTCACTCCTATAACTATCATAATCTCATTATTTGCCATTTTTGCAGGCACAAACCTGTATTATTATACCATTCATGAACCGGCATACAGCCATGTCTATTCGTTCTTTCTCTTTAGTGTTTTTATATTCCTGACACCCAGGTATATTTCAAACCCAAACTGGAAAAATACCATCCTGATTTCCCTCATATTCGGGTGGATTTTCCTGATAAGACCTACGAACGGTGTGGTTGGTTTGTACCTTTTATTACATAATATCCATTCCTGGAAAGATCTCTCTGAAAGATGGAACTGGATCAAACAGCATTTTTTAAAACTTTGCCTGTTTCCCGTTGCTTCGATTATCTTATTTATCCCTCAACTGATTTACTGGCATGCTGTATTGGGCAAATGGCAATTCGATGCGTATCGCAATGAAAAATTTATATACTGGGCACAGCCGAAAGTGTTTCATGTGCTGTTTAGTGTTCAGAATGGCATGCTGATTTATGCTCCCGTGATTTTATTCGCCATCATTGGGCTGGGAATGGCTATTTACCGAAAAAAATTGAGTGGAATTGCGATCCTGATCATTCTTGGAATCTCCACTTATGTTTTTGCCAGCTGGTGGTGCTGGTGGTATGGTGGGGCATATGGACACAGGGGATATATCGAGTATTTTGCTTTTTTAGCTATTCCTATGGCTTACACTGTTTCTTTGATTTTAAAAATGAAGCCAGTTTTGAAATATGGCTTGCTGGTTCTTTTCCTTCTCTGTATTGTCTATTCATTGCAAATGAACTATGCCTATAGCTGGCCCTGGGAAGGCCCTACATGGACCTGGCAAACATATGGGCACGTAGTTGGAAAAGCTTTTGGGGTTTTGAGATGATTTGTCGAATCCATAGAAAACGACATGGGAGAGGTTTCCTTTATGTAATTTTGCTAAAGTTATTTAAAGAAGAAAAAATGATAGATTATATATTTAAAAACCCAATATTTAAAAGTCTTAGATCTCAAAGTGATTCCTTTTCAAAAAAATATTAATTTTAATAATAGTAAAGTGAGGAATGCTATTATCTTCCTTGTCTTGATATTAATGTCGTATGGATGTAAATTCATTAATAAGCCATCCAATCGAGGGGTAAAAACTTCTAATCAAGATACTGGCTATATGTGGAAATACCAAGCAAAGCAAGCAATATACTCATCTATCCTTTTAAAGGGGGATTTTTTATATTTTGGCACTCGCAAAACTCTATGTGCTTTAAGGACTCGAAATGGAAATATTGAATGGGAATTAAAAGCCTCCGGTGAGATTTATGATATAATCCTTTTTAATGATTCAATTTTATGCTTTAAGGCAGAAGATTCAAGTGTGTATGGAGTAAATTTATTAAGGCACAATTTTTTATGGCACTTTAAGACAAGCAAATATATTACTACCCCACTTGCTATATTTAAAGATAAGCTATATTTTATCAGTTTAGATAAAAATATTTATTGTGTTAATCCCTTAACAGGTAATGAAATAAAAATATATCAAATGGATTCATACAGCGGTAACTCCGCCATGATTTTAAGCAAAGGAATCAGCTTTTCCGATGATTTTGGTAATTTCTATACTTTTGATGAGTCGAATAACATCAAAGAAAAGTTTAGGATTGATATGAAGGATTTTACTTCATTTATTACCAACATTTCCGATACATTATATTCTGTCGATAGAAAAAGAAATCTTCAGGCTTGGGATATGCTTATCTGGAAAAAATTATGGTCCATTCCAAATCTTGATTCTGTATCAGAATTACCTATAGTTTATGATGGAAAAGGCTATTTAGCCTCCAGCAAACATTACATAGCGGCATTTGATACCAAAAGCGGTCAAATTTTGTGGAAGACTGATTGTTCTTGTGTAGACCCACACAATATCCTTATTGAAAATAATCGCCTGTTTTTCTCGAGTAAGGACAGGTTTTATTCAATACATACTAACGGTACAGATCAAAAATTGGAGTTCACAGCAAATGCTCTTATACTTCCTTACCCATGCGTCTCCAATAAG
>JABDBQ010000030.1:32758-34457 GCA_013288555.1 Bacteroidota bacterium | reverse complement strand
AAAACGCCGAACAAGAACTTAACAAACTCATCAATCCCAATACCAAAAATCATGAAGTTGGAATTGCCATCCATAGCCTTGCACAAAGAGCTGCAGACATTTACAAAAGCCCAAAGGCAACCATAGAATTGCAAAGACGGCTTTTGAGCAGAATATTTTCGAACCTGACAATTAATGCCGATAAAATAAAGGCGGAATACACAAAAGCCTTCCAATTTTTAGTAGAATGGATGCCAGTCATAAATGACACTTTCGAACCAGATAATATGCTTTGTTTACAAGGCTCAAATGCCGATTTAGACCTCTCCTGTCTAGAATTGCGGGCTTACAGGGACGCGTTTCGAACTTTTGACTGGGAAAATGCTATAGGTGATGTAGATGAGTATATCACAGACGTGAAAGAATTACTTTCACTGTCTTCTCCTTAATATATCGGAAACGGTAAATTTCCTTCCGTTACGTTAGTATTATTATTTTTCTACAATATCTATATGACAAACAAATACATACAAAACAATATTAAAGAAGTAAGAATGAAGAGAGGCGGAACGCAATTGCAGTTAGCCCAAGAGTTGGGATTGAACAGTACAAATAGAATATCACGTTGGGAAGCAGGCTTAGCGTACCCAAGTGTTGAAAATTTGGCTCAAATAGCAAATTATTACAAGGTTACGCCTCATGATTTATACCCAGAATTGTTTGATGCGCCATTAACATGAAATCTAAATTCAATTATGATATACTGCTTGCGTGGAATTCACACCGGAAAAATTTAATGAGATAAAACATCAAGCCGAAGATTTTTACAATAAGATAGGAAGCGTTTGCTGTCCATACTTCAACAACGAAAAGATCCATTTCAATACTAAAGGGTGGGACCATTTAATTTTTAAAGGATGGAATAGGACTCGTCTTGTAACTGACCAGTTTAGTAGATTTAGACATATAAAATTAGCTCCTGAAGTTCTCAGTCATTCTAAAACAGTGCAAGGCATTTGGACAACTCAAAAATTTGAACGTATCAAGAAAAAGGATGGGGCCTGGCATCAAATATTAAAGCTAACAAGTTACTATGAGTTTATTGCAGTCATGGAATCTCATGGTTCAAAAATCCGTGTGAAAGTTATTGTTAAGCAAATAGATAAAGGAGAAAAATTCTTTCTAAGTATTATTCCTTTCTGGGGCGTAGATAAGAATACTGGAGAAAGAATATTGCATAGTGGAAATCCTGAAAATGACTAAGAATCAAAAAATCCGCCTGATGGCGGGTTCTTTGATAGGTACTTGGCTGCAGTTTAGTTGAACCGCGAGAGAAGCGAACTCCTCACAAGCACCTTCATAGAATATACCCTATGGGATTTAAAAAAGCAATAGGGCTTATTCTGCCTTTGTATTGAGGCTATCAATCAAATGTAGGGTAAAATAATAATCAGTCAGATCATGCAGTATTTCCCATGCTTCTTCCAACGTTATCTCTCGACCATATTTTCTTTTAACAAGCCCTTGAAACTCTGCTATTGTTTGTTCGCTTATCATCCCGCAGTATGCCGTATACCATTTGAAGGGAAAAGTTCTAATCTCTCTGACTGTTCCCGGAAAACGATTTTTGCAGTTATTAATGGAAAACATTTATAACACAATGATATTTGTGATTTGCTATTTATAGCAAATGCGGGCTTACAGGGACGCGTTTCGAACT